>NZ_JBFBEA010000012.1:0-288431 GCF_040683495.1 Streptomyces sp. NPDC093544 | reverse complement strand
CCCCTACCCGTCCCATCCTTCCGGGGCTCCGCCCCGTTTCAGCCCGTCCGGCGTTTGAGGACGAGGCCGTTCAGGCCGACAGCGGGGGTCTGGGGGCGCAGCCCCCAGGTACGGGACGGGTAAGGGCGGAGGGGGCGAAAACTGTTCCGCCCCAGCCCCCGCCCGGGCCGCCCCGGGAATAAACGGGGACACCCTCCTGTTGTGAGGCGGACAACGTCACGCACGAGCAACAGGAGGCACCCCCGGTGAACGAGACGGACGAGATCCGCGGCACGGCACAGGGCACCGCCCCGGTCCCCCTCTCCGTACTGGACCTGGTCACAGTCGGCGCAGGCCACACAGCGACCGAAGCCCTCCAGACCAGCGTCAAGATCTCCCGCCTCGCGGAATCCCGCGGCTACCACCGCTACTGGGTGGCCGAACACCACTCCATGCCGGGCGTGGCGTCATCGTCGCCCGCCGTGATCCTCGCCCACCTGGCAGCCCACACGACCCGCATCCGCCTAGGCTCAGGCGGCGTCATGCTCCCCAATCACGCCCCCCTGGTCATCGCGGAACAGTTCGGCACCCTGGAGGCGATGGCCCCGGGCCGAGTGGACCTGGGCCTGGGCAGGGCCCCCGGCACGGACGGTGCGACCGCCGCGGCCCTCCGCCGCACGGACCGCCTGGGCGAAGGCGCCGACGACTTCCCCGAACAGCTCGCGGAACTGACCCGCTTCCTGGACGGCAGCTTCCCCTCCGGCCACCCCTACGCTCGCATCCACGCGGTCCCGGGCCCGATCCAGTCGACGTCCCCCGGCGGCGTCCAGTCCCCGCACCGCCCCCCGGTCTGGCTCCTGGGCTCGTCCGGCTTCAGCGCCCGGCTGGCCGGATCCCTCGGCCTCCCCTTCGCCTTCGCGCACCACTTCTCGGCCCAGAACACGATCCCGGCGCTGGACCTCTACCGCGAGTTCTTCCGTCCGAGCGCCGTCCTGGACGCCCCGTACGCCCTCATCGGCGTCTCGGCCCTCGCCACGGACGACGAACGGGAAGCCGGCCGCCAGGTCCTTGCGGCCGCCCTGAACATGGTCCGCCTGCGCACCGGCCGCCCGGGCCTGGTCCCGACGCCGGAAGAGGCGGCGGCGTACGAATTCACCTCCATGGAGCGGGAGTTCATCACCACCTGGAACTCCAACGTCATCCACGGCACCGCCGAGGAGGTCCGTGCCGGCCTCGACGACCTCCAGAAGCGCACGGGCGCGGACGAGTTGATGCTCACGTCCCACGCCCACAGCGGTGACCTGCGCCTGCGCTCGTACGAACTGATCGCGGACGCGTACGGGTTGCCGCAGGCGGCCTGAGCCCGCTCTCAGACCTGACCGCAGGTCGCCGCCGCCTCAAGCAGCGCGGAGATACGATCCGCTGGCACCGGCCGCGAGTACAGCCACCCCTGCCCGGTGTCGCAGCCGATGCCGCGCAGGCGGGAGGCCTGGGAGGCGGTTTCCACGCACTCGGCGGTGACCGTCAGACCCAGCCGGTGGGCGAGTTGGATGAGGGCCTCGACGATGACCTCGTCGGCGGGGTTGGGGTGGGCGTCGGTGCCGTCGCGGCTCTCGTACTGGAAGCCCCGTACGAAGGCGCCGTCCAGCTTGAGCACCGACACCGGGAGCCGGCTGAGGTATGCCAGGTTCGAGTACCCGGTGCCGAAGTCGTCGATGGCGATGCGTACGCCCATGTCGCTGAGGGCCTGCAGGGCCTGGAGGGGACGGCCCGCCGAGCCCATCACCGCGGACTCGGTGAGCTCCAACTGGAGGAGTTGCGGCGGGAGTCCGGTCTCCGCCAGGATCTCCGCCACGTCCGCGACCAGGTCGGAGTCCCAGACCTGACGCACCGCCACATTCACGCTGACGAAGATCGCTGCGGCGTCCGGGTGTTCCAACTGCCAGCGGCGGGCCTGTCGGCAGGCGGTGGCGAGGACCCAGCGGCCGAGCTGCACGATCGAGCCGTCCTCCTCGGCCAGTCCGATGAACCGATTCGGCGTGAGCATCCCGAACTGGGGGTGGTTCCAGCGGACGAGCGCCTCGACTCCGCGCACGCTGCCGTCCTCCATGCCCACCAACGGCTGGTACTCCAGGGTGAATTCACCGCGCTCGACGGCGGCGCGGAGGGCGGAGGAGAGGGCCTGGCGAGTCATCCGGTGCGCGTTGCGCTCCGGGTCGAAGAGGGTCCAGCGGTCCTTGCCGTCCGCCTTCGCCCAGTACAGCGTGGTGTCCGCGGCCTGCATCAGCCCGGTCGCTGAGGTCCCGGCGGCCCGGCGCTCGACGACACCGATGGACGCGGAGACGGACAGCCGCTGACCGGAGAGGTCGAAGGGCGCCTGAAGGGACTTGAGGACGGACTCGGCGAGGTCGGCCAACTGCTCCGTTCCCGTGGAGTCCTCGACGAGCAGCGCGAACTCGTCACCTCCCAGTCTCGCCACCAGGGGAGTGGTCGCCCGTGCGTGGCCCGCCTCCTCGGCGCAGCGCGTGAGGCGTTCCGCGACGGCCGCGAGGAGCCGGTCCCCTACCCGATGGCCGAGGGTGTCGTTGACCGCCTTGAACCCGTCCAGATCCAGATAGCAGAGCCCGATCCGGCCGGTGCCGCCCTCCTCGTACGCCTCCGCCTCCAGGGCGGCCGTCAGACGCTCGAAGAACAGGGTGCGGTTGGGCAGCCGGGTCACCGCGTCGTGCATCTGCAAGTGCCGCAGCCGCGACTGGAGTTCACGCCGGGCGCTGATGTCGGAGACGGAGAGCAGTACCGCCCGCTCCTGGGCGGGCAGCGGCGCGACCGTCACCTGGACCCAGAGCGAGTGCCCGTCGGGGTGCTTGAGCCGACGCGTGCAGCGCAGCCTGGCCTGCCGGCCGCGCAGCACCTCGCGGTACGCGTGCCAGGTGCGGGCGTCGGACGCCAGGTCCATCAGGTCGGAGGCGATCCGCCCGGCGAGGGTGCCGGAGTCGCTGCCGAGCAGTGCCCCCAGCGACTCGTTCGCCGTGACGACCAGGCCCTCGCGGTCGACGACGGCCATCGCGAGGGGCGCGGTGGCGAACGCGGCCTGGAAGGTGCGGGGTGACGCCGCGTCAGAAGGTGTCCCGGGGACGGCGGATGCGTCGGGGGACGTGTCGGTCGAGACGGATGTGCCGGGAGGTGACCCGGGGGGTACGGAGGGGCCGGGAGGCAACCCGGCGGGCGTACGGGGAGATGGGTCGATGTGACGCTCTGTGACGGCCGGCCGGACGAAGTCTGCCGTAGGCGCCGGCCCTTCGGACGTTCCGCTCACCGCTCGCTCCCGCAGTGCACTCGTTCTTCGTATGGGTCTCTCGGGGTGGTCGGCCGGTGGTGGACGGCCGCACAAGCCGTGGCCGTGCAGGAAAGTGTGCCGATCATAGAGGCTGGCCCCGGGGAGTTGCAGCCACTGTCCAGTGTCCCGGAACAACCACCCGTTCTGACAGATCGTTTCTGCCTGCATCTGGACGGGTTCCTTCCCCCTCCGATCGCATGTGACGTTCCGTGAGTGTTCGGGGTGTCGCCCTCTCGTGGCCTCTCACTCGTCTGGTGTAGACAAACAGGGCAAAGTATGACGAAATGACCCAGGCTGGGTGCGGTGTCCTGAAATCCGCATCCGGAGGTCGATGTGCCGCGTCCGCTCCCCCTCAAGGAGCTCACCCGTGAGGTCCTGCGGGCCTTCACCCGTGACGGGGCGCCCCGTTGGCGCAGTACCGCGGCCGTGTTCACCTCGATGTCGGCGCTGGCCGCGACCTCACTGCTGCCGGGTCCCGCGCTCGCCGAACCCCGCTCGGACCTGTGCGCCCTGAAGCGGACCGAGGCGCACCACTCGGAGGGCCTCGACACCTGGAACGCCGCCTACACGCGTCCGACGCGCGCCCTCGACGCGGTGATGGTCTTCCTGTCCTTCCCCGACTCGGAGCCGCAGACCACCCCCGCCGAACTGACCGCCGACTATTTCCCGGCCACCAGTCACTTCTTCGAGCGCGCCTCGTACGGCAAGTTCACGCTGCGCCCGCACCCGCAGCGTGACTGGATCCGGATGCCGCACGCCTCCACGGCGTACGCCATACAGCGCGACTGGAACTCCGCGCACCGCTCCGCCTATCTGCGCGACGCGATCGCCGTGGCCGACGGGCGGATCGACTTCTCGCGCTACGACGTCGTCTACTTCGTGGCCGACCCGGACGCGCCGGGCGTCGACTCGGACGCGACGAAGGTCGTCAACCTCGACACCCCCCTGCGGGCCGACGGCAAGGACATCCGCCGGGTCGTCACCGTCTTCGAGAAACACCCGCCGGACCGCCTCGTCCTCGCCCACGAGACGGGCCATATCTTCGACCTCCCCGACCTCTACCACCGCCCCGTCGACGGCAAGGGCGACTGGGACACCTACGTCGGTGACTGGGACCTCATGGGCAGCCAGTTCGGCCTCGCCCCCGACCTGTTCGGCTGGCACAAGTGGAAGCTGGGCTGGCTGGAGCCGAGCCAGGTCGCGTGCGTGCGGGGCCGGGGGAGTACGCGGCTGACGCTGGAGCCGTTGAGCGCGGGACCGGCGACGGTCGGTGCGGCGGGGGCTCTGGACTCGGGAGCGGGTGGCTTCAGCGGTTCCGGCGGCGTCGACGGCTCCGGTGCGCGGACTTTCGGTTCCGGGCGGGGTACCAAACTGGCGGTGGCCCGTACGGGGCCCGGCAGCGTGCTCGCCTTCGAGGCGCGCGGCTCGTCGGGCAACGACGGCTCGACGTGCACGCAGGGCGTCCTCGTCTACCGTGTCCGCAGCGAGGCCGACTCCGGCCGCGGCCCGATCGAGGTCCTCGACGCGCACCCCCACTCCGAGTCCTGCTGGGAGGACTCGGTCTACCCACCCCTCGCGGACGCGCCGGTGGCACTCGGGGAGACCTTCACGGTGCCCGGCGAGAACGTACGGATCGAGGTGGAGGACCGCACGGCTTCGGAGGCGTGGACGGTGAAGATCACGACAGGGTGAGCTTTCGAGCGGGCGTTCACTGTGGCTGACCTCGACGGGGGTGTGGGTGGCGAAGCCCCCGCAACGCGCGGCGAAGCCGCGCAAAAACGACGATGGCGAGACGGTCCGCGTTTTCCGCGAACACGCCTCGCCATCGCTAGCGTGCGCCGCCAGGGACTCGAACCCCGGACCCGCTGATTAAGAGTCAGCTGCTCTAACCAACTGAGCTAGCGGCGCCTGCTGACGTCGTAGACCTTAGCATCCTGATCGCGGGGAGGAAAAATCGATATCCGCACTGCTGCGGAGGCTGCCGCGCGGGCTGCCCGGACGGCCGCCCAGAGCAGGATCTCGGGGCCGGGGAGCCAGGGATGGCGGGTGTCGGGGGCGACGAGCCAGCGCGATTCCAGGCGGCTGTCGGGACCCGGCCCGCCGGAGTCCTGGGCGCTCGGGGCGGGGACGGTGACCGCGTCGCCGGTGCCATGGCAGAGCAGGGGCGGAATCCCGTCGCTCCGGGAGCCCCACTCCTCCCATTCGAGAAGCGAGGGCAGCCGCTGTGCCGTACCGGGCGCGGCGAACAACAGCATCCGTCCCCGGTACGCGGCCACCGGGCCCGAGCCGGGCCCCTCGTCCCACAGCCGGTCGAGCATCCACCGCCCGAAGATCGCCGGGACGTTCACGACGTCGAAGGTGCTCCCGCAGGGCAGGACGACCGGGGCGCTCGGCCGTTCCTCCCAGAGCGCGAGAGTGCTGCGCGGGTACGTTCCTGCCGACGCGAGCCAGGCGACACCCTCGGACGTGACGTTCGAGATGTCGAACCTGCCTGCCGGGTTCAGTGTGCTGCTCATGGCAACAACATCTACCGGCGGTGAGCGCACGGTCTCCGAGAGTTGCCGAAAGTCAGGACAGGAGAGGGTGGGGTGGAGTATCTTCCCCGCCGGCATATGCCACGTGCGGGTGAGGTATTTCAGCCGTCCGGCGTTTGAGGATGAGCGCGTTCAGCGCGACAGGGGGTCTGGGGGCGCAGCCCCCAGGAACAAGGGACGGGTAGGGGCGGAGGGGGAGAAAACCCCACCCCACCCCCGGCGCGCCCCAGCATCACGCATGGTCTCCAACCCCATGCCCAAGCCCATGCGCCCGCCCGTTCCCGTCCACCCCCCGAAGCAGATCACGGCCGAACTCGATCATTTTCTTCGCGTAGTCCTCGGTCCACTCGGCCCGCTCCGCGACCGCCGCCGCGGTGAGCCGGTCGAAGCGCCGCGGATCAGCCAACTGCGCGGCGGCGATCGCCTGGAACTCGACGGCCCGGTCAGCCGCGGCGCGAAACGCCTGGGTCAGCTCCGTCGCCCGCGCCAGCAGCGCCCGCGGATCGTCTATCGACTCCAGGTCGAAGAAATGCTCCGGATCGCCGGCGGCCTCCGCCGGCTCGAAGAGCAGGGGCGCGGGGCGTAGCCGCGGTTCGTTCCGACGCGGCGTGGGCTCCGCCATGTCTTCTCCTCCTCGTACGGTTCTCAGGGCCCGCCTTGCGAGCGGGCCACCGTCTATTGTCCCCCGGCGGCGCAAGAGGGCCCGGGGGCCTGGGGGACCGAGCGGGAACCACCGGGTGATCCACCCCGGAACCGCCGGGTGATCCACCCCGGAACCGCCGGGTGATCCACCCCGGAACCGCCGGGTGATCCATCCCCGAACCACCAGGTGATCCACTCCGGAACCTCCAGGGCAACCAAGCAGGAACCGGACCGAACCGACACCGGCCGGCCGATCGCCGATCCGCCGAGCTAAGGCCGCCAAGCCACCCGATGCTGCCCCAGATGGGACAACACCGAATGGTTCGCCTCCCAGCCATCAGGGAACTTGACCGTGACCCCCAGCTGAACCGGCTCTGTGGACGGATGGTCGTCCAGCAGGTCCGTCACCCCCGCCCGGCACACCACGATGCACGCGTGCCGGTGCCGGGACGCGAGCACGCACAACCGGCCCGTCTCCAGATGGAACGCCGTCGCGTCGGGCCGCCCCGAGAGCGGATGCAGGACCACCGTCACATCGAACTCCCGCCCCTGAAGCCGGTTCGCCGTGTCGACGGTGACGTCCGCGACGCCGAGCTCGGCCAGCGCGGCCCGCACCGCGGCGGCCTGGTCCCGGTGGGCCGTGCCGACGGCGATCCGGTCGGCGGTCAGCGGCACCGGCTCGGCGGACCGCTCCGACGTGGCCGCGCCACCCCGGTCAAGGAGCCGGCGTACGACCTGGGCCACCGCCCGTACCGCTTCGGGGTCCGTACGAGGTGTGTGCCGGGCCGGCAGCTCCAGTAGCCCCCAACCCGCCTCCGCCGCCTCGTCGATGACCTGGTCGGGACCCGAACCGTCCGACGGGACACCGAAATCGAGCCGCCGGTCACCGTGGCCCGTACCACTGCGGAACGGCGTGTACGGGTAGAACGCGTCGGAGACGAGCGGCGCCGCCGACGCGGGCAGCCGCCAGGACACCGGCAGGCGGTGCTGGGGCAGTTCGGGATTGTGGGCGAGCAGGGTCGTCACGGCGGACGCCGACGGGTCGTACGACAGGCCCGCCCACTGCTCGGACCCCACGATCGCGAACGGGTCCAACTGCCCCGGGTCGCCCACGAACAGCGCCCGCTCGAAGAGCCCCGCGACGGCCAGCAGCGCGTCCGAACGCATCTGGTAGGCCTCGTCGACGATCGCGTGCCGCCACGGCTCGACGCCCTTGACGTGCGCCCACTTGGCGGCGGTCGAGATGACGACGTCGAGGCCCGCGAGGTCGGCCGCCTTGGTGGACTTGCGGACGTTCGCCAGGCCGTCGAGCGTCTTGTCGTACGGGTCGGGATCGCTGCTGTGCAGCCGCCCGACGGGCAGCTCGGGGTCCTTCTCGGCGAGCCGCAGCACGAGGTCGTCGACCTGGGCGTTGGTCTGCGCGATGACCATCAACGGGCGCCCCGCGGAGGCCAGTTCGAGCGCGGCCCGGACGACGAGGGTGGACTTGCCGGCGCCGGGCGGGGAGTCCACCACGACTCCGCGGTGGGTGCCGTGCAGCGTGTCGTGGAGGATCGCGTCGGTGGCCCGGGTGGCGGCGGCGCCCGGATCGAAGTCGGTGGTCGTCACGGATGTCACAGGACGTCCTCCTCCGTCACCGGGTCGGGACGGGGTACGGCGTCGGCCTCACCCGGTGGCCCGCCGTGCGTCCATGGCGTCTCCTCCGGGTCGGGCAGCTTCGCCCCGCCCCGCTGCTCGTGCTCGAAGAGCGTGAAGCAGACGAGGTCCCCCTTCTCCGGCACGGACCCGGCCTCGGGCTCCTTGCCGCGCCCCATCTTGTCGACCACGCGCAGAACGACCAGGGCGCCGTCCTCCTCGGCCGCGACGAACTCCGCCGCCTGCGGTTTCCCGCCCAACGACCGGTACACCTTCGCCCGTCCCCCCAGCTGCGGCCGGTCGTCCGTCCGCACGGTGACCAGCGGGCGCGGGCTCGGCCGCTTGCCCTCGCTGTACGCCATGACGACATCGATGACCTCACCGGCGAAGGCCTCACCGCCGAGCCGCCGTCCGGCCATCACGAGGGTGTCGTCCAGGGCCTCCTGGGCTTCCAGGCGGGCCTGTTCACGCTCGCGCGTGGCGAGCTTGTTGGCCGCGGTGACCGCGTCGTCGCGGCGCGGCTGCGGGGGTTCGCCCGCGGTGATCCGGTCGCGGTGGCCGGTGAACGACCAGCGGTCGCGGGTCCACCGGTCGGCCGCGTGCGCGCCCTCGGGCAGCTCACGCAGCAGGTCGAGGCCGCGCCACACGGCGTCCCAGGTGGGTCGCGTGACGCGCTCGACGAGGGCGTGGATCTCCCGCTCGGCGGCGGTGAGGTCACCGAGTCGGTCGTCCGCCTCGATGCCGTCCTCGGCGGCGGCGAGTGCGGTGCGCGCCCGGTCGTAGCGCTCGATGGCGGGGGCCAGCAGCTTGTTGTCGAAGGCCGGGTCGGTGGCGGGACCGGCGGGCGGACAGACGAGCTGCCCCCGGGAGTCCCGCAGCAACTCGGCCCGCAGCGCCGCCTCCGCGCCCGACGCGCCGTCCGCCGGGTCGATCCAGGCGAGCAGCGCTCCCAGGTGCTGGTCCTCCAGACTGCTCTGCCCGGTGGCCCAGTGCCGCGACAGTACGTCGGTGAGGGCGAGCAGCAGCGAGGATCCGGGCACCCGGGCCCGCTCGCCGAAGTGCGTCATCCACCGCCCGAGCAACGGCACCCTGGGCGGCGCCGGATGGGGCGCCTCCGGCTCCTCCTCGGCGGTGCGCCGGAACCGCATGGAGCGCCCGAGGAGTCGTACGAACTCGACGCCGGACCGGCTCGGCACGATCAACTGTGGTGCGTCCGCGCACAGTTCGACCTCGACCTTGACGCGCTTGCCGGTCTCCGGGTCGGTCTCGTTGCGCTCGGCGGCCTCCACCACGTCCGCGTACGAGTCGATGTACGGCAGTACGACGTCCGCGAGCTCGGCGAGGAACGCGAACCGCAGGTCGCGGTCGCGTGGCTGGGGTACGACAAGCAGCCGTGGCGCGTCCCGCTCGGTCCCGACGAGCGCCCCGAGCGGGGCTCCGGCCTCACCGGCGGTGATCAACGGCACGAACACGAGGAGCCGGTCGACGAGATGCCGGTGCCGCACGGTGGCGGTCCGCTGGGCCCGGCCGCTGTCGACGGCTTCGAGACGAGCGAGGGTGGCGATCAGCGACATACGGCCCCCTCCTGGGCTGCCGACGACTGGGGCGCCGAGGGCTGGAGCATCGAAGGCAGGACTGTGGATGAGTCGGCGCCCGACGGCTGGGATCCCAGCGCCTCGGCCCGCAGCTCCGCCGCCCTGCGCAGCGCCGCGACCACTGGATCGGCCGGGTCCCCGACCTTCCCGTGGGCCGCCGCCAGTACGTCGCCCACCGTCGTCAGCCCGCCCAGCTCGGCCCGCAGTGAGCGCCCCAAGGACGTCACAGCGCCGTCCGCGCGGGAACGGTCGCGGCAGTGGAAGGCCAGCTCACAGGCGGCCAGGCACTCCGGGGCGTACGTCGCCGGGACGGACTCGACCGCGGCCGTGAGGGAGTCGGCAGGAAGGTCGGGGGAGAACGACGTGCCTTCGGGGAGGGCGTCGGCGATGTCCTCGACCCGGGTGAGGCGGGTGAGCTGGCGGCGGGTGACCGCGCGCTGCTTGCGGACGTCGACGGCGGACGCGGTCGGGAGGTTGGAGAAGTCCTTGGGGCAGACCAGGAGGACCCGATGGCGGACCTCGGGAGCGGGGGCGCTGTCTTGGGCGCTCCGCCTCCGGGGCGCCTCAGCCGGTGTCGAGGGGACGACCGTGCTCGACCCTTCGGGCCTCCGCGCGGTCGTCCCCTCGCCTCCGGCGCGCCCCTCCGGCGCCGCGCCGAGATGGGCGGCCACCTCCTCCAGCGCCAGTACGTACACAGCGGACTGGCGCGCGGCCGCGCCCACCTTCGCCGGATCCGCAGAACCGTCCAGCATGGGGAAGGACTTGATCTCGACGACGGTCCAGCTGCCGTCGGGGTGCACGACCACCGCGTCGGGTTCCAGGAAGGCGGGGGAGCCGGCGACATCGAGGGCGACCATGGGGTGGTCGAGCAGGGTCCAGGTACCGGCTTCGGTGGCCTCGCGCAGGGCGAGGGCCGTACGGGCCGCGCGCCCCTCGGGGCCGGCCGCGGAAAGGTCGGGCACGCGCCCCGACGCGGGCGGCTCGGCACGGGGGTCCAGCTTCTCGTGCACGAGGCGGAGCAGCTCCGCGCCCCCGTCGGCCTTGACCCGGGCCTCGAACGCGTTGCCCCGCATGAAGGCGAACTGCGACTGCCCGAAGGCGGACGGCGAACCCAGCCCTTCCGCCAGCTTCGCCTTGTCGACACCCGCGCCGTCGAGGAGAGCCCGCCGGTCGCACCCGGGGTTCGCGGCGAGCGCCGCGAGGGCCCGCGCATCCAGCGCCTTGGGGGGTACGGACGGGCCGCGCAGGTCAGCGAGCCGCTGCCGCAGCGCCGTCCCCCGCGTCCGTGGGGGCGGCACCCGGCTCGGCTCCAGGCCCGGTGCGGGACTCGCGCTGTCGGGGAAATCGTTCACCCGCGGAAGTCTGGCACCCCGCACTGACAATTGAGGAACCTGCGCCGCCCGAGGTGCCCGAGGCCCGTGCGATCAGGGCGCCCGGGACCCGGGTGAAACGTTCGCCCACAACCTGCGCGAAACGCGCGCCCAGCCTGGTCCTCGCACGGTCCGCGACCCGCATCACGAGGGGGGTCAGCAGCAGCCCGGCCCCCATCACCACGGCGCCCGCGACCGCGTCGAGGAAGTAGTGGTTCGCGGTGCCCATCACGACGATCGTGGTGATCAGCGGATACGCGACAGCCGCGGCCTTGGCCACCTTCGTGCGGCCGTACTTCCACAGGATCACTCCGCACCACAGCGCCCAGCCCACGTGCAGGCTCGGCATCGCCGCGTACTGGTTCGTCATGCCACCCAGGCCGCGTGGCGCGCTCGCGTCGCCGGCCCACCAGCCGTAGTCGCTGTACTGAGCCATCGTGTCGATGAAGCCGTGGCTCGCGTCGAGCAGCCGCGGCGGGCAGGTGGGCAGCAGTGTGAAGCCGATCAGGCCGATGAACGTGGAGGTCATCAGCCAGGTGCGGGCCGCGCGATAGCGCACGGCGCGGGACCGGAAGAGCCAGATCAGGATCGCGGGCGTGACCATGTAGTGCAGGGACGCGTACCAGAAGTCGGCGGGTACGCCGAGCCAGGCCTCGCGGGTGAAGAGACGGTTCAGCGGGTGCTCGGCGTTCAGGCGCAGGGCCTTCTCGATGCGCAGGATCTCCAGGCCGTGGTCGACCGCGCCGGCCTCATTGCCCCGGGCGAGCAGTCGGCCCGCCGAGTAACACGCGTACACCATCAGGATCAGCGGGAGCTCGGTCCACCAGCGGAGCCGGGCCTGCGATGCCCTGGAGGTACGCAGCTCGGTCCACCGGCGAAGCCGGGCGCGTGGTGCCGCCTCGGCTCGCGGTGCATCGGTCTGCGGCATCCGATCACCCTCCCCCATCTGCTTGCGGTGACCCGACAGTCTGCACGGTCCGCCGACAGCGAGGTCTGCACAGTCTGCACACGAAGATCCGTGGCCACATTCGATTTTACGGTGTATGTGAACTCCCCGAACGGGCGCCCTCGGTCGTCAAAGACGCAGAGATCTCCCCCCGGGTTGCCAAGCGAGTGGGTGCGCGATGATGGAATGACCGATCCCGCACACCCGGATGACTCGCCCCGCACACCTGAATGACCCTCTCCCCACACCTGAACGACTCCCTCCCCGCACCTACCGGAACCCCTCCCCGTACCTATTGGAAAGGCATCTCTCCATGGCACCGCGCATCCTGCTGGCCAGGCACGGGCAGACGGAATGGTCGCTGTCCGGCAAGCACACAGGCAGGACCGACGTCCCGCTCCTGGAAGAGGGCAAGCGCGGAGCCGAGCTCCTCGGCGAACGGCTGCACCGGACGCCCTTCGACGGACTGGCCGGGGTGGAGGTGCGCACCAGCCCGCTGGCACGCGCGCGTGAGACATGCGAACTCGCCGGGTTCGGGGACCGCGCGACCGCCTGGGACACGCTCATGGAGTGGGACTACGGCGCGTACGAGGGCATGACTCCGGCGGAGATCCAGGCGGTCCGGCCGGGCTGGCTCATCTGGCGTGACGGTGTTCCGGAGGGCGAGACCCGGGAACAGGTCTCCGCGCGCGCGGACGAGGTCATCGCCTGGGCCCGCGCCGCCGACCGTGACGTGCTGATCTTCGCCCACGGCCACATCCTGCGCTCCATAGGCGCCCGCTGGCTGGGCCTCCCGATCGACTTCGCCGCTCGCGTCCGCCTCAATCCGACCTCGCTGTCGATGCTCGGGTGGGCCTATGGCGAGCCCGCGATCGAGTCGTGGAACGACTGCGGACACCTGACCGGTTAAGCGTGCGGGCACCTGACCGCGTAAGCGTGCGGACACCTGACCAAGTAGGCGGCGCGCCGCTCCTTCGGCGTCGGTCGCCGTCCTCACGCCGTGCGCGGCAGCGACGCGTGCCGGTCCAGGAACGCCCCGACACCCGACGCCCTCCGGTGCGGCAGCAGCACCCGCGCCGTTCCCGCCAGCATGGTCTGGATGCGCGAGGACTGGACCTCGTTCAGGAGGTCCAGGACACGCAGGCCCGCGACGGCGGCCTCGTCGGGGCGCCCGCCGCGGGCGAGGTCGTCGGCGAGTTCGGCGGTGTAGAGGGCCAGGTTGCGGGCGAAGTGCGGGTCCTGAAGGGCCGCTGCCCGGCGCGCATGGCGGGCGGCGCGGGGCCAGTCGCCCAGCGTCGACCAGCACTGCGCCTCCAGACCTTCCAGTTCGGCCTCTCCGTAGAAGGTCATCCACTCGGGGTCCGTCTCCGAAGGACCCCGTTCGTAGAGGGCCTGCGCGCGCGCCAGCGCCTGCTCGCATCCCGCCCGGTCGGCGAGCCCCGCCCAGCCGCCCGCCTCGCGCAGCGCGAGCAGCGAGAGCAGCCGCGGGGAACCCAGGGGGCGCGCGACGCGCTGCGCCGCTTGCGCCGCGCGCACGGCCTCGCGCGGGCGCCCCGCGTCACGCGCGAGGAACGCCGTGTTGCAGAAGGCGTGTGCCTCCAGAGCCGGGTCGCCGGACATCCGCGAGGTCGCGAGCGCCTCCGCGTAGTGCGAGCGCGCGTCGTCGAAGCGCCCGGAGTCGTGCGCCAGCCACCCCACCGAGATGGCCAGTTCACCCGCCCCCGCGTACAGCCGGTCGGCGGTCGCCTGCCGGGTGGTGCCCGCGTCGAGCAACTCGTACGCCGTCCGCAGCGGCGTCGCCGCCCGCCGGTAGAGACCGTCGGCGCCGTGCCGGTCGTCGAGCAGCCGGATCTTGCGTACGGCCTCTTCGAGAGCGCCGGCCTCGGACGTTCCCGCCCGGTGGACACGCCGGTCCGCGGCCGCGGCGGGGGAGCCGAACGCGACCCCGAAGGGCGCCAGTGAGGCGGCCGCCACAGTGGCGGTGCCTCCCGTCATGAATGCGCGACGCTGCACGTCGCTCTCCTCGTGGTTCTGTTCGTGGTTCTCGTACGGATCGTGCGGGTCGTACGAGTGGCACGGATCGTGCGGGTTATGCGGGCCGTATCGAAGGTCTTGCGCTTCATACGTCCGGTCTTGCGCTTCGTACGTCTCATACGTCTCGCACGCCCCCTCCGTCTCAGGTGAGGCGTGCAAAGGGCGCGCAGTGTGCGCAGGGAGCGCTTCGTCCATGTCACGCGCCCCGCGCCCGCGTACCGATGAGCGGGGCGCGAAGCCCAGGTCGGTGAGCGTGCGGCCGGGGAACATATGCAGGAACACCCGCTCGTACGCGTAGTTGGGACATCGGATCTCGCCCGCCTCGACGCGCCCGATGTAGCGGGCGTCGCAGCTGACCCGCTCGCCGATCTCACGCGCGGCCCGCCGCACCGCCGCGGCGAACTCGCCTGGCGAGCGCTGCGCACGCAGCCGCCGGAAGGCGAGGTTCGGCCGCGATGGCCTGGGGGGCTGGGACGAGGTCACCGTTGACGACGCCATGGTCGGGCCCTCTCTTGCGAACCGTCGAACCGTGCCGGATTCAAGGCGAGTTACCCGGGTTGTGTCCTATGGGCGCCCTGCGTCCGGCGGAGCAAGAACGTACCTGCTGTGACGGTGCCACCACGCTGGGTTTGGCTACAAACCGGATATCTCATCCACGATCTGCCATGAACTGCCATCCTTTGCGGCGGTGTTACGCCGTAGCCGTTGACGTTCTGGCGCGTTGAACCCTGCGGACCGGGAGCCCCACCCGAACTCCCGACCCACTCGTCAGGAGGAGGGTTCCGTGTTGGAGGCCGGGATGGAGACCAGGCAGACCACCGAGTTCCGTAGGTCGCTGTCGACCGCGCAGCACCGGCCGTCGCCGGAGTGCAGCGCTCCACCGGAGCCGGTCGCCGACTGCGATCTGGTGACGGTGCCGACGCGGCAGGGCCTGGAGGCGGTCGACATCCTGCGCCGTGGCTCCGGCGACGCCGTCGGACCCGTGCTGCACGACGACGGCTGCGACACTCTCGGCTTCCTGGTGCCGCCCGGCACCGCGGACGCCTGGGACATGCCGGGCAGCACCTGTACGCACACCAATGGCCGCGGCCTCAGACTGGCCCCCGAACCCCCGGTCGAGGGTTCGGACTGGCTCCTTCCGCCGGGCGACGCGGACCTCGCGACCGACCCGGCGGTGCTGCGGGCGGCCCTCGGCGAGGCGGCGCGGCTCATCGAGGCGGCGGACAACTGCCGCTGAGGCGCCCAAAAGGCCGCCACTGAATCCACCACTGAATCCGCCGCTGAGCCGACCCGCCCGTACGCCCCGATAATGGCGGGATGGCAAGGGCGAGGAACAAGCGGTCCGACGACGGGCGCGACGCGGGTCGTGACGCCGGGCGTGGCTCGCGGCGCGGGCAGGCGGCCGCCGCTCAAGCCGTCGTCGAGGCGGTCGACGGCGGGCTCGCCGAGCTGATGCCCGACCGGGACCGGGCGCGCGCATGGACCCTGCTGATCGACGGCGCCCCGCAGTCGCACGTCGACCTCGACGACCCCCGGTATCTGAACTTCGAGTACCAGCGCCGCCTCGGACACGTCATCGACCTCGTCGCCCCGCCCGGCAAGCCCGTGCACGCGGTGCACCTCGGCGGCGGCGCCCTCACCCTCGCCCGCTACACCGCCGCGACCCGCCCCCGCTCCACCCAGCAGGTCATCGAACGCGACGAGGCTCTCGTCCAACTCGTCCGCCGCGAGCTGCCGTTGGACCCCGGCGCCCGCATCCGGGTGCGTTCCATGGACGCCCGTGAAGGGCTCGCGAAGGTGCCGGACGGCTGGGCGGACCTGGTGATCGCGGATGTGTTCAGCGGGGCACGCACGCCGGCCCACCTCACCTCGGTCGAATTCCTCACCGACGTCCGCAGGGCCGTCAAACCGGACGGCCTGTACGCCGCCAACCTCGCCGACGGCCCGCCGCTCGCGCATCTGCGCGGCCAGATCGCCACCGCCGCGGCCGTCTTCCCCGAACTCGCGCTGATCGCCGACCCGACGGTGCTGCGCGGCAAACGCTTCGGAAACGCCGTCCTCGTCGGCTCCGCCCAGCCGCTCCCGCTGGCCGAACTGACCCGCCGGGCGGCCTCCGATCCGCACCCCGGACGCGTCGAACACGGCAAGGACCTCGCCGACTTCACCGGGGGAGCGATACCGGTCACGGACGCGGCGGCGGTGGCGTCACCGGCGCCGCCGCCATCGGTCTTCCGCTGAGCTGTCACCGGCCGACGCTCAGTACACCTGCACCTGCGGCGCGCTGTCGTGCCACGTGCAGAATACCGTCAGCCGGTCCACCCCCGAGCTGAACTCCACCCGGATCCACGTCTCCGTCTTCCACACCTGCATCGACCAGCCCGAGCCCGGGGTCGCCGAGACGAGCGTCGCGGACGCCTTGCCCAGCGCGAAGACCGCCCGGCCGCCTTCGGTGTCATAACTCTTGACCTGGGCGGACGAGCTGTCGGACGAGGACGGTGAGGGGCTGACGCCCGGAGTCTTCGAGGCGGTCGGGCTCGGCTGGGGGCTGTGCGGCGCCTTGCTCGACGGGCTGTTCGACGACTCGGCCCGCTCCGTCGAGGAGGCGAGCGGCTTCGCCTCCTGCGTCGTAGCGTCGCCCGCCGTGATGGGCAGCGCGCGCGGCGGGTCGTACGCCGTCCCCGTCATCACCGAGTGGACACCCCACCACGACAACGTGACCGCCGCGCCCGTGGCGAGCGACCAAGCGAGTACGTGTACGAGTCCTCTGCGCATCGCGGCCATACTGCCTCACGACCGCCTCACACGTCCCACTGGTGTCTCAGGTCCTCGCACGTAGTTGGGCCTTGGTCGGGTTGTCCACAACCGGCTCGTGCGGAGTCGTGCGTAGCTCGTACCGAGTTATCCACAGGCACCGGAGCGGCTCGCCCGGATGGCGTACGGTCCTGCCCATGGCAAGTGTGCTCGTGGTCGAGGACGACCAGTTCGTACGCTCAGCCCTCATCCGGCATCTGACCGATGCCGCGCACACCGTGCGCAGCGTCGGCACCGCCCTTGAGGCGCTGCGCGAGGTCGCCCATTTCTCCTTCGACGTCGTGATCCTCGACCTCGGTCTGCCCGATCTGGACGGGGCCGAGGCGCTGAAGATGCTGCGCGGAATCACCGACGTCCCGGTGATCATCGCCACCGCGCGGGACGACGAGACGGAGATCGTCCGGCTGTTGAACGACGGCGCGGACGACTATCTGACCAAGCCGTTCTCGGTCGAGCACTTGTCGGCGCGGATGGCGGCCGTCCTGCGCCGAGCCCGGGTGCCCGCGGGGGACGCGCCTCCGTCGTCGGTCATCCGGGTCGGCGGGCTCGCCATCGACCCGTTGCGCCGCCAGGCCGAGTTGGACGGCGTACGGCTGGATCTCACCCGGCGTGAGTTCGACCTGCTCGCCTTCCTGGCCGGGCGGCCCGGTGTCGTCGTGGCGCGCAAGGAACTGCTCGCCGAGGTGTGGCAGCAGGCGTACGGGGACGATCAGACCATTGACGTCCATCTGTCCTGGCTGCGGCGGAAGTTGGGCGAGACGGCGGCCCGGCCGCGCTATCTGCACACCCTGCGGGGTGTCGGCGTGAAACTGGAGCCGCCGCTATGAGCCGGGTGCCGGTCGGGGGGTGGGCGTCATGAGGTGGGCGCTGGTCAAGGTGTGTGTGGCGGTGACCACGATGGTCGTGGTGGCCTTCGCGGTGCCACTGGGCCTTGTCATCAAGGAGATGGCCAGGGACCGGGCGTTCTCGAACGCCGAGCGGGAGGCCGCGGCGATCGCGCCCGCGCTCTCCATCACCACCGACCGGGACCAGTTGGAGCGGGTCGTCGCCTCCGCGGGTTCGGACCAGGGCATGGCCGTGCACATACCGGCCGCCGACGGCGCGGCCGCGGTCGAGATCGGCAAGCAGCGCGCCGCCGACGAGGACATCACCATGACCCGGAAGCTGGGCCGCGCCTCCACCACCGAGGTCCCCGGCGGCTCCACCCTGCTCCAGCCCGTCGCACTGAGCTCCGGCGAGATCGCCGTCGTCGAGGTGTACGTCCCCGAGTCCGAGGTCAGCAATGGGATCGGCACGGCCTGGGCGGTGCTCGCCGCGGTCGGCGTCGCGCTCATCGTCGGCTCGGTCGCGGTGGCCGACCGGCTGGGTGTGCGGATGGTGCAGCCCGCGCAGCGACTGGTCGAGAGCGCGCACGAGTTGGGCGAGGGCAAGCTGGGGGCGCGGGTGCCCGAGGAGGGGCCGACCGAGCTGCGCCTCGCGGCGGTCGCGTTCAACTCGATGGCCGATCAGGTCGTGCAACTGCTCGCCAACGAAAGGGAGTTGGCCGCCGACCTCTCGCACCGGCTACGTACCCCGCTGACCGTGCTGCGGCTCAACACGGCCTCGCTGGGCGATGGGCCGGCCGCCGAGCAGACCCGGGCGGCCGTCGCGCAATTGGAGCGCGAGGTCGACACGATCATCCGGACGGCCCGGGAGGCCAAGCCGCAGACGGCCGCGATAGGTGTCGTCGCAGGGTGCGACGCGTCCGAGGTCGTGCGCGAGCGGATGGACTTCTGGTCGGCGCTCGCGGAGGACGAGGGCCGCAAGGTGCGGGTCGCGGGCGTGGACCGGCCGGTACGCGTACCGGTCGCCCGCGCCGACCTCGTGGCCTCCCTCGACGCGCTGCTCGGCAATGTCTTCCGGCACACCCCGGAGGGCACCGCCTTCGCGGTCGACGTGCACAACAGCGAGGACGCCGTGATCGTACTGGTGTCGGACGCGGGTCCCGGGATCATGGACCCGGAGGCGGCGATGGCACGCGGCCGCGGGTCCGGGAGCGACGGCTCGACGGGGCTCGGCCTGGACATCGTGCGACGGCTCGCGGAGTCGACGGGCGGGGATGTGCGGATCGGTTCGTCCATGCTCGGGGGGACGGAGGTGCGGATCTGGATCCAGCTGGACGGGCGCGCGCCGGTTCGGCGCGGGCATCGGGGGTCTGTACGGCGTCGTCGGCGCGGGGTGGGTGTGGGCTGACGCTCTTCCGGGCCGACCGGGCGGGTCAGCTTGCCTGGGCTTCTGCTTGGGCCTCGACCTGGGCTTCCGTCCGGGCCCGGACCTGGGCCTCCGCCGGCCTCGACCTGGGCCTCCGCCTAGGCCTCGGGCTGGGCTCCCGGCTTGGCTTGGGCCTGGGCTTCCGCCTGGGCCTGGTAGCCGGCGAAGAGGTCGAGCAGGCCCTGAGGTGCGTCGTCGCGGAAGCAGACGACCAGGTTCTCGGCGGACTCGGCCGCGGAGGCCTCGCTGCGCGGGAACAGCGCCTGCTCGTAGGCGGCGAGGGCGGCTTCGGTGTCGCCGGGGTGCGCGGCGAGGGCGGTGCCGAGTTCGGCTCCGTCGAGCATGGCGAGGTTGGCGCCCTCGCCGGCGAACGGTGACATCAGATGGGCGGCGTCGCCGAGGAGAGTGACGCCGGGGACGCGGTCCCAGCGGTGGCCGACGGGCAGGGTGTGGATCCGGCGGGGGACCAGCGCGCTGTCCGCGTCGGCTACCAGCGCCCGCAAGCTCTCGTCCCAGCCGGCGAATTGATCGAGGACGGCAGCCTTGGCCAGGCCGGTGTCGGTGAAGTCGATGCCGTCGATCCACTCCTCGGGCACCTTGAGCGCGGTGTAGACGTGCAGGCTGCCGTCGGGCTCGCGGTGGGCCAGGAAGCCCTTGCCCGCGCCGAGGGCCATGAACATCCCGCCGCCGACGATGCCGGCGCTGTCGGGGTGGCGGGTGTCGGCGTCGCGCAGGTCCGCCTCGACGAAGGACAGGCCGGAGTAGACGGGGGCGGCGTCGGAGACCAGTGGGCGGATCCGGGACCAGGCTCCGTCGGCGCCGATCAGCAGGTCGGTGGTGAAGGCGGAGCCGTCGGCGAGCGTCACCTCGTGGCGGCCGTCGCCGAGCGGGCGCGCCCCGGTGACCTTCGCGCCCCAGCGGACCGTGCCCTCGGGCAGCGAGCCGAGCAGCAGGTCGCGCAGTTGGCCGCGCTCGACCTCGGGGCGGTCGCCGTCGCCCTCGTCGTCCTGCTTCATACGGACGACGGAGTGCTGGTCGAGGACGCGCATGGCCTCGCCGCCGGGATGGATGAGGGCGCGGAAACCCTCGTGGAGGCCGGCGGCGCGCAGGGCGGCCTGACCGGATTCCTCGTGGATGTCGAGCATGCCGCCCTGCGCGCGGGCGGTCGGCGAGGCGTCCAGGTCGAAGAGGGCGGCCTCGATGCCGTGGACGTGCAGGACGCGGGCGAGGGTGAGGCCGCCGAGCCCGGCGCCGATGACGGCTACGGGGTGGTGAGTGGTCGTAGTCATGGTCGTGCTCCTTATGTCGAGGTGGGGGTAGGGGTGTGCAGGATGCCGTTGATCAGCATCTGGAAGCCCCAGGTCATACGTGCTTGCGGTGCGCCTGCCAGGAGCTCGTCGGCGAGCGATGCGATGCGCGGGTGGGTGTCGCTGGAAGCGTTCTGAAGGGCGTGGGCGAGGGCGTCCCAGTCGTCCTGGGCTCCGACGGCCCGGTCCTGGACGGCGTGCTCGGCCGCGGTCGCGGTGGCGACCTGCAGCAGCAGGTCCACGCCCCAGGCCGCCTGTCCTGGCGGCACGCCGCCCTCGTCCAGCAGGGCCAGCAGCCTCTCGACGAGGTTCAGGTAGTGCTCTCCGCTGGGGCGGGCCACCAGAGCGGACTGGGCGAGGCCCCGGTACTCGAACAGCACCCCGGTGTAGGAGGTGAGGACCTTCTCCAGGCGCTCGCGCCAGTCGCCGTCGTCGGCCGGGGGTGACTCGACGGTTCCCAGGAGCTCGTCCAGGACGGCCGCGTGCAGCTCCGCGGTGTTGCGGACGTACACGTACAGCGAGGCCGGGCCGGTGTCCAGCTCCTGTGCCAGCCGCCGCATGGTGACCTTCTGCAGGCCCTCGGTGCGCGTGATCTCGACGGCGGTGGCGACAATGCCGTCCCGTGTCAGGGCCGGTTTGGCCGGGCGCTCACGGCGGCTGCGACCGCTCGGCGTATCGGGGTGATGGGCTGCCATGTCCTCCAGAGTAACGAACATGTTTGCTACGAACAAGTTCTTGACGAACATGTTCGTTCACTTGCTCCGTGGGAGTCTCCGCGGTCGACTCCGTGTCGCGGAAATTGGTCTCGACCTTTAACCGCTCCCGATGCCTTCCTTAAGCGCACCCTAAGATCGCCAACCCCCGTCCGGATGAAGCGGTTTGCCCGATTCCGGGCCGCTAGCGTGCTGCCGCACCCACTCCCCGTGAAACCGCGAAGGCAGGCACAACGCGATGAGCAGTACGCAGCACCGGCGCAAGATCAGTGGCAGGAACAAGGCGATAGGCGGCGTGGTCGCCGCGGCCGTGGTCGGCGGTGGCGCCTTCCTGTTCTCCGGGACCGCGCAGGCGGCCGACGTCGGAGCCGCGTACACCAAGACCAGTGACTGGGCGACCGGCTACACCGCGCAGTACGTCATCACGAACGACACCGGCCAGGCGAAGGGGGACTGGACGCTGGAGTTCGACCTGCCGTCCGGCGCCGCACTCAGCTCGCTGTGGAACGGCGAGTCCAAGGTGAGCGGGCAGCACGTCACGGTGAAGCCGCCGGCCTGGGACAAGGACGGCCTGGCGGCCGGTGAGTCCGTCACCGTCGGGTTCGTCGTGAACGGCTCCGCGAACCCGACGGGCTGTCTCATCGACGGCGCCAAGTGTTCGGTGGACGACGGCGCGACGCCGGAACCGAGCGGCCGCCCGACGGAATCGGCGCCGCCGACCGCGACACCCACCCCGACTGCTACCGCTTCGCAGACCTCCACGCCGACCGCCACCCCCTCCGAGACCTCCAGCGGCGGCACCACCGCGAGCGCCGGCTTCGCGCCCTACGTCGACACATCCCTCTACCCCGCCTTCGACCTGGTCGCAAGTGCCACGGCCACCGGCGTGAAGGAGTACAACCTCGCCTTCATCACGGACGGCGGTGGCTGCACGCCCAAGTGGGGCGGTGTGACGGACCTGGCGAGTGACGCGGTCGCGGCGCAGATCGGTGCCCTGCGGGCGAAGGGCGGCGATGTCCGCGTCTCGTTCGGCGGCGCCTCCGGCTCGGAGCTGGCCACGGCCTGCTCCTCGGCCGACGCGCTGGCAACGGCGTACAACAAGGTCGTGGACGCGTACGACCTCACGAAGGTCGATTTCGACGTGGAGGGCGGCGCGCTGCCGAACACGGCGGCGAACACGATTCGCGCGAAGGCCATCGCGCAGCTCCAGCAGCAACACCCGTCGCTGGACGTGTCGTTCACGCTGCCGGTGATGCCCGAGGGCCTCACCCAGGACGGCGTGAACCTGCTGTCCAACGCCAAGACGAACGGCGTCTCCATCGACACCGTCAACATCATGGCGATGGACTACGGCCCCGCGTACAGCGGTGACATGGGTGTGTACGCCGAGCAGGCGGCCACCGCGACGCAGGCGCAGGTCAAGAGTGTCCTCGGGCTCTCCGACAGCGCGGCCTGGAAGGCGGTCGCGATCACCCCGATGATCGGTGTCAACGACGTGACGACGGAGATCTTCAAGGTCGAGGACGCCACGCAGCTGGTCGCCTTCGCCAAGTCCAAGGGCATCGGCTGGCTCTCCATGTGGTCCGCCACCCGCGACAAGCAGTGCCCGGGCGGCGCGAAGAACTTCGCCGACGCCACGTGCAGCTCGATCGTCCAAGGCGCGAACGCCTTCTCAAAGGCCTTCGGCGCCTTCAACTAGCCCCCTCTGCACGGGGGTACGCGTCCCGGCCGGCACTTCCCCCCATCCGGTCGGGGCGCGCGGGGCTCCAGCGAGTCCGTGGGGACGTGGGGGCG
This sequence comes from Streptomyces sp. NPDC093544, assembly GCF_040683495.1. NCBI lineage: Bacteria > Bacillati > Actinomycetota > Actinomycetes > Kitasatosporales > Streptomycetaceae > Streptomyces > Streptomyces sp. NPDC093544. Next base: position 265,484 of record NZ_JBFBEA010000012.1, on the reverse strand, counting down.
TAGGACGTGGGTGTTCACAGCGATGGGTGGGCGGCGTTGAGCTACTCGCGGACCTGAGCGTTCACGGTGGGATGCGCGGCACCGCTGTCCGCGCCCAGGCCCGCCAGGAGGCGCAGGCTGTCCTCGGCGGGGCTGCCGGGGGCCGCGGACAGGACCAGCAGTTCCATGTCCGACTCGTCCGGGAGCGCGAAGTTCTCCTGGTGCAGTTCCAGCAGGCCGACCAGCGGGTGCCGGTACGCCTTGCGTCCGTGGGTGCGGGCGCGTACGTCCGCACGGGCCCACAGTCGGCGGAAGCGCTCGCTGCCCATCGCCAACTCGCCGATGAGCGAGGCAAGGCGCGGATCCTCGGGGTACTTGCCGGCGGCCAGGCGCAGGTGCCCGACCACGTCGAGGGTGCAGGTCTCCCAGTCCGCGTAGAGGCCGCGCTCGGCCTCCTCCAGGAAGATGTGCCGGGCGGTGTTCAGGCCCGGCAGCGGCCGGCCGTAGAGGAGCCAGGCGAGGCGGTTCCCGGCGAGCACGTCCAGGCGGTGGTCCATGATCAGCGCGGGTGCGTCGGTGACCAGGTCGAGGACGCGCAGCAGCTCCGGCCGGACCCGCCCGCTCGGTGCCTTCGCGGGGCGGCGGCGCTGCTGGGTGAGCCGGCAGAGGTGGTCGCGTTCGGTCTCGTCGAGGCCGAGGACGCGGGCGAGCGCGTCGAGGACCTGCTGGGAGGGCTGGGTCGCGCGGCCCTGCTCCAGGCGAACGTAGTAGTCGACGCTGACTCCGGACAGGTGCGCGACCTCTTCGCGGCGCAGACCTTCGACCCGGCGGCGGCTGTCGGTGGGGATGCCGACGGCCGCCGGATCGACCCGGGAACGCCGGGTCCGCAGGAAGCCCGCGAGATCGTCCATGTCCTCAGTATGGCCGCGGTGGCGCCTGTGAAGGTGGTCCTGCCGATACCAGGAAGTCCGATACCAGGAAGTCCGATACCAGGAAGTCCCGTCCTACGGAAGAGGCGCCCCTGAACGCTGGGCGCCGCGGCGCCCAGTATCGAAGGCACCTGATCCGTAGGCACCTGCCCCGCAGGCACCTGATCCGAGGGAGTTCCCATGAAGACGCTGATCGTCCATGCCCACCCGGAGCCGACGTCGCTCAACGGCTCGCTGAAGGACCTCGCGGTGTCCACATTGGAGACCGCCGGGCACGAGGTACGGGTGAGCGATCTGTACGCGATGAACTGGAAGGCGGTCGTGGACGCCGCGGACTACGGCCCCGACGCCTCAAGTCCGCTGAAGGTCGCCCCGGACTCGGGCCGGGCCTTCGACGCCGGGACGCTCACCCCGGACGTCCGCGCCGAGCAGGAGAAGCTGCTCTGGGCGGACACGGTCATCTTCCAGTTCCCGCTGTGGTGGTACACGATGCCCGCGATCCTCAAAGGATGGGTGGACCGGGTGTTCACCTACCACTTCGCTTACGGCGTCGGCGAGCACAGCGACACCAAGTACGGCGAGCGCTTCGGCGAAGGCACCCTCGTGGGCAGGAAGGCTCTGCTGTCGGTGACCACCGGCGGCCCGGAGTCGCACTACGCCGCCCGCGGGATCAACGGCCCCATCGACGATCTGCTGTTCCCGATCCACCACGGCATCCTCTACTTCCCGGGCATGGAGGTGCTGCCGCCGTTCGTGCTGTACGGCGTCGACCGGCTTACCGGCGAGGACTACCCGGACGTCGCCAAGGCCTGGGAACAGCGCCTGCTCACCCTGGAGTCGACCGAACCGATCGCGTTCCGGCGGCAGAACTTCGGTGACTACGAGATCCCCTCGCTGCACCTCAAGGAGGGACTGGAGCCCGCGGGCCGCACTGGTTTCGGGTTGCATGTGCGCGGCTGACGGCCGGCGATGGACGGGACGGGTGGGGGCGAGAATGCAGGGACCGGCCCTGGTCACCTCTGGCCGGCTCACCTTGAAGGGACCTCGCCATGAGCATGGCGTACCTCGCACAGCCCCAGCAGCAACAGAAGCTCGAATGGCTCGACGGCGGCGTCTTCGCCGTACTCCTGGACAGCGCGGCCACCGACGGGCAGTTGACGGTCGGACGGTTCACCGTCGCCAAGGGTGAGGCGCCGCCGTACCACCTGCACACCCGTGAGGACGAGGTCTTCATGCTGCTCAAGGGCAGCGCGCTGATCTGGTCCGACGACCAGGAGATGGAGCTGTCCGAGGGCGGCATCGTCTTCCTGCCCAAGAACGTCCCGCACGGCTACCGGATCACCTCCGACACCGCCGATCTGCTGATGATCTGCACCCCCGCCGGCATCGAGGGCATGTTCCGGCACGCCGGACGCGACCTGACGACACCCCGGCCCGACGGTTTTCAGATCTCCCCCGACCTCCTGGCCGAAGCAGCCGACACGTACGGCCAGATCATCGTGGGCCCACCGCGCTGACCACTCGACGCGCACTCAAAAGCCGTAGGGCGCGGCACTCCCCTCACCGTGCCGCGCCCCGCCCCCCGTCTCCCCCGTTCTCCCCGGCCGAAGCCCTACTCGATGGCCACCCCCGGCAGTACTCCCGTCCGTGCCGCCTCCCCGTACCACCGCGCGCTCGACTTCGGCGTACGCGCCAAGGTCGCGTAGTCCACGTACACCGCCCCGAAGCGCTTCCCGTAGCCGTACGACCACTCGAAGTTGTCCATCAGGGACCAGAGGTAGTAGCCGCGGACGTCGGCGCCGTCGGTGATGGCGTGGCGTACGGCCGACAGGTGGCCGTGCAGGTAGGCGATCCGCTCGGGGTCGTGGACGCGGCCGTCGGGGTCCGGCTTGTCGTCGTAGGCGGCGCCGTTCTCGGTGATGTAGAGCGGCAGGCCGGGGGCCTCGCGGGAGTACCGCATGATCAGGTCGTGCAGGCCCGTCGGGTCGATCGTCCAGCCCATCTCCGTACGCTCGCCGGGCGTCTGGTGGAAGGCGACGTCGTCCGCGCCCGGCCAGGGGGAGTACGAACTCGTGCCGTGGCCGTCGATTCGCGGGCTGTCCGGCACGGTGGTCGCGGCTGAAACAAGCGTCGGGGTGTAGTAGTTGAGGCCGAGCCCGTCCAACGGCTGTTTGATCAGGGCGAGATCGCCGTCCAGGACGTACGACCAGTCCGTGATGGACGCCGTCGCCGCGAACAGGCTCTGCGGGTACGACCCGTGCAGTATCGGCCCGTGGAAGACCCCGTTGGCGAGGTCGTCGATGCGGCGCGCCGCCGACAGGTCGGCCGGGTTCTGTGAAACCGGCCTGACGACCGAGGAGTTGAGGCTCACCGCGATCGTGTTGCGGTGGGGCATCGCGGCGCGCAGGGCCGAAGTGCCGAGGCCGTGCGCCAGGTTCAGGTGGTGGGCGGCCTTCAGCGATGCCGCCGGGTCCGTGCGGCCGGGAGCGTGCACTCCGGAGCCGTACCCCAGAAAGGCGCTGCACCAGGGCTCGTTGAGAGTGATCCACTGCTCTACGCGGTCGCCCAGTGCCTCGCCCACGATCTGCGCGTACTCGGCGAACCGCAGCGCGGTGTCGCGCGCGGGCCAGCCGCCCGAGTCCTCCAGCTCCTGCGGAAGGTCCCAGTGGTAGAGGGTGACGGCCGGCTTGATGCCGTGCGCGAGCAGCTCGTCCACCAGGCGGCGGTAGAAGTCCAGGCCGCGCTGGACCGCGGGGCCGCGGCCTGTCGGCTGGACCCGGGACCAGGAGACCGAGAAGCGGTACGCGGTCAGGCCCAGGTCCGCCATCAGGGCCACGTCGTCGCGGTAGCGGTGGTAGTGGTCGACGGCCACGTCACCGGTCTCGCCGCCCGCCGTCCTGCCCGGCGTATGGCTGAAGGTGTCCCAGATCGAGGGCGTGCGGCCGTCCTCCCGTACCGCCCCCTCGATCTGGTACGCGGAGGTCGCCGCGCCCCAGAGGAAGGCGGGAGGAAAGGTCACAGGCGTCACAGGCTCAGGCATGGAAGCGCTCCCATGAGAGGTCAGGTCGTGGAGACCGACAGTTAAGAGGGGGAGGAGGGAGGGGGCCGAGACGGCGGTGGCTCGGCCCCGTACAGGCGTCAGCCCTTGACGGCGCCCTGCATGATGCCGCCAACGATCTGCTTGCCGAAGAGCGCGAAGACAAGGAGCAGCGGCAGGGTGCCGAGCAGTGCGCCCGCCATGATCAGGGACTGGTCGGGGGTGAAGCCGCGGCCGAGGCCCGCGACCGCCACCTGCACCGTCGGGTTGCCCATCTGGGTCAGCACCAGGAACGGCCACAGGAAGTCGTTCCACGTCTGGACGAAGATGAGCATGCCGAGGACGGCCATCGCGGGGCGCGCGGCCGGGAACACCACGTGCCAGATCACCCGCCAGCTGCTCGCGCCGTCCACCCGGGCCGCCTCGATCAGCTCGTTCGGCAGCGCCTGGATCAGGTACTGCCGCATGAAGAAGACGCCGAAGGCACTCACAAGCGACGGAAAGATCACCGCCTGGAGCTGGTCGGTCCAGTCGAGCTTGGCGACCATCATGTACAGCGGGATCACGCTGAGCTGGGGCGGAATCATCATGGTGCCGATGATGATCAGCATCATGGCGTTACGGCCCTTGAAGCGCAGCTTGGCGAAGGCGAACCCGGCGATCGTGGACAGCACGACGACGGTGACCGCCGAAATCCCGGCCACGATCGTGGTGTTGAGCATCGCCTCGCCCAAGTTGGCGTCTTTCCAGGCGAGTTCGAGCTTGTCGAACAGGCCCGAGCCGAACCAGAACGGCGGCGGTGTCTGCGCCAGCCGGTTGTTGTCGCGCGAGGCGGCGATCGCCGTCCACACCAGCGGGAAGAGCGAGCCGATGGTGAACAGCACGAGCACGGCGTACGCGATCGGGCCGCCGTGCAACTGCCCGCCCGCGCGGGCCGACTTGGGGCGCCGGACACGCTTGGGCGGTTCCTTCACGGGGTCGGACGGGGGCGTCAGGGTCGTCGTCACGGCCGGTTCTCCTTAACCGTCATTGTCACGGCCGGTACTCCTATCTGCCGGCTCAGCTACTGGCGCGCAGCCGGCGCGAGATGACGTAGTTGACGATCCCGATCACGATGAGGATCAAGAACATGGTCCAGGCGATGGCGGAGGCCCGGCCCAGGTGCTGGTTCACCCAGCCCTGCTCGTACAGATAGAGGCCGAGCGTCTGGAACTGGTGCTGAGCGCCGCCGGACGCACCCTTGTTGGCGTCGAAGAGGAGCGGCTCGCCGAACACCTGGCTGGCGCCGATCGTCGAGACGACGACGGTGAACAGGATCGTCGGACGCAGCGACGGCAGGGTGACGTGCAGGAACTGCTTCCAGCGTGAGGCGCCGTCCAGCGCCGCCGACTCGTACAGGTCCTGCGGGATGGCCTGCATCGCCGCCAGATAGATCAGCGCGTTGTAGCCGGTCCAGCGCCAGATGATGATCGATGAAACGGCTATCTGAGACGGCCACTTGTCGTTCTGCCAGTCGATGTGGTCGAACCCGACGGCGTCCAGCGCCCAGTTGATCATGCCGTAGTCGCGGCCGAAGAGCAGCACGAACACGAGCGAGGCGGCGGCGATCGACGTGGCGTACGGCGCCAGCATCGCGACCCGGTAGAAAGTCGAGCCGCGCAGCTTGTAGTTGAGGATGTGGGCGAGGCCCATCGCCATCATCAGCTGCGGGACGGTGGAGATGATCCCGATGGTCAGGGTGTTCTTCGCCGCGTTCCAGAAGAAGTCGTCGTCGAAGATCCGGGTGTAGTTGCGCAGTCCCACCCAGTCCATGTCGGTGGGCGCCGTCAGCTCCACCGTGTGCAGCGAGGCCCAGCCGGTGTAGATCAGCGGGAAGAGGCCGAAGGCGAGGAAGAGCAGGAAGAACGGCGAGACGAAGGCGTACGGGCTCCAGCGCATGTCCCGCTGCCATCGGCGGGAGAGCCGGGCCCGGCGCCGAACGTCCGCCTCCGCGGGCGCAGTTGACGGGGTCCGGTCGGCCGGGGCCGCGCCCCCCTCCTTCTCGGGGGGCGCGGCGGTGTCGTGCCGGGCGGCCATACCGGTCACTTCTCCAGGTTGTTGTCGATGGTCTTCACGGCGTTCTTCCAGGCCTCTTCGGCAGACTTGCCCTGGGTCACGAGAACCACGCCGTTGTCGGTCAGCCCCTGCTGGATGATCTGGTCCTTCGGGCCGATCGTCTGGACCGGGATGTTCTTGGCGGCCTCGGCGAAGATCGTGCCGATCGGCGCGGTACCCGTCATGTCGTTCTTCGCGTCCTTCACCGCGGCCGAGTCGTACGCCGCCGGGGTGCTCGGGAAGCTGCCCTGCACGGCGAACAGCTTGGCCTGCTGCGCGGGCGCGGTCAGCCAGGCGGCCAGCTTCGCGGCCTCCTCGGTCTTCTTGCCGGCCTTGGGGACGGTCAGGAAGGAGCCGCCCCAGTTGCCGGACTTGGGCGCCTGGGCGATGTCCCACTTGCCGGCCGCGTCGGGCTTCGACTTGCCCTTGATGTAGCCGAGCATCCACGGCGGGCAGGACATCGCGGCGAACTTGCTGTTGGCGATCGTTGTGTCCCAGGCGGGCTGGAACTGCGTCTGGTTGCCGATCAGCCCGTCCTCGGCGGCCTGCGCGGTGAGGTCGAAGGCGGACTTCACGGCCGGGTTCGTCTTGTAGATGACCTCGCCGGCGGAGTCGTAGAACCGCTCGGTCTCACCGCTGAGGATCGCCTGGAGCAGACCGCCGGGGGAGTCGAGGAAGGTGGTGCCCTTGGGCGCCTTTGCCTGGTACTGCTTGCCGACGTCCACGAACTTGTCCCAGCTGCCCGTCCACAGCTTGGCGACTTCCTCGGGGTCGGTGGGCAGGCCGGCCGTCTCGAACAGGTCCTTGCGGTAGCAGATGGCCATGGGTCCGATGTCGGTGCCGACCCCGATCGTCTGCCCGTCCTTGGTGGTGGCCTGCTTCCACTTCCAGTCGAGGTAGTCGCTCTCCTTGCCGTACTTCGACAGGTCGAGCAGCTTGGACGCCTGGGTCTCGACGATCTCGGCGATGTTGCCGACTTCGACCATCTGGATGTCCTGGAGGCCGCTGCCGGTGGTGAGGTGGTTGACGAGCGCCGGGTAGTAGTTCTCGTTGCGCTCCACTACCGTCTGCTGGATGTCGATGTCCGGGTGGAGCTTCTCGTACTCCTTGTACAGGCCGGATTCCTCGAAGCCGGCGGTGCCGAAGAGGCCGAGCGTGATCTTGGTCTTGCCGCCACCGCCGTCCGACGACGAACCGGAGCTGTCGTCGCCGTCGTCGGCACAGCCGGCCAGCAGACCGGCGCCCAGCGTGGCGACGGTCGCCATGACCACCACCTTGCGGGCGATGGGAATCCCCCCGCTCGAGCGCTGCCGAGAGTGGGGGAGGGTACGTGCTCGCATTGCGTCCTCCTGTTGCCCTGACGTGCCGACCCCCCGGCCAACTGCATTGTTGGGCCCGTTTGTTCACGCTGCGGCTCGGGCGGGGAACGTGCGGGATGTGTATGTGTCAGGTACCGTGGGAGCGCTCCCACAAGTGATGTGTTGAAGAGTCGCCGGTTCGCGCAGGGGTGTCAAGGGAGCGGACGCGGAGAGCCGCGTTCAGTTATCCGCCCGTTAGCCAACGTCGACGGGCGGAACCAAATCGGGCCGGAGCGAGGTTCCTTGGACGGGCCCGTGGCGCGGGCGACGCCCGTACCGGGCTCGGGTTCATGAACAGGGCTGTTAGATTCCAGGCCAGTCGCGGAGTGATCCGCGGTGTGACGGGAGGCGACCATGGCAGGCCACGGAGCGCGGGGCCGGAGTGGCGGGCGGCCGACCCTTGAGGAGGTCGCCGTGCGGGCCGGAGTGGGCCGCGGGACGGTGTCCCGGGTGATCAACGGCTCCCCACGGGTCAGCGACGCGACCCGCGCCGCCGTCGAGGCCGCGGTCGCGGAACTCGGCTACGTCCCCAATACGGCGGCCCGCGCCCTCGCGGCCAACCGCACCGACGCGATCGCCCTCGTCGTCCCCGAGCCCGAGACCCGCTTCTTCGCCGAGCCGTACTTCTCGGACATGCTGCGCGGGGTCGGAGCGGCGCTGTCCGACACCGAGATGCAGCTCCTGCTGATCTTCGCGGGCAGTGACCGCGAGCGCCAACGCCTCGCCCAGTACCTGGCCGCACACCGTGTGGACGGTGTCCTCCTGGTCTCGGTCCACGCGGACGACCCGCTCCCCGATCTCCTCACCCAGCTGGAGATCCCCTCGGTGATCAGCGGTCGCCGCTCGGCCGAGGAGACCCTGCCGTCCGTCGACTCGGACAACTACGGCGGGGGTCGCGCGGCCGTCGAGCACCTGGTCGCCCAGGGGCGCCGCACGATCGTCCACCTCGCCGGCCGGCTGGACGTCTACGGCGCCCAGCGCCGCGTCGACGGCTACCGCGAGGGCCTGCGCGAGGCCGGCCGGAAGCCCGACGACCGGCTGATCGTCCCCGGCGACTTCACCGAGGAGGGCGGCCGCCGAGCGATGACGGAACTCCTCTCCCGCTGCCCCACCCTGGACGCGGTCTTCGCCGGCTCCGACGTCATGGCCGCCGGCGCGCGCCAGATCCTGCGCGAGGAGGGCCGCCGCATACCCGACGACGTGGCCCTCGTCGGCTACGACGACTCCGCCATCGCCCGCCACATGGACCCCCCTCTCACCAGCGTTCGCCAGCCCATCGAACTGATGGGCCGCGCGATGATCGACCTCCTCCTCGACGAGATCGCGGACCGCCGCCCGGCGGTCTCCCGTGAGCTGGAGAAACGACAGGTCGTCCTGCCCACGGAGCTGGTGGCTCGGGCGTCTTCGTGACGCGGCCCATCACCGGGCCCTGTTCCGGTCGGCGTGGCCGTCGCCGAAGGGCAGCGGGGGCGCGGTTCGGTGAGGCAGTCTGACGGCATGGTTCTGCATCCCCTGCTCGGAGTCGACGAAGTGCCTGCTGTGGAGCCCTATCTGGGCCGGGTGGGCGAGGTGTTCCAGGCGTTCCGCGAGCAGGACTCGGGGTGCGTGTCGTACGGGGTGCAACTGCTCGACGGCGCGCGCTGGTTCGTCAAGGAGGCGGCCACCGATGACGCGCGGCGGTCACTGGAGCGCGGCTGGGCGTTCCACCGGACGGTGCGGCACCGGGCGATCGTCCCGCAGGTCCACCGGATCGCCGTACGGCAGAGCTGGGCGGTGGTGATGCCCTGGCGGGACGGCGAGGTGCTGTACCACTCCACTCTCGGCGGGCCTGGCGGCCGTACGAGCCCGGACAGCCCGATGGCCCGCTTCCGCGCCCTCCCCACCGACCGCGTCCTCAGGGCCTTCGACCGGGTCCTCGACGCCCACCTCGCGGTCGAGTCCGCCGGCCAGATCGCGGTCGACTTCTACGACGGCGCGCTGCTCTACGACTTCGCCGGCGACGTGACCCACCTGGTCGACCTCGACGAGTACCGGCCGGGTCCCTTCGTGGTCGAGGAGGACCGACTGCCGGGCTCCCGGCGGTACATGGCGCCCGAGGAGTTCGTACGCGGGGCCGTGATCGACACCCGTACGACCGTGTTCACCCTGGGCCGCGCCGCCCGGCTCCTCCTCGACGCCGGTGACGAGGAACGCGCCTGGCGAGGCACACCGCAGCAGTTGGCGGTGATCGGACGCGCCACGGACGCCGACCCCGACGCCCGCTTCGAGAACGTCCACACCTTCGCCGCCGAGTGGCGCGCCGCCAGCCCGACCCGGGACGCGTGAGGTTACTGCCACAGCGACAGCTCCCACCGGACCTTGCCGTCCCGGCAGCGGTCGGTCGGCGTCAGCCCTGCCGCGGTTGCGACGGCCGCGGAGGCCCGGTGGCCGGGGTGGATGTGGGCGACGACGGTACGGATGTGGGACTGCCGCCCGAGCCAGCCAACCAGCCTGCGCGCCGCTTCAACGGCGAAGCCACGCCCCTGCCAGGGCGTACCGACCACCCAGGCGATCTCGACGACGTCTTCCGTGAGGCGACGGTGTTCCCGCTTTGTTCCCAGCGGCCGAACGCGATCAAGGCCCGACCTGTTCTCCCAGGTCGGGCCTTGATCATTCAGGGTGAGTGACGGGACTTGAACCCGCGGCATCCTGGACCACAACCAGGTGCTCTACCAGCTGAGCTACACCCACCATGACCGGTTCTGGTTTCTCTGACCGGCCGAGAAAAAGTGTACAGGGTCCGAAGGGGTGCTCGCGCCCGGCTTTTGTGGGGGCCCGACAGGGCCCCGACAAAGGTCTTTCCGGTTCGCCGGCAGTGGTCTTTCCCGTTCCCCGGCAAAGGTCTGTCCGGTTCTGAAGGGACTGGCCGGTTCTATTCGGCTTCTATTCGATGGGCAGGGCGTGCTTCGCGGCGATGGCGCGGGCGGTCTCCGAGTCGGGGCCGGGCTGCGGGACGAAGATCGCCTCGCGGTAGTAGCGAAGCTCGACGATGGACTCCCGGATGTCCGCCAGGGCGCGGTGGTTGCCGTTCTTGTCCGGGCTGTTGAAGTACGCCCGGGGGAACCAGCGGCGGGCCAGCTCCTTGATGGAGGAGACGTCCACAATGCGGTAGTGGAGGTACTCCTCAAGGGTCGACATGTCACGGAGGAGGAATCCCCGGTCCGTGCCCACCGAGTTTCCGCACAGCGGGGCCTTGCCCGGTTCCTTGACGTGCTCACGCACGTAGGAGAGGACCTGTGCCTCGGCGTCCGCCAGGGTCGTGCCCGCGGCCAGCTCGGAGAGGAGGCCGGATTTCGTGTGCATGGTCCGCACCACGTCCGGCATCGTTTCCAGCGCCGCGTCCGGTGGCCGGATCACGATGTCCACGCCTTCACCGAGTACGTTCAGCTCAGAGTCGGTGACCAGCGCGGCCACCTCGATGAGCGCGTCATCCGACAGCGAGAGGCCGGTCATCTCGCAGTCGATCCACACCATGCGATCGTTCATGTGTCTCACCCTACGGCCCACTACGCCCAGGTGAACCGCCCGTGCGTGCGGCACGGGCGGGGACCCGAGGGCCCCCGCCCGTTGAGAACGGTGCGATTGGTGGAAATGGTGGAAATGGTGGAACCTACTGGGCGCTGCGCTGCCCCGGAAGGCTTGCCCGCCCCGCCGCGTACAGCTCCGCGCCGGCCTTGCCCGAGTCCGTCGACATGGACGCCGACGCACCGACGATGCCGGCGGCCGCCGTTCGACGGGTCTGCATCGGGACCGGGCTCTCCTGGTGGATGGCCGGTGGCGGTCCTGCCGGACCCGAGGCGCCGTCCGTGTCCGACGACCGGTCGGCGGTCTGCGGACGACGGGCCCGGTACGCGGCCCGGTACGCCGCGGGCGACGAGCCGAGCTGGCGCCGGAAATGGCCCCGCAACGCGACCGGCGAACGGAAGCCACAGCGGCCCGCCACCTCGTCGACCGAGTAGTCCGACGTCTCCAGGAGACGCTGCGCCTGGAGCACCCGCTGCGTGATCAGCCACTGCAGGGGAGCGCTCCCGGTGAGCGACCGGAAACGGCGGTCGAAGGTACGCCGGCTCATGTACGCCCGTGCCGCCAGCGTCTCCACGTCGAACTGCTCGTGCAGGTGCTCCAGCGCCCAGGCGACGACCTCCGCGAGGGGGTCGGCGCCGATCTCCTCAGGCAGAGACCTGTCGAGATAGCGCTCCTGCCCGCCGCTGCGGCGCGGCGGGACCACCAGACGACGGGCCAGCGCGCCGGCCGCCTCGTTGCCGTGGTCCGTCCGCACGATGTGCAGACAGAGGTCGATTCCGGCCGCCGTACCCGCCGATGTCAGTACGTCTCCGTCGTCCACGAAGAGTTCTCGTGGATCGACGTGGACGGACGGGTAGCGCTTCGCCAGTGTCGGCGCGTACATCCAGTGGGTGGTCGCTGGACGGCCGTCCAGCAGACCCGCCGCGGCCAGCACGAAGGCACCGGTGCACAGCCCGACTATGCGGGCACCCTCCTCGTGCGCACGGCGCAGTGCGTCGAGCGCCTCCTCCGGTGGCGGCGAGGTGATCGACCGCCAGGCGGGCACGACCACCGTGCCTGCCCGCGAGATCGCTTCCAGGCCATGTGGCGCGGTGAGTTCCAGGCCCCCTGTGGTCCGCAGTGGGCCTTCCTCGCCCGCGCTCACCAAGAGGCGATAACGCGGCACGCCGGCGTCCTGGCGGTCGATCCCGAACACCGACAGTGGTATGGAACTCTCGAAGATGGGGCCGCCGCTGAACAGCAGCACCGCAACGATCTCCTTGCGGCGTCGCCCGGAAAGTTTCCGGGCCGCGGCTTCCGGCGCGGCAGTGGAGTCGTGGCTCATCCTGCTAAGCCCCCCTCGGTGGTCGCGGCTCCTCGGTTGTGTCGCTCCTGCACGTTTCCCCTCGGTCCTGCACGAGTCCCCCGCCGTAAGACGTCAAGATCGAATCTACTGTGTCCCGTGGCGCCAAGGTGACCAGTTCGATACTCAACAGAATGTCGACAAGGCAACTTGGCGTGAAGCATTCGATCACGAAGCGTTGCACTCGTGGGCCGTGCAGGGAAGTACGCCTCGTGCCAGTGGCCAATCCACGTAGGGTGCGCGAGCCGTCTGCGGTCCTTTCATTGCAGGTCGAACGGGGGGTGAGGGGTCGTTCGACCAAGGAACGAGCCATGCGCAGAAGTTGGCTGAAAAGAAGTGGGCGCGTGCGCGTAAACCGGTCAGTCGACCGGCCTGTTCCCCCCGCCGTGCCGACCGCCCCTGTGCGCCCCCACGCCACTCCTGCCCTGCGGGCCGCTCATGCCTTCCGCTCCGCGGGAGGCCGGAACCCCGTTCGGGACCGTCGCCGCACGCGAGGCCGGAATCCCGTGCCCGCCGTGCCGCCCGCGGGCCGGGGCGCGTTCCTCGGCGAGCAGCTGCGCCGCGCCACGCTCGGACTGGCGCAACAGCACCCGGCAGGCCGCGGTCACGGCCGCCAGGCCCAGCGCCGTACCGGCCGCGCCGGCGAGTGAGGTGCCGTACCAGACGAGAACCACGGGGACCAATACACAGCTGAAGGCCGCCCAGCGCACCACGTCGCTCGCCGTGTCCGGGACGGCGGGTGCCGCGGCATGCCCTCGGGGGGCGGGGCGGGACGCGGTCTCGGGTCCGGGCACAGTGTGCTCCCTCGTACGTATCCAGTACTCCATTGCTCTGCCTGACGGCGGCCGAACAGTTCAACGCGTGGTCGAGCGGCAGGTCACTGTGCGGCGCGCCTGGGTGAACCCTGTGCAAACCGCCTGTACGGAGCAGCAACCATTGCGTTACGGGCGTCTCCTCATGCATGCTCCGATGAACGCCGCGTAGCGCACGCGGGATCTGGGCAGAGGAGGAGTGCCGCCGTACCCTTGGGGGTATGGGGTTGGGAAGATGATTCCCGGACACTGCTCTGCCGCACGTTGTTGTCGTCGTCCCACCACGAGGATCCAAACGCCGAGATACCCATGGCCGGTCACGAATACTTCGATCCCGCGGACCGCCAGCGCCCGCTCGCCGATCCCACGGCGGCCGAGCCTCTGGCGGCGGAAGAACTCCGCCAGTCCTGCGATCCCGCCTTCAAGCACGGCGTCGTCGTCGGTTTCGACGGTTCGACGTCCAGCGAGCGTGCCCTCGCCTACGCGATCGGCATGGCCCATCGCTCCGGCTCCGGGCTGATCATCGTTCACGTCGCCAACCGGCTGCCCACCACCGTGTGGGCGGGCTGCGAGCCCCCGGTCTTCGTCGATGTGCCGGACCACCGCACCGAGTTGCTCGGGCTCGAACTCGCCTGCGCCGAGTATCTGGCCGAAGTCCCCTGGATCCTTGTCGAGCGTGGCGGCGACATCTGCCACGAACTCGAAGAGGTGGGGCGGGAGTACGAGGCGGACGCGATCGTCGTCGGCTCCACGCACGGCATCGTCGGGCGCATCTTCGGCTCGGTCGCGGGCCGGCTCGCCAAGCGCGCGCAGCGCCCGGTTGTCGTCATCCCCTGAGTGCCGGGCAAACCCTGTCGTTGCCGTTTGGCAACTCGCCGTCCTCCCAGGTGGGATGAGCGGCGGGGCCGGTCAACTCCCTTTCGCCGCTGGGTGGAAAGCCGTGCAAATCTACTCGCGCGTAGATGTGTTTGTGCGCTTGTGAAGGGAATATATCGGTCGCGCCGCCGGCCGGGGAGTGACGGCCACCGGCCGAAGTCGGCGCGGGCCCGGGGTAATTGGGCGGCCCCGGCTCCTGAAAAGAACGGGTCCCTGTGTGCTGGTGGCACGCGCAGGGGCCCGTTCTTGGTGTTTTCGGCTGCGGATTATAGGGGTTGCTCGCGCCCACGCGGCGGAGCCGCAAGATGTCACAGCCCCGCGCCCCTGAAGGGGCTACTCCACCGTCACCGACTTCGCGAGGTTCCGCGGCTTGTCGATGTCCCGGCCCAGGGCCAATGCCGTGTGGTAGGCGAGGAGTTGGAGGGGGATGCCCATGAGGATGGGGTCCAGTTCGTCCTCGTTCTTCGGGACGACGATCGTCTGGTCGGCCTTCTCCTGCTCCTGGTGCGCGACCGCGAGGATCCTGCCGCTGCGGGCCTTGATCTCCTCCAGGGCTGCGCGGTTCTTCTCCAGGAGGTCGTCGTTCGGGACGATGGCGACCGTCGGGAGAGCGGGCTCGATGAGCGCCAGCGGGCCGTGCTTCAGCTCGGAGGCCGGATAGGCCTCGGCGTGGATGTACGAGACCTCCTTGAGCTTCAGGGAGGCCTCACGGGCCACCGGGTAGCCCCGGACACGGCCGATGAAGAGCATCGAGCGGGCCTCGGCGTACTGCTCGGCCAGCTTCTTGATCTCGTCCTCCCGGTCGAGGATCTCGGTGATCTGGCCGGGCAGCCTGCGCAGACCCTCGATGATCCGCTTGCCGTCGCGCACCGACAGGTCGCGGGTGCGGCCCAGATGCAGCGCGAGCAGCGCGAAGGCGACCGTGGTGTTGGTGAAGCACTTGGTCGAGACGACGCAGACCTCGGGTCCTGCGTGGACGTACATGCCGCCGTCGGCCTCGCGGGCGATGGCGCTGCCCACCACGTTCACCACGCCGAGGACCCGCGCGCCCTTGCGCTTCAGCTCCTGGACGGCGGCGAGGACGTCGTACGTCTCACCGGACTGGGAGACCGCGACGTACAGCGTGTCGGGGTCGACCACCGCGTTGCGGTAGCGGAACTCCGAGGCCGGTTCGGCGTCCGCGGGGATGCGGGCCAGCTCCTCGATCATCTGGGCGCCGATCATGCCCGCGTGGTACGAGGTGCCGCAGCCGAGGATCTTCACGCGGCGGATCTGGCGCGCCTCGCGGGCGTCCAGGTTGAGGCCGCCGAGGTGCACGGTGGAGAAGCGGTCGTCGATGCGGCCGCGCAGCACGCGGTCCACGGCCTCGGCCTGCTCGAAGATCTCCTTGTGCATGTAGGTGTCGTGGCCGCCCATGTCGTACGAGGCGGCCTCCCACTCCACGGTGGTCGGCTCGGACGTCGTACGGGTGCCCTCGGTGGTGTACGTGCGGAAGTCGTCGGCCTTGAGGGTGGCCATCTCGCCGTCGTCCAGGGTCACTATCTGGCGTGTGTGGGTGACCAGGGCGGCGATGTCCGAGGCGACGAACATCTCCTTCTCGCCGATGCCGAGGACGACCGGGGAGCCGTTGCGGGCCACCACGATGCGCTCGGGGAAGTCGGCGTGCAGGACCGCGATGCCGTACGTGCCCTCGATCACGCGGAGCGCCTCGCGGACCTTGTCCTCCAGCTTCTCGGCCTGCGAGCGGGCGATCAGGTGGGTGAGGACCTCGGTGTCGGTCTCGGAGAGGAACTCGACGCCGTCGGCCTCCAGCTTCTTGCGCAGGTCGGAGGCATTGTCGATGATGCCGTTGTGGACGACGGCGACCTTGCCGTCGGTCGACAGGTGCGGGTGGGCGTTCACGTCGGAGGGGGCGCCGTGGGTGGCCCAGCGGGTGTGGGCGATACCGGTGGTGCCGGCGAAGCGCTTGGGGACCTTGGCCTCCAGATCGCGCACCCGGCCCTTGGCCTTGACCATCTTCAGGCCGCCCGTCTTGGGCGTCGTGACGACGATGCCCGCCGAGTCGTAGCCGCGGTACTCCAGTCGCTGGAGGCCCTCAAGGAGGAGGGGAGCGACGTCACGCCTGCCGATGTATCCGACGATTCCGCACATGGATGACGTTTCCTAGCCGTAGATGATCTAGCCGTAGACCATGCGGCGCAGCTGCCTGAGCGTGAGCTCCGGTGGCGCGACCGCGCGGTATTTCAGGTCCGCCTCGATCCGTTCGAAGATCGTCGCGTTCACCAGGCCCTGCGCCTGGAGCTCGCGGTGGCGGCGACGGACGTACTCCTCGGTCGTCTCGTCGAAGTAGGCGAGCACGTCCTGGACCACACGCAGCGCCTCGCCCCGGTTGAGGGGCGAGGAGCGCGTCAGATGATCAACAAGTTCGTCGTGCACTCGTTGATCCTGAGGTAAAGCGCCGACCATCGCAAGAATCCTGCCCGATTTCGGGCAAGTGGCTGTTGAAACTCTTATGGGACCCTGTTTGGGGCCTGTTCATGCTGCGTCCTGCGCAGCGATGGCTGCCCGGGGCACCTTTTCCAGCCATGGACACTCCTCGCATGGGCGTACCGGAGAAGCTCGCCGCGCGCATGAGCATGGCTGAGCAGCACGAATACCTCCGCGCCAAGTTTTCGCGCCGCACGATGATCAGAGGCGGCGCCGTGACCCTGGGCGCCGTCGCTGGCGGCGCCTTCGTGCCGGGTGCGGTCGCACAGGCCGCTGTACCGACCCAGAGCACCAGCACCAGCACCAGCACCGAGAAGGTCAACGGCGCCCTCGTCGCCCCCTTCGGCCGTCACCTCGCCTACGGCGCCGACCCGAAGACCGAGATGACGGTCTCCTGGCAGGTCCCGGCCGCCGTCAACAAGCCGTACATCCGCATCGGCGCCCACCCCTGGGACCTCTCCCGCAAGATCGGGGCCGAGGTGCGCAGCCTCTACACCCCGACCGGTGTCGGGGCGAGCGCCGACCACACGCAGTACTACCTGCACGCGCAGCTCACGCACCTGCGCCCCGGCCAGACGTACTACTACGGCGTCGGCCACGACGGCTTCGACCCGGCGTCCGCGCATCTCGCGGGCACCCTCGGCACCTTCACCACCGCGCCCGCCAAGTCCGAGTCGTTCACCTTCACGGCCTTCGGCGACCAGGGCGTCAGCTACCACGGTCTCGCCAACGACAGCCTGATCCTGGCCCAGAACCCGGCCTTCCACCTGCACGCGGGCGACATCTGCTACGCCGACCCGACCGGCGCGGGCTCGACCACCGACACCGGCTTCGACTCGCGCATCTGGGACCAGTTCCTGGCGCAGACCGAGTCGGTCGCCAAGCAGGTGCCGTGGATGGTGGCGTACGGCAACCACGACATGGAGGCCTGGTACTCGCCCAACGGCTACGGCGGCGAGGAGGCCCGCTGGCAGCTGCCGGACAACGGGCCCGACAAGAAGAACCTTCCCGGCGTGTACTCCTTCACGCACGGCAACACGGCGATCATCTCGCTGGACGCCAACGACATCTCCTTGGAGATCCCGGCCAACCTCGGCATCTCCGGCGGCACCCAGACCAAGTGGCTGGAGGCCCAGCTCAAGAAGTACCGGGCCGCCCAGGGCATCGACTTCATCGTGATCTTCTTCCACCACTGCGCGTACTGCACCTCGACCTCGCACGCCTCCGAGGGCGGCGTACGCCGGGAGTGGGTACCGCTCTTCGACAAGTACACCGTCGACCTGGTGATCAACGGCCACAACCACGTCTACGAGCGCACCGACGTCATCAAGGGCAACGAGGTCGCCAAGAAGCTCCCGATCGGCGGCACCGCCTATCCGGAGACCGACGGGATCGTGTACGTCACGGCGGGCGCGGCGGGCCGCAGCCTGTACGCGTTCAGTGCCGACGAGTCGTACGAGGGCCATGTGAAGGACGTCGAGTCCGTGGCCTCCTTCGTCGCCGAGAAGGGCAATGTCCACGTGGCCGAGACGGTTGCCTGGTCCCGCGTGCGCTACGTCAACTACTCGTTCCTGCGGGTGGATGTGACGCCGGCGGTGAAGGGCCACCTGGCCACGCTGAAGGTGCGGGGCATCGCCGAGACGGGCGAAGAGATCGACAACTTCACGGTGGCACGCAGGGTCAAGTAGCGCCCTCCAGCGAACTGTTCGCGACTAGCCACACTCGGCCGGCGTTCGTACGCCCGGAAGGCGGGGCGTACTTCCTCCCTCCGGCAGGCGGTCCTCACATCCTCTTGAGGACCGCCTGCTTGGCCATCGCGAACTCCTCGTCAGTCAGGACACCGGACTTGTGCAGCTCGCCGAGCTCCCGCAGTCGGCGCAGCAGGGCGTCATGGTCGGCCTCGGGGGCAGCCGGCAGCTCCTTCACCGGCTCCGGGGGGAGAAGCGCAGCCGAAGGGTGCGGCAACCGCACCTGCACCGCCGCCGCGACCAGCGCCATCAGCGGATCCTTCTTGAATCCCCACAACTCCACGGAGTTCGGGTCGTACTTGGGCGGCGCCTTCGTCTCCGCACCGCGCACGGTGAAGCGCAGGCACCCGTTCTCCAGCCCGGCCGACGGATGCCATTCGACGCCGGTGATGTCCCCCAGCGCGAGCGACCGGCCCCCGGCGGCAGCCTTCGCGTCCTCCGTCTTCCAGTTCCACTCCAGGCGTACGTGTTCGCCGTCGAAGCTCGCGGTGCCGTCCCCGGCGGAGACGGACAGGGGCAGGGCGGGGCCCGGCAGCAGATATTCGTCGACGGGGCCGGACGGCACCTCGTCCAGAAGCAGTGCGCCCCGGACCTCGTCCACCAGGTACTCGGCGACGCCGTAGCGGTCGGACTCGACGGCGAGCTGGTACGGGTCGTTCGGCTCCGTGAGTTTGCCGCCGGTCGCCTGGAGCAGGGGGTCGGCGCCGTCGCGCAGTCTGAGCCTCAACCGCCCGGTCTTCCTGCCCTGTTCGAAGGAGATGCCCGCCAACGCACCGAGCGGGACGTTCAGTTCAGCCAAAGTCCTGCGGAACAGGCTGACGTTCTTGTCGCGCCCGGGAGTCAGGCGTAGCGCGTCACCGTCGAAGATCCAGGTGCCGTCCTTCTGGATGATTTCCGCCATACCGGGGATTGTTCCACCGGCCGTACGGGAGAGTGGTCTATACCCATTAGAAGGGAGCGCTTGTGAGACAGCACAGAACGCCCCGTCTTCTCAGTACGCTGCTGCTTGTGGCAGCCGCGTCCATCTCCGTCGTCGGCGCGGCACCCTCCGCGGCCGACCGGACCGTCACGCCGCTCGGTCAGGTGATCCCCGCCCCCGTCTCGGTCGACGCTCACGGAACCCCGTACCGCATCACCACCGACACCCGCATCCGCGTGGACGACTCGCGCGAGGTCCGCAAGGTCGGCGAGTATCTCGCGGACATCCTGCGGCCCTCCACGGGATACCGGCTGCCGGTCGCACCGTCGGCGCACGGCGGTGGCGGCATCCAACTCCGGCTGGGAGCAAAGGAGCTGGGCGCCGAGGGCTACCGGCTCGACAGCGGCAGGTCCGGCATCACCATCACCGCCGCCGCGCCGGCCGGCCTCTTCCACGGCGTACAGACCCTGCGCCAACTGCTTCCGGCCTCCGTGGAGAAGGACTCCACACAGCCGGGCCCCTGGCTGGTCGCGGGCGGCACCATCGAGGACAGCCCGCGCTATGCCTACCGCGGTGCGATGCTCGACGTGGCCCGGCACTTCTTCACCGTCGACCAGGTCAAGCGCTTCATCGACGAGGTCGCGCTCTACAAGGTCAACAAGCTGCATCTGCACCTCAGCGACGACCAGGGCTGGCGCATCGCCATCGACTCCTGGCCGCAGCTCGCCACCTACGGCGGCTCGACGCAGGTCGGCGGGGGACAGGGCGGCTACTACACCAAGGCCCAGTACAAGGAGATCGTCCGGTACGCCACCTCGCGCCACCTGGAGGTCATCCCCGAGATCGACATGCCGGGGCACACCAACGCCGCGCTCGCCTCGTACGCCGAACTGAACTGCGACGGGGTCGCGCCGCCGCTCTACACGGGCATCGGCGTCGGCTTCAGTTCCCTGTGCGTGTCGAAGGACGTCACGTACGACTTCGCGGACGACGTGATCCGTGAGCTGGCCGCGATCACTCCGGGCAAGTACATCCACATCGGTGGCGACGAGGCGCACTCCACGCCGCACGCCGACTTCCAGGCCTTCATGGACCGGGTGCAGCCCATCGTCGCCAAGTACGGAAAGACGGTGATCGGTTGGCACCAGCTGGCCGGGGCGTCCCCGGCGCCCGGGGCCCTGGTCCAGTACTGGGGCCTGGACGGCACCAACCCGGCGGAGAAGGAGCAGGTCGCGGCGGCGGCACGGAACGGCACCGGGCTGATCCTGTCCCCGGCCGACCGGGCCTACCTCGACATGAAGTACAACAAGGGCACCCCGCTGGGGCTGACCTGGGCGGGCTATGTGGAGGTGCAGCGGGCCTACGACTGGGATCCGGGCAACTACCTTGCCGGAGTGCCCGGTTCGGCGGTCAAGGGTGTCGAGGCTCCGCTGTGGAGCGAGACGCTGGTGACCTCGGCGAACCTCGACTACATGGCTTTCCCCCGGCTGCCCGGTGCGGCCGAGCTCGGCTGGTCGCCCGCGTCCACGCACGACTGGGACACGTACAAGGTGCGGCTCGCTGCGCAGGCGCCGCGGTGGGACGCGCTGGGGATCGACTACTACAGGTCGGCCCAAGTTCCCTGGTCCACCGAGTAGTTGGTGAGAGAGGTGGGGCTCAGGAGGGGACCGCTGTCTCCTGAGCCCCACCCGTTCTAGAGACCCGCGATCGGGTTCTTCAGGTTGCCGACGAGCTGGAGGGCTCCGGACGGGTCGGCGAGGTCCACCATCTGCTTGTTGTTGCGCAGCTGGAGGCGGTTGAGGCAGGACAGGGCGAACTCCGGCGCGAACATGTCGTACTGCCGGAACTTGTCGGCGAGTTCGGGATTCGCGTCCTGGTAGGCGCGCACCGACTCGGCGACCGTCCGCCAGAAGAGGTCCTCGTCGAGGATGCCCTCGGCGTCCAGGTCCGCCGCGAGGAAGCGGAAGAAGCAGTCGAAGACGTCGGTGAAGATCGACAGGAGCTTCTTGTCCTCGGGGACGTCGACGCGGATCCGTTCCACGGCCGGCGGCAGCACCGCCTGCGGGTCCAGGACGGCGATCTCCTCGGCGATGTCCTTGTAGATCGCGCGCTGCACGACGCCGTCCTTGAGGACCAGGATGACGTTCTCGCCGTGCGGCATGTACACCAGGTCGTAGGCGTAGAAGCTGTGCAGCAGCGGGGTGAAGTAGGCGCGCAGATAGCGGCGCAGCCACTCCACGGGGTTCAGCCCCGACCGCTCGATCAGCGCGCCCGCGAAGGACCTGCCCTCGTGGTCGACATGGGCGAGGGCCGCCATGGTCGCCAGGGTCTCGCCCTCCTGGAGTGCGGGCACCGGGCTCTCGCGCCACAGGGCGGCGAGCATTTTGCGGTACGGGGAGTAGCGGTCGGTGGCGGCCTCGTACTCCAGGTGGCGGTAGCCGACGGCGGCGCGCTCTCGGATGATCGAGAGGCCCGTCGACTTCAACACTGCGTCGTTCTCGATGAGTTGGGCGAGCCAGTCGTTGATCGCCGGCGTTGCCTCCATGTACGCGGCCGAAAGCCCGCGCATGAAGCCCATGTTGAGGACCGAGAGCGCCGTTTTGACGTAGTGCTTCTCGGGGTGCGACTTGTTGAAGAACGTCCTGATCGACTGCTGGGCCAGGTACTCGTCGTCGCCCTCGCCGAGGCAGACCAGGTGCTGCTGGGCGACCTCGGCCGCGAACGTCACCGACAGCTTGTTCCACCACTGCCAGGGGTGGACGGGGATGAGGAGGTAGTCGCCGGCGTCGAGGCCCTGCCCGGTGAGGGTTTTCGCGAACCGCTCGACGGTCGCAGCGCCCAACTCCTCACGCAGGAACGACTCGTACTCGATGCCCACTCCCGCCGTGAACGCGGCCCGTGAGCGGTGCGCGGCCAGCCACACCAGCCGGACCGGGCTCGCGGTCTCGGGCGCGTACGACAGGTACTCGTGCACCCCGAAGCCGAGCCGACCGTTGTTGGCGACGAAGCAGGGGTGGCCCTCGGTCATGCCGGTCTCGATCTCCTGGAAGCCGCTCCTCGCGAGCTCGGCGACCGGGATCTGCGGCTTGGTGAGCTTGAAGCAGGTGCCCGAGAGGGTGGAGGAGATCTCCTCCAGGTAGACGGGCAGGACCTCGTCGCTCAGGCCGAGCGTCTTCTTCAGCTCGATGAAGAAGTCCAGCGCGGCGAGCGGGAGTTCACCGCCGTCGCGGTGGCGGGTGATCGACTCGGCGTCGACCTGCCAGTGGTCGAGCGGGCGGAGGCGGGCGGTGAAGCGGTAGCGGGTCAGCCCGTCGTCGCTGTGGACGGCGTACTGGTCCTTGCCCTGTGCCTCCGGCGTGATCAGCCGTTCGTGCGCGAACTCGGCGAGCGCCTTGCGGACGAGCAGACGGTTGGCGCGGTCCCAGCGCTCGGGGGAGAGGTGCGCCACGGCGTCGGACAGGGTCATATGGCCACACTCCGTACTTGTCGTATCGCGGCGTCGAACTGTTCACGCGTGCAGAAGCTCAGCAGCGCGCGCTTCTCGGGCTTGTCGATCTCGCGCTCGGGGACGAAGCCGACGGCTTCGTTGAGCGCGTGCACCGCCTTGTTGCTCACGTCGGGTTCGACGACGACGCGGTGCGTGGCCGGGTCGGCGAACAGCTCCGCCATGACGGCGGTGATCACGGACCGGGTGAAACCGTGCACGGGCGTGTCCGTCGGCGCGACCAGGAAGTGCATGCCGACATCGCCGGGCTCGGGCTCGTACAGGCCGACGAGTTCGACGTACCGGGGGTCGTAACTCTCCATCAGGAAGACGGGCTTGCCGTCCAGCAGGCCGAGGAACGCGTGGTGGTGCTCGGCGGCCGCGATGGCCATGTACTCCCGCTCCACGTCCTGGAGCCGGGCGTCCTGCATCATCCAGAAGGCGGACTTGGGGTGGGTGACCCAGCCGTGCAGCAGCTCGGCGTCCTTGAAGGGGTCGAGGGCGCGGATGGTGAACGTGCCGATGTCGGTGGCGGTCATACGGCTCGTACGACTTGTGCGGCTGATGCGGTTCATGGGGCTCATACGGCGAACTCCTGGAACGCGATGGTCTTCTCGACCGGGTAGTACTCGGTGCCGAGCAGCTCGCGGATGATGTACGCGTTGCGGTACGCGCCCATGCCGAGGTCCGGCGAGGTGATCGAGTGCGTGTGGACGCCGGCGTTCTGGAGGAAGATCCCGCGCCCGGTCGTGTCGATGGCGTAGTTGCGCGCCACGTCGAAGTTGCCCCGCGAGTCGTAGCACAGGCGGTCGTGGACCGGCTTGAGGAACTCGGGCTCGGCGTACTTGTAGCCGGTGGCGAGGATCAGCCCCTGGGAGCTCAGCTCGTACTCCTTGCCCTGCTCCTCCTGGCGCAGACCGAGGGTGTACGTCCCGTCCCGGTAGATCGCCGTTTCGAGGGAGGAGTTGGTGAGCAGCCGGGTGGGGACCGGGCCGCCGCCGACCTTCTTCTGGTAGAGCAGGTCGAAGATCGAGTCGATCAACTCGCCGTCGATGCCCTTGAACAGGCCCTTCTGCTCCGTCTGGAGGCGGTAGCGGGTCGGCTCGGGCAACGCGTGGAAGTAGTCGATGTACTCCGGGGAGGTCATCTCCAGCGTGAGCTTGGTGTATTCGAGGGGGAAGAAGCGCGGGGAGCGCGTGACCCAGTTGAGCTGGTAGCCGTGGACGTCGATCTCGCTCAGCAGGTCGTAGTAGATCTCGGCGGCGGACTGACCGCTGCCGACGAGCGTGATCGACTCCTTCCGCTGCAACTCCGACTTGTGCTGCATATAGCGGGAGTTGTGGATGAAGTCGCCGCCGAGTCCGGCGCAGGCCTCGGGGATGTACGGCGGGGTACCCGTGCCGAGGACCAGATGCCGGGCACGGAACTCCTCACCGGCTTGCGTGCGGACGACGTACACCTCGTCCTCGTGGCTCACCTCGGTGACTGTCGTGTCGAACCGGACGCTGGAGAGCTTCGAGGCCGCCCAGCGGCAGTAGTCGTCGTATTCGAGCCGGAGCGGGTAGAAGTTCTCGCGGATGTAGAAGGAGTACAGACGGCCCGATTCCTTCAGGTAGTTGAGGAAGGAGTACGGGGAGGTCGGATCGGCGAGGGTGACCAGGTCCGACATGAACGGGGTCTGGAGGTGTGCGCCGTCCAGGAACATTCCGGAGTGCCACTCGAAGTGCGGCTTGGAGTCGAGGAAGACGCCGTCCAGTTCGGCGATCGGCTCGGTGAGGCAGGCGAGGCCGAGATTGAAGGGGCCCAGCCCGATGCCGATGAAGTCGTGCGTTTTCACGGCAGATTCAGGAAGCGCGGATTCAGGAAGCGCGGTCAAGGGACTCTCCAAGGTACTGCTCGGCATGGCCGGCGATCAGATCGAGTACGGCGGTGATGTCGTCCGTCGTGGTCTCGGGGTTGAGCAGGGTGAACTTCAGGTAGTGCCGCGCGCCGACCTTCGTACCCGCGACGACGGCGTCACCGGAGGCGAACAGGGCCTTGCGGGCGTACAGGTTGGCGTGGTCGATCTCGGAGGGATCGGTGACCGCGGCCGGGATGTAGCGGAAGACGAGGGTGGAGAGGGAGGGCGCGACCACGACGTCGAAGCGCGGGTCGGCGGCCAGTAGTTTCCAGCCCTCGGCGGCCAGGTCGCAGACCTCGTCGAAGAGTTCGCCGATTCCGTCGGCGCCCATCACCCGGAGCGTCATCCACAGCTTGAGCGCGTCGAAGCGCCGGGTTGTCTGGAGGGACTTGTCCACCTGGTTGGGGATACGTTCCTGCACCGCGCGGACCGGGTTGAGGTACTCCGCGTGATAGGTGGCGTGGCGCAGCGTGGCGGCGTCACGGACCAGCACGGCGGACGAACTCACCGGCTGGAAGAAGGACTTGTGGTAGTCGACGGTGACGGAGTCGGCGCGCTCGACGCCGTCGATGCGGTCCCGGTTCTTCAGGGAGGCGAGCAGTCCGCAGCCGTAGGCGGCGTCGACGTGCATCCAGGCACCGAACTGGGAGCACAGCTCGGCGATTTCGGGCAGCGGGTCGATGGAGCCGAAGTCGGTGGTGCCGGCGGTGGCGACGACGGCCATCGGGACGAGGCCGTCGCGCTTGCAGCGTTCCAGTTCGTGGGCGAGCGCGACCGTCTGCATGCGCTTGTCGTGGTCGACGGGGATCGAGACGACGGAGTCCGCGCTCAGGCCGAGGAGTTTGGCCGACTTCTTGACGCTGAAGTGGCTGACCTCGGAGGCGAAGATGCGCAGTTTGGCGAGGCTGTCGGACTTGGCTTCCTCGCGAGCGAGCAACAGCGCCTGGAGGTTGGACTGCGAGCCGCCGGAGGTGAACACGCCGTCGGCGGCCGGGCCGAGGCCGATGCGTTCATTGGTCCAGTCGATGAGCCTGCGCTCGATGAGGGTGCCGCCGGCCGACTGGTCCCAGGTGTCCAGGGAGGAGTTGACGGCCGAGAGGACCGCCTCGCCGACCACGGCCGGGATGACGACCGGGCAGTTGAGGTGCGCGAGGTAGCGCGGGTGGTGGAAGTAGATCGCGTCCCGGAGGTAGACCTCTTCGAGTTCGTCGAGGGCCGCGGTGGTGTCGTGCAGCGGGCGGTCCAGGTCGATCTGCTCGATACGGGGGGCGAGGGCGTCGACCGTGACGCCGGTGAACGGACGGTCGGTGGTGGCGAGTTTGGCCGCCACCCGCTCTATACCTTCGGTCGCGGAGCGGCGGTACCGCTCCGCGGTCGTGTCGTTGAGCAGGTGCGAGCGCATGTGGGGGTCCTCCGTGCGGGGAGTGTCCGGGCGGGACATGAGGGGCGGAATCACGTCTTCAACTTAGGTTAGCCTAACCTAAATCGATCGTGTCACCCCGTCCCGGTGACGTCTTTCTGTCCCATAGGTGACGAACGCCTCGTCCGGGGCTGTGGGTTGCTGCCGGGCCTGCGCTGAGGCCGCGGGTTGCTCCCGGGCCGGGAGTGGCTGAGGGCCGCGGGTTGCTCCCGGTCAGGGACCGCGGGTTGCTCCCGGGAGGGCAGTGGCTGAGGGGCGAGGGTTACTCCTGCTCGCGCAGTTGCTCCTCGGTCAGCCCGCGGCGCCAGTAGCCGACGAAGGTGATCCGTCTGCGGTCGATCCCGCGCTCGCGCACGAGATGGCGCCGCAACTCCTTCACCTGGCCGGACTCGCCCGCGATCCAGACGTACGGCCGTTCGGCGGGCGGGAGTTGGGCGGCTCGCACGGCGTCGACGGCCATGGGGGTGGGGGCACCTCCCATGCCCTTAGGGCGGTGGGGGACGTGGTCGCGTACGAGCCAGTTGATGTCCGCGTCGGCCGCCGTCACCAGGTCCTGGACGTCGGCGACGTGCTCGACCTCCAGCCAGGCCTGGGCGCGAGTGCCGGCCGGGAGCGCTTCGAGGATGGCGGAGGCGGCGGGCACGGCGGTCTCGTCGGCCCAGATGACCACCAGGTCGGTGTCCTCGGGCGGCCGGAAGCGGATCGCCCTGTTGTCCTCGATCGCCGGACCGAGCAGCAGGACGCGGTCCCCGGGGGCCGCTTCGTACGCCCAGCGGGAGGCGGGGCCCGCGGGTGTCGCGGCCCCGGGTTCCACGCCGTGCAGCACGAAGTCGATGTCGATCTCGTCGGGGTCGCGTCGCAGCGCCCGCAGCGTGTACGAGCGCATCACCGCCCGTACGTCGTCCGGGAGTTCGCGCCAGCCCTGCCACCAGCCTCCCCCACTCTCGGCTTCGCTCGAGCGGGGGGACCCCCAGCCCAGCTCGATCGGGACGCGGGGCTCGGACTGGCCGGGGTGCGGCAGGAAGAGGGAGAGGCTCTGGTCCTGGCCGCCGGAGGCGAACGCGCTCAGGTCCGGGCCCGCGAAGGTCACCCGGGCCAGCGACGGGCCGAGCCGTCTCGTCCGTACGACCTGGAGAGAGAAGAAACGGAACGGGGCGGCTACGGCCGTCGGCATGGGGGCTCCTGAGGTGCGGTCAGGGTGCGCTGTGGCTGTCGGTGTGGCTTGGTCGCTGCCGCTGTCGCGGTCCGGGGAGGGTCAGGCGACCTTCTTGGCGGTCTCGATGGCCTTGGCGAGGTTGTCGAGGATCGGGGTGCACTTGTCGTACGACACGATCGGCTCGGCGGAGCGGGGGATGACCTGGCCGGCCTTGACGGCGGGCAGCTTCTTCCAGGTCGCCTCGGTGATGTCGGCCGGCTGGATGGTCGCGGAGCGGTCGTCCATCATGATGATGTCCGCCGGGTACTTGTCGACGTTCTCCCAGCTCAGGCTCTCGAACCAGCCGCCGCTGGCCTTGAGGACCTTGGGGTCCGGCTCGACGATGTTCACGCCGAGCGCCTTGAAGTACTCCAGGTCGATGGAGAGGTTCGAGCCGGAGACGTAGAAGATGTCCTGGCTCGCGGAACCGGCGAGCACCTTGATGTCGGGGTGCGCCTTGGCGGCGGCGCGCAGTCGCTCGGCGGCCGTCTCGAACTTCTTCTTCGCGTCGACGACCTTGGCGGCTTTCACATCGGCGCCGAGCGACTCGGCGAGCGCGTACATGCGCTCAAGGGACACGGGCAGCTGGCGGTCGTATACGGAGATGCCGACGCTCGGGGCGAGCTTGAGGATCTTGTCCTTGGACTCCTCGGGGACGTACCAGAGGGTGCCCGCGCCGTCGAACATCGTGGAGATCAGTACGTCGGGGGCGAGAGCCGCGTACTTCTCGATGTTGAACTGGCCCCACTCGTTGCCGAGGATCGTCACCTTGCTGATGTCGATGTCGCCGGCCTGGACGTCGGCCTTGCCGTCCGCGGTCTTGGTCGGGCCGAAGACGCCCTTGACCTCGATGCCGTAGTCGAACAGGGCGGCGGCCGCGCCGGTGAACGCGACGATGTTCGCCGGTATCTTGTCCAGCTTCACCGTCGTGCCGCGGTCGTCCTTGAACGTCCAGGGACCGGCCGACGCCGCAGCCTTCGTCTCGTCCGCCGAGCCACTGCTGGTCGAGTCGTCGTCTCCGCAGGCGGCGAGAACGGCACCGAGGCCGAGGGCGCCCCCGGCGGCGAGGATGCCGCGACGGGTGAGGTGGTTGGCACGGGCGTTGGACATGTGTGGCTGCTTTCGGCACGGGGCGGGAGCGCCCGCCTGACAGGTTCGAAGGTAGGTTAGCCTAACCTCATAAGGTGTCCAGGGGGTGGGGCTTCCCCCCCGTGACCTGTGAGTTGCCCGTGAGGGTGCGCGCGTGTCCGTGTGCCGCGGACGCGCGTGTCCGGCGTCAAGGAGTCGGCCGGGCGTGACGCCCCAACTCTCGTTCGTCCCGCGCGTGTTCACTCTTCACTCGTTGTCCGCTGGCAGGCACTCACGGCTCGGCCTTGCATGATCATGCGTTCTATTGCATAATCTTGCCATGTCCAAGGTTCTCACCTCCCTCCCCACCGGCGAGCGTGTCGGCATTGCCTTCTCCGGCGGGCTCGACACCTCGGTCGCCGTCGCCTGGATGCGCGACAAGGGCGCCGTGCCGTGCACGTACACCGCCGACATCGGCCAGTACGACGAGCCCGACATCGCGTCCGTGCCCGACCGTGCCTTCGCGTACGGCGCCGATATCGCCAGGCTCGTCGACTGCCGTGCCGCGCTGGTCGAGGAAGGTCTTGCGGCGCTCGCCTGCGGCGCCTTCCACGTCAGGTCGGGCGGACGCCCGTACTTCAACACCACTCCGCTGGGGCGTGCGGTGACGGGCACGCTGCTGGTGCGGGCCATGCTCGAGGACGGGGTGCAGATCTGGGGCGACGGCTCCACGTTCAAGGGCAACGACATCGAGCGGTTCTACCGGTACGGGCTGCTCGCCAACCCGCACCTGCGGATCTACAAGCCCTGGCTGGACGCGGACTTCGTCACGGAACTCGGCGGCCGCAAGGAGATGTCGGAGTGGCTGCTCGCGCACGAGCTGCCCTACCGGGACTCGACGGAGAAGGCGTACTCCACGGACGCCAACATCTGGGGCGCCACGCACGAGGCCAAGACCCTGGAGCACCTCGACACCGGCATCGAGACGGTCGACCCGATCATGGGCGTGCGGTTCTGGGACCCGTCGGTGGAGATCGCCACGGAGGACGTGACGGTCGGCTTCGACCAGGGTCGCCCGGTCACCATCAACGGCAAGGAGTTCGCCTCTCCGGTCGACCTCGTCATGGAGGCCAACGCGATCGGCGGCCGGCACGGTCTGGGCATGTCCGACCAGATCGAGAACCGGATCATCGAGGCCAAGAGCCGCGGTATCTACGAGGCGCCCGGCATGGCGCTGCTGCACATCGTCTACGAGCGTCTCGTCAACGCGATCCACAACGAGGACACCGTGGCCGCGTACCACAACCAGGGCCGGCAGCTCGGCCGGCTGCTCTACGAGGGCCGCTGGCTGGACCCGCAGGCGCTGATGGTGCGTGAGTCGCTGCAGCGCTGGGTCGGCGCGGCGATCACCGGCGAGGTGACCGTGCGGCTGCGGCGCGGTGAGGACTACTCGGTCCTCGACACCAAGGGCCCGGCCCTCAGCTACCACCCGGACAAGCTCTCCATGGAGCGCACCGAGGACTCGGCGTTCGGCCCGGTGGACCGCATCGGCCAGCTCACCATGCGCAACCTGGACATCGCGGACTCGCGCGCGCGGCTCGAACAGTACGTGAGCCTCGGCCTGGTCGGCACCGCCCACCCCACACCGATCGGCGCCGCGCAGGCTGCCGCGACCGGCCTGATCGGCGCCATGGACGAGGGCGGCGCGGAGGCGATCGCCTCGCGTGGCGAGGCTCCCGATGAGGAGCGGTTGCTGGATCGGGCGGCTATGGAGTCGGGGACGGACTGAGCCGGGGGCCGGTCGCCGGGGCCAGTCACCGGGTTCGGTCACGGGGGCCAGTCCCCGGGATCGGTCACCGGGTTCGGTCGTTGGCACCTGGGCTGCGGGCCCCGGCGGATTCATTCCGCCGGTGCCCGTCGCTCTTGGGGCGTCCCATAACCTCGTGCTCAGTGACCCGAACAGAGGGACCTCAGAGAGCGAGCCTGTGACCGGACAGCAAGCAACCACGACCCTGTGGCGCCCGACCGGCCCCAAGGAGCTGGACCTTGTCCGGGAACTGAACTGGCGTGCCTGGCCGCCCCGCCTCCCCGAGCAGCCGATCTTCTATCCGGTCCTCAACGAGGACTACGCGGTCAGGATCGCGAGGGACTGGAACGTCAAGCACGATGGCGCCGGCTTCGTCACGCGCTTCGAGGTCGAGTCGGAGTTCCTCGCCCGGTATCCCATCCAGCAGGCCGGCGGACGGACGATCCTCGAACTGTGGGTTCCAGCCGAGGAACTCGACGAGTTCAACGCCCATATCGTCGGCGAGATCCAACTGGTCCACGAGTTCACCGAGGGGCGCGGGCGCACTGACGAGCAGGGACACGCAGCGCGGTGATCGGGTTCGCCTTGATGTGCCCAGATTTGCTGCGGGCTCTTGGTGACGCCGGCTGGCACTCCAAGAGGAGGGTGAGTGTCGGCCCGTGGCTCGACTCCAAAGCGTCTTCGAAGGTGGACCGCCCCGTGGTGTCGGCCAGCGACATCAGACAGACTTGACCCGGTTGTGGCGCCAACGCCCAGTCGGCTCCTGGGTGCCGACCGTCGAGGATGTTCGGGCCCGCCAGATGCCGCCCACCCTGCTGTTCATCCAGGTGCCCGAGGGCAAGGCTGTGAAGAACCGGCTTCACCTCGACGTCAGCCCGATCGACGGCAGCATCGAGGACGAGGTGACCAGACTGCTCGGCCTCGGCGCCACCAAGACGATGCCGCCTCCCCGCGCAAGTGCCGACCCGTGATCGCTGAGCGTCGGTTCACCTCGAAGACCAGCGAAGCCCCCGTGTTCTGAGGAGCGGCTCAGTTCCTGGATTCCAGGATTGCTATCAGGGCGTTGAGCTGGGGTCGGCCGGTGGTTAGGACGATGCCCGGTTCGTCGCTCTCGCGGAGGAGGATCGTTCCGGCGGGGGAGACGGCCACATACACGCAGGCGGAGGCCTCCTGGCTGTGGGTGGACTTCTGCCACTGCAGTTCAGGCATCTTGGGCTTCCTCAGAGGTCGCGGGCGAGCTGGGTGATGAAGTCGCGGGATTTGGCTGGAGGGAGTGCGGTTTGCCGCATGCGGTCCAGGACGAGGTGGTAGCGCTCCAACTGGGCTGGGGAGTCGATGAGTTCAGCGCCGTGGTCTGTGTCGAGCTGGACGGTGTCGAGCTGGTGGACCGGTCCGTGGAAGTAGTCGATGCCCTGCCCGGAGGTGTGGAACGGGCCGCTGTCGAAGGGGATCACGGCGATGGTGACGTCGTCGAGTTCGCTCATCTCGTTGAGGTGGTCGAGCTGGGCCCTGGCTGTCTTGCGGTCGCCGAATCGCATGCGCAGGGCAGCCTCGTGGATGATCGCCGTGTATGGCGGGGGCTGTTCGCGGTGCAGGATCGCCTGGCGCTTGATGCGGTGCGAGACGCGGTGCTCGATCTCGTGGGGCTTCAGCGGTGGCACGGTGTGGGCGAACAGGGCGCGGGCGTGATCCGTCGTCTGCAGCAGACCAGGGATGTTGATCACGTGTGCCACGCGTACGGCGGTGGCGTGATGTTCCACCTCGGTGAGGTCCAGCATGCGGGGCGAGAGGATCTCGCGGTACTCCTCCCACCAGCCGCGACGACGCTCGCCCGTCATCGCCGCGAGGGTGTCGATCAGCGGCTCGTCCGTGCAGTCGTAGTGCCGTGCCAGCGTGCGCACGCGCTCGCCGCTGACTCCGTAGCGCCCGGCCTCGATGTTGCTCACGCGTGACTGCGTGGCACCCATCAGCGCGGCGGCCTGTGTGGCGGACAGGTCCGCGCGCTCGCGCAGCCTCCGCAGTTCGACACCCAGGCGACGGCGTCGGGCGGTGGGGAGAGGGCTTGGCTGCGGCATGAGCGGCGACTTCCCGTTCGTACATACGGCGTGTGGGTCACCCACACGAAGGTAATAAGGGCTGCATTCCCCTCAGTTCATGGAATGTAGTCCATGAACCGGTCTACGGTGAGTCCCGAGCCGCTCAACTGGCCCCGCCGGTAAGCCGGAAGCGCCCCGCGCTGCCCACACGTACGCACGCGACATGCCACCGCCCAGCCAGGCCCGTAGAGCGAACCCAAGTCCCGCCACCGCAGGAGGCGTTCATGGTCACCGTATCCCCGTCGAAGTCCGAAGCGTCCGCATCTTGGGCGTACGCGCTCCAGTTGCCGAACGATCCGCCGGCCCCGCGGATCGCCCGCACCACCCTCCGGGCCGTCCTGACCGGACACGGGATGACTGAACTGACCGACACCGCCGAGCTGCTGACCTCCGAGCTCGTCACCAACGCCTGCCGGCACTCCACCGGCCCCGCGACCCTCCACCTCCGCGCCCTCGGCGGCACCCGCCTCCGCGTGAGCGTCTGGGACGCGAATCCGCACATTCCGCCGCCCTTCGGCAAGAGCCCCGGTCCGCTCCAGCCCGTCCCGGCCGAGGCGGATGGCGGACGCGGACTGTTCCTCGTATGCCACTACGCGGACGCGTGGGGCGGCTACCCGCTCGGGGACGATCTCTTCGGGCGGGGCGGGAAGCTGCTGTGGTGCGAGCTTGGGCCGCACGCTGCCCATGCCGTCCGGGGCATCGCGTGATCGCCGCACACATGCGGGCGCAACCTCGGGGACGGCATACTGCTGTCGTGGCCGAGCACGGAGATGAACGCAGTGGGACCCCATCCCAGTGGGGTTACGGCGCGGAGCGGCTGCCGACGACGCTCGACGAGCTCGTCGGCCCGACGTCCGGGCAGGTCGAGCTGCCGCTGCATCTGGCGTGGTCGGGGCTGCGGGTCTTCGACATCGGGGACGTGAAGTTGTTGCTGGGGATGTATCGGATCGTCCTCAACAACGGTTCGCGGTACGACTTCGTCCAGTATCTCGACGGGGAACTGCTCGTGCGCCACTGGCCCATCCTGCGCAAGATGCTCGGGCGTGGCGTGCGGAGGACGTGGGAGGAAGCATTCCCCGAGCTCCTGCCTTCTGCTGCCGCATGAGGCTGCCTGAACTCCACCGCCGGCTGCTGAGGGACGCTCTGAGCGCGGGCGATGCCTATGACCTGGCCCTGGCCGGCGGTTACGCCGTCCAGGCGCACGGCCTTGTCAGTCGACCGAGCCAGGATCTGGACTTCGCGACCCAGCACCCGGCGTCGCTGGTGGACATCGCGCTGAGGCTGGCGGAGGGCCTGCGGGACAAGGGCTGGGCTGTCTCCGTCGTCGACACCAGGCCCCTGAAGGCGCGATTGCTGGTTACCGATCCCAGCAGCCGGGAGGCCTGCGAGGTCGACTTGCTCAAGGAGGCGCTGTCCCAGCGGCCCGTCTCCATGGACGTCGGCCCGGTGGTCGCTCTTGAAGACCTGGTGTCCATGAAGGTGCGGGCGCTGGGGGACCGGGGCCTGCCCCGAGACGTTATCGATGTGCGTGCGGCCTGTCAGTACTACTCCGTGGCGGAGCTTGAGCAGTTGGGGTTTCGCGGCGACGCGGAGTTCGACCTCGGGGAGCTGCGTGATCGGCTGGAGAGTGTTGTCTGGGTGAGCGACGAAGAGTTCGCCGCCTATGGGCTGGCGCCGGAGGAAATCACGGAGCTGCGGCATTGGGCGCAGGAGTGGGAGTCCGACCTTGGGCTTCGTCTGGCCGAGGAGTACGACGAACCCGATGACACCCCTGGTGGGTTTTGAGGGCGGGTTCGACCTCGCCAGCATGTGCCGTGAGCTGCACTCCGTCGTGGAGCGGCCGGCCGCAGGCGGCACGGTGATCATGTGGGGCCTACACCGTGGACGGTCGCGCCGTCCGGCCGTCCGTCGACCAGCCCACGCATCACTACCGAATCCAACGCCGGGTTCGCAGCGGCTGCATGGGCCAGTTCGTGGTCGTCGAGGAATTCCGCCAACCGGTGCTGCGGGAGATTCGGGTGGCGGGCCAGGGCGGCTCGTACGGCGGGGTCCCGGTCGTGGGTGAGACGGTCCACGGTTGCTGACTCCGTCTCGGGGTCGCGTGCGGTCAGCGCGCGGATCTCGGGATCCTCGTCGTCGGCGAAGGCGGCCAGGCCGGCGGTGGGGAAGTTCGGCCGGGTGGTGAGGTGTTGGCGTTCGCGGCCGGTGTACTCCAGGAAGCTGCGCAGGAGGAGTGCCGCCGGGGCGTCCGGGTGGTTCTGGGCCAGCAGGACACGTACGCCGAGGTCGTCGTCGGTGGACAGGCGCTCCAGGAGGTCCGTCGGCAGCTCACGGTCGATGGCCGCTCTACGGCGGAGCAGCGGGTGGTCGGAGCATGCGTATCGGCGGACGGTTTCGGGGTCGTCGGATGTCCAGAGCGCGATGTGGTGGACGAAGTCCTGGTCCAGGGGGACCTCGTAGGCGATCCGGGCCCGTTCGTCCTCGCTCAGCGCGGGGTGTACGGACACCGCCAGTCGCACCTTCGGGTCGGGATCCGTGCCCAGCGCGCGGAGTTCGGCGGGTGCGAGGTCGGCGTGGCACGCGACCCTTCGACGCACGTCCGGGTCCGGATCGGCGACCAGTGTGCGGAGTTCGGCGGGGCCGAGGTCCGCGCGGCGCGCGATCGTCCCCCGTACCTCCGGGTCCGGGTCGGCGGCCAGGAGGGTCACCACGTCGGCGGGGAGGCTGGGGTTCTGGGCGATCATCGCCTTGTCCTCCGGACCGGCCGGAGCGGTGAGGACGCTGTCCACGACCCCTCTGCTGAGGGCCTGGTGGAGCAGCATGTCGGTGCGCGCGTGGCAGGAGTGGGCGGGCAGCTCGCTCTCCACCCATGTCGGATCCTCTTCTTGTACGCACCTTTGTGCCCTCTTCCGGACCTCGTCGTCGGGGTCCGCCAGCAGTGCGGCCCGCGTGTCGGCGGGCAGTTGCCTCCAATTGCCCACCCCCCAACGGCGGACCTCCGCGACCGGATGCGTGGGCATGGACCGGAGCAGCCCGATGGACATCTGCTGGTAGAAGCCGAGGCCCCCCAGGTGTTCGGCCTCGTACGCGGTGATCATGTGAACGATGGCCTCGTCGGGCAGTGGCCTTGGTCGGGCGTGGAAAGGCAGCCGGGGTCCCTCCACCAGGTGGGCGCGTACGAACCAGTGCGGGTCGTGCAGCAGCCGTACCCGCTGGGCCGGGTCGACGTGGGGATTGCGGGCGAAGAAGCTGCGGGTGTAATTGTCGGGGTGCTCGATCACCGCGTCGACGACCGCATCGGGCAGGATCCGATCCCGGCACAGCACCATCCGTACCGCCGCCGGACCGTCGGCGAGCAGCCGCAGCAGGATGTCATCCGGAGCGGACGGATTGAGAGCCACTCCGGCCAGCCGACGCGCGGGCAGATCGGCCGCCGCCCAGATCTGCTCAGGTGTAGTCGGCATCAGCCGTGCCCCCGTGTCTCATCCGGCGCCCCCACGGATCACCTGTTCCACGACCCTATCCGCGTCGCCCGACCCCCCCGCTGCACCTCCAGGCTCAGCCCCCCACCCCCAACTCCCGCGCGATCAGCATCCGCTGCACCTCGCTCGTCCCCTCTCCGATCTCCAGGATCTTGGAGTCGCGCCACATGCGGGCCACCGGGTACTCGTTCATGAAGCCGTAGCCGCCGTGGATCTGGGTGGCGTCGCGGGCGTTGTCGACGGCGATGGTGGAGGAGTAGAGCTTGGCGATCGCCGCCTCCTTCTTGAAGGGCTCTCCGGCGATCAGGCGGGACGCGGCGTCACGCCAGCCGACGCGGGCCATGTGCGCCTTCATCTCCATGTCGGCGATCTTGAACTGGATGGCTTGGTACGAGCCGATGTTCCGGCCGAACGCGTGCCGTTCCTTCGCGTACTTCACCGACTCGTCCACGCAGCCCTGCGCAAGTCCGGTGGCCAGCGCCGCGATCGCGATGCGGCCCTCGTCCAGGATGCGGAGGAACTGGGCGTAGCCGCGGCCCTCCTCGCCGAGGAGGTTGGCGGCGGGTACGCGTACGTCGGCGAAGGAGAGCTCGCGGGTGTCCGAGGCGTTCCAGCCGACCTTCGAGTACGGGGCCGCGACGGTGAAGCCCGGGGTGCCGGACGGGACGATGATCGCGGAGATGC
This sequence comes from Streptomyces sp. NPDC093544, assembly GCF_040683495.1. Classification (NCBI taxonomy): domain Bacteria; kingdom Bacillati; phylum Actinomycetota; class Actinomycetes; order Kitasatosporales; family Streptomycetaceae; genus Streptomyces; species Streptomyces sp. NPDC093544. The sequence continues at coordinate 229,203 of NZ_JBFBEA010000012.1, read as the reverse complement.
GCGGCTTGCCGTCGGGCTTGCGGCCCGTGACCGCGGTGACGGTCACCAGGCCCGTGATGTCCGTGCCCGAGTTGGTGATGAAGCACTTGGTGCCGTTGATCACCCACTCGTCCGTGTCCGGGTCGAGACGGGCCGTCGTACGCGTCGCACCCGCGTCCGAGCCGCCGTCCGGCTCGGTCAGGCCGAAGGCGCCGAGGATCTCGCCCGAGCAGAGGCGGGGGAGCCACTGCGCCTTCTGGGCCTCGGTGCCGAAGAGGTGGATCGGCATGGCGCCGAGTGAGACGCCCGCCTCCAGAGTGATGGCCACGGAGGAGTCGACGCGGGCCAGTTCCTCCAGCGCGATACCGAGGGCCAGATAGTCGCCGCCCATGCCTCCGTACTCCTCCGGGAACGGCAGTCCGAACAGACCCATGCGGCCCATCTCGCGCACGATCTCGTACGGGAACTCGTGCCGCTCGTAGAAGTCACCGATCTTCGGCGCGACGACATCGTGGGCGAACTCCTCGACCGTACGGCGGAGTTCTTCGAGTTCGGGGGAGAGGCGGTGGTCCAGGGACATGGGGATCACTCCTGGTGGGAGAGGGCACGGACAGTGCGGGACGGGCTGGGTCGGCCCAATTGGCCGGCCATCCACACGCTGGTGGCGGTGAGACGGCCGAGATCTACTCCGGTGTCGATGCCGAGGCCCTGGAGCATCCACACGAGGTCTTCGGTGGCGAGGTTCCCGGTGGCGGACTTGGCGTACGGGCAGCCGCCGAGGCCGCCCGCCGAGGCGTCGACGGTCGTGACGCCGTGCTGGATCGCGGCCAGGGTGTTGGCGAGCGCCTGGCCGTACGTGTCGTGGAAGTGCACGCCGATCGAACTGGTCGGCACGCCCTCCTCGTTGAGTTCGGCGAGCAGGTTCTGCACATGACCCGGCGTCGCCACGCCGATGGTGTCGCCGAGGCTCAGTTCGTCGCAGCCCATGTCGAGCAGCGTCTTGCAGACGCGGACCACCTGGTGGATGGGGACGGCGCCCTCCCAGGGGTCGCCGAAGCACATGGAGAGATAGCCGCGGACGTGCAGCCTCTCCTGCCGCGCGCGGGTCACCACCGGCTCGAACATGGCCAGCGCCTCGTCGACCGTCCTGTTGAGGTTGGCCGTCGCGAAGGACTCCGTGGCGCTGGCGAAGACGGCCACGCGGGTGGCGCCCAGGGCGAGGGCCCGGTCGAGACCGCGTCCGTTCGGTACGAGTACGGGGAGGTGGACGCCCGGCAGGTCCCGTACGAGGGGGAACAGGTCCTCCGCGTCCGCGAGTTGGGGCACCCACTTCGGGTGTACGAAGCTGGTGGCCTCGATGGTGGTGAGGCCCGCGTCGGCCAGGCGCCGGATGAACTCCGCCTTGATCTCCGTCGGGACCGTGGTGTCCTCGTTCTGAAGGCCGTCGCGCGCGCCGACCTCGTGGATCCGCACCTGCGCGGGAAGACCCTGGGCCGGTACGACCATGGGGAGGCCGAGTTCGGGGGTGCTCATGCCGTCGCCTCCTCTGCCAAAGGCTCCGTCAAAGGTTCGGTCAAAGGCTCCGCCAAGGGCTCGGCCGGCGTGATGACCGCCAAGACCTGGTCCATGGCGACCGTCGTGCCCGGCGTGACGTCCAGCTCGCTCACGGTTCCGGCGTGCGGCGCGGAGATGACGTGCTCCATCTTCATCGCCTCGACTACCAACAGGCTCTGCCCGGCGACCACTTCATCGCCGACGGCGACCTTCACCACGGTCACCGTCCCGGGCATGGGAGCGGTGAGCGACTCGGCACCGGCGTGTGCGGCGCCGGTGAGGGACGCGGCCACGGGGTCGTGGTCGCGGACCTGCCAGGCGTCGCCGTCACGGCCCAGCCAGTCGCCGGCGCGGTGGAAGGTGTGGCGTACGCCGTCCAGGACCACCGACACCTGGTCGGGGGTGACGGTGTGCGTGCCGCGCGGAACGTACTCCACGGGGTCGAGCACGCGCAGATGGAATCCCACCGGCTTGGGTTCGCCCCCCAGCCGCCAGCCGCTCGGTACCGAGAAGGGGTCGGTCCAGCCGCTCGTGCGAGGCGTGAGGGCGTCGAGGCGTACGGCAGCCGCCGCCGCGTACACCTCCTCCGGCACCTCCGACGGGATCAGCGAATCCGCCTCCCGCTCCACCAGTCCCGTGTCCAGCTCACCGGCCACCACCGCGGGGTGGGCGAGCAGCCGCCGCAGGAACCCCGCGTTCGTCTGCACCCCCAGCGTCACCGTCTCCGCCAGCGCCGCCCGGAGCTTGCGGAGCGCGGTCGCGCGATCCGGCCCGTACGCGATGACCTTGGACAGCATCGGGTCGTAGAGGGAACCGACCTCGCTGCCCTCGCTCAGCCCCGAGTCGGTGCGTACGCCGTCGCCCTGAGGTTCGTGCAGCGCCAGCACCGTGCCGCCGGAGGGGAGGAATCCGCGCGCGGGGTCCTCGGCACACACCCGGGCCTCCACCGCGTGCCCCGTGAGCTTGATGTCCGCCTGCCCGTACGGCAGTTGCTCGCCCGCCGCCACCCGCAGCTGCCACTCCACCAGGTCGAGGCCCGTGACCAGTTCGGTGACCGGGTGTTCCACCTGGAGGCGGGTGTTCATCTCCATGAAGAAGTACGAGGACGGGTCGCTGCCCGGCACGATGAACTCCACCGTGCCCGCGCCCTCGTAGCCGCACGACCGGGCCGCCTGGACCGCGGCCTCGCCCATCGCGGCGCGGGTCCCTGCGTCGAGGAACACGCTCGGCGCCTCTTCGATGATCTTCTGGTGGCGGCGCTGGAGGGAGCACTCGCGCTCGCCGAGGTGGACCACGTGCCCGTGGGCGTCCGCCAGGACCTGGATCTCGATGTGCCGGGGGCGGTCGATCCACCGCTCGACGAGGAGGGTGTCGTCGCCGAAGGAGGCGCGGGCCTCGCGCCGGGCGGCGGCGATCTCGTCGGCCAGTGTCGAGGAGTCCCGCACCAGCCGCATGCCCTTGCCGCCCCCGCCCGCGCTGGGCTTCAGCAGTACCGGCATTCCGATCTCCCGGGCGGCGTCGGCCAGTTCCGCGTCCGTGAGCCCGCTGCCGGACGAGCCCGGGACCACCGGGACACCGGCCGCCTGCACGGTCTCCTTGGCGCGGATCTTGTCGCCCATCAGCGCGATCGCGTCCGAGGGCGGCCCGATGAAGACCAGCCCGGCATTCGCGCAGGCCTGCGCGAAGGAGGCGTTCTCCGCGAGGAACCCGTACCCGGGGTGCACCGCCTGCGCTCCCGTCCGCGCGGCGGCATCGAGGAGCCGGTCGGCCGACAGATAGCTCTCGGCGGCCGGCGCCGGACCGATCCGTACCGCCGTGTCCGCCTCGCGCACATGCCGGGCGTCGGCGTCGGCGTCGGAGAAGACAGCCACCGAGCGCACGCCGAGCGAGCGGAGCGTGCGGATGACCCGGACGGCGATCTCTCCCCGGTTGGCCACAAGTACCGTGTCGAACATCAGGTCCCTCACATCCGGAAAACGCCGAACTGGGGTTCACCCAGGGGCGCGTTGGCGCAAGCGGTCAAGGCAAGCCCCAGCACCTGCCGGGTCTCCATCGGGTCGATCACGCCGTCGTCCCAGAGGCGGGCCGTCGCGTAGTAGGCGCTGCCCTGGCGCTCGTACTGCTCGCGGATCGGGTCCTTGAAGGCCTCTTCGTCCTCGGCGGGCCAGGACTCCCCGCGCCCCTCCAACTGGTCGCGCTTGACGGTCGCGAGGACGGAGGCGGCCTGTTCGCCGCCCATCACGGAGATCTTGGCGTTGGGCCACATCCACAGGAAGCGCGGCGAGTACGCCCGGCCGCACATCGAGTAGTTCCCCGCTCCGTACGACCCGCCCACCACCACGGTCAGCTTCGGCACGCGGGTGCAGGCGACGGCCGTGACCATCTTGGCGCCGTGCTTGGCGATGCCCCCGGCCTCGTACTGCCGTCCCACCATGAACCCCGAGATGTTCTGCAGGAACACCAGGGGGATGCCCCGCTGGTCGCAGAGCTCGATGAAGTGGGCGCCCTTCTGGGCCGATTCGGAGAACAGGATGCCGTTGTTGGCGACGATCCCGACCGGGTGGCCGTGGATGTGTGCGAAGCCGGTGACCAGGGTCTGCCCGAACTCCGCCTTGAACTCGGCGAAACGCGAACCGTCGACCACGCGCGCGATGACCTCGCGTACGTCATAGGGAGTGCGGGAGTCGACCGGCACCGCGCCGTACAGCCCGTACGGGTCCACCTTCGGCTCGACCGACGCCGCGACCGCCCAGGGCAGGGGCCCGCGCGCGGGGAGGGTGGCGGCGATGTTCCGGACGATCCGCAGCGCGTGCGCGTCGTCCTCCGCGAGATGGTCGGTGACACCCGACACACGCGCGTGGACCTCGCCGCCGCCCAGTTCCTCGGCGGTGACGACCTCGCCGGTGGCGGCCTTCACCAGGGGAGGGCCGCCGAGGAAGATCGTGCCCTGATTGCGCACGATCACGGCCTCGTCGCTCATCGCGGGCACGTATGCGCCACCGGCCGTGCAGGAGCCGAGGACGGCGGCGATCTGCGGGATCCCGGCACCGCTCATCCGCGCCTGGTTGTAGAAGATCCGCCCGAAGTGCTCGCGGTCGGGGAAGACCTCGTCCTGCATGGGCAGGAAGGCTCCTCCGGAGTCGACGAGGTAGATGCAGGGGAGGCGGTTCTCGAGCGCCACCTCCTGGGCGCGCAGGTGCTTCTTGACCGTCATCGGGTAGTACGTGCCGCCCTTGACGGTCGCGTCATTGGCGACGACCACGCACTCGCGGCCGCTCACCCGGCCGATCCCGGCGATCACTCCGGCGGCCGGGGCCTGCCCGTCGTACAGCCCCTCCGCGGCCAGCGGGGCCAGCTCCAGGAAGGGTGATCCCGGGTCCAGGAGTGCGTCCACGCGGTCGCGCGGAAGCAGCTTTCCGCGCGCGGTGTGCCGGTTCCGCGCACGCTCGCCGCCACCCAGCCGGGCCGCGGCCAGCTTCTGCCGCAACTCCTCGCCCAGCGCGCGATGGGCCGCCTCATTGGCTCGCCAGGCCTCCGACGCGGGGTCCCCCGCGCTCGTCAGCTCCGGTGCCTCGTGGTGCATTGCGCGGACCCCTCAGCTTGTTAATGAGCGTTAACGCGTTTCCTCCAGGTTAACGACCGCTAACCTCTCTGTCTAGAATTACTTTCATGGCCACGAGAACCGACGCCCCCACCCGTCGCGAGCAGATCCTCAAGGAGGCCGCCCGGCTGTTCGCCGAGCGCGGCTTCCACGGTGTGGGAGTGGATGAGATAGGCGCCGCGGTCGGCATCAGCGGCCCCGGTCTGTACCGGCACTTCCCCGGCAAGGACGCGATGCTCGCCGAGCTGCTCGTAGGGATCAGTGGGCAGCTGCTGACCGGCGCCAAGGGGCGCCTCGCCGAGGCCGACGGGAACCCGTCGGAGCGGGTCCTCGACTCGCTCATCGAGGGGCACATCGACTTCGCCCTCGACGACCGCCCCCTGATCACCCTGCACGACCGCGAGCTGGACCGCCTCCGCGACAGTGACCGCAAGCTCGTACGACAGCTTCAGCGGCAGTACGTCGAGCTGTGGGTGGAGGTCGTACGCGCGGTCTATCCGTCCCTCTCGGAGCCCACCGCCCGCTCGGCCGTGCACTCGGTCTTCGGCCTGCTCAACTCCACCCCGCACCTGGGACGCCCGGGATCACTGCCGGGCCGTGCCGCCACCGCCGCGCTCCTGCACCGGATGGCGCGGGGTGCCTTCGAGGCGGCGGGGGCGTGACGAGCGTCTCGGGGCCGTTGGTCTGGACGACGGTCGCGACTGCCCGGTAACATGTGGCTGAGCAAGCGCTTAGCCATAGGGCCGCAACCATCAATTGAGCAACCCCTACGGCGAGCGCAACCACATACGCGAGAGCGGCGGCGGTTCAGCCGCGAAGAAGGGGTGTCGGCAGGTGCGCCGTACTGTGTTCAACGAGGACCACGAGGCGTTCCGGGAGACCCTTCGGGCCTTCATCGAGGCCGAGGTCGTCCCCGTCTATGACGAGTGGTTCGCCGCGGGCCAGGCGCCGCGCGACTTCTACTACAAGCTTGCCGAGCTCGGCGTCTTCGGCATCCGCGTGGACGAGGAGTACGGCGGCGCGGGCATCGACTCGTACAAGTTCGAGGCCGTGATGTCCGAGGAGACCGCGCGCGCGGGTGTCTCCTTCGGCGGCTCCGGTGTGCACGTGCTGCTGGGCCTGCCGTACATCAAGGCGCTCGCCACCGACGAGCAGAAGAAGCGCTTCCTGCCGAAGTTCGTCTCCGGCGAGGAGATGTGGGCCCTGGCGATGACCGAGCCGGGCACCGGTTCCGACCTCGCGGGCATGAAGACCACCGCGAAGCTCTCCGAGGACGGCACGCACTACGTCCTCAACGGCGCCAAGACCTTCATCACCGGTGGTGTGCACGCCGACAAGGTCATCGTCTGCGCCCGCACCTCCGCGCCCACGGCCGAGGACCGCCGCTTCGGCATCTCGCTCTTCGCCGTGGACACCAAGTCCGAGGGCTACTCGGTCGGCCGCAAGCTGGACAAGCTCGGCCTGAAGACCTCCGACACCGCCGAGCTGGCGTTCGTCGACGTGAAGGTGCCGCTGGAGGACCTGCTCGGCGAGGAGAACAAGGGCTTCTACTACCTCGGCGGCAACCTGCCCTCCGAGCGCTGGGGCATCGCGTTCGGCGCGTATGCGCAGGCCGCGGCGGCCGTCCGGTTCGCCAAGCAGTACGTCCAGGAGCGCGTCGTCTTCGGCAAGACGGTCGCCCACTTCCAGAACACCAAGTTCGAGCTGGCCGCCTGTCAGGCCGAGGTGGACGCCGCGCAGGCCGTCGCCGACCGCGCCCTGGAGGCCCTCGACGCGGGCGAGCTGTCCCCGGCCGAGGCCGCGAGCGCCAAGCTGTTCTGCACCGAGGTCGCACACCGTGTCATCGACCGCTGCCTTCAGCTGCACGGCGGCTACGGCTTCATGAACGAGTACCCGATCGCCCGCCTGTACGCGGACAACCGCGTGAACAGGATCTACGGCGGCACCAGCGAGATCATGAAGTCGATCATCGCCAAGGACATGGGCCTGTAGTCAAAGGCGTGGGCCTGTAGTCAAGGACACGGGCCTGTAGTCAAGGACACGGGCTTGTAAGGTTCCCGAAATTACTGGCCAGTAGAAATGGCTCCATGAGTCAGGCACTTCAGTCTCTCCTCGATCTGCTCGACCTCGAGCAGATCGAGGAGAACATCTTCCGCGGCCAGTCCCGGTCCTCCGTCGTCCCACGGGTCTTCGGCGGACAGGTCGCCGCACAGGCGCTCGTCGCCGCGGGACGGACGGTCCCCGACGACCGGTTCGCCCACTCGCTCCACTCGTACTTCCTGCGCATGGGCGACGCCGGCGCGCCCATCGTCTACACCGTGGACCGCATCGGCGACGGCCGGTCCTTCACCACCCGCCGGGTGGTCGCGATCCAGCACGGGCAGCCGATCTTCCACCTCTCCGCCTCCTTCCAGAAGCACGAGGAAGGCTTCGACCACCAGACGCCGATGCCGCCCGCGCCCGACCCCGCCACGCTGCCCACGGCCGAGGAACGGCTCACCTCGTACGAGAACCTCGACCCCGAGGTCGTGGCCAGGATCCTGGAAACGCGCGCCGAGGTCGATCTGCGCTACGTCGACGACCCGCCCTACGGCAGGTACGGGCAGCCGCGTGAACCGCGCTCGCAGGTGTGGTTCCGCGCCAACGGCAAGCTCGCCGACGACCCGCTGCTGCACGTCTGCCTCGCCACCTACGTCTCCGACATGACGCTCCTCGACTCCATCCTGCTCGCCCACGGACGCGGCGGCTGGGCCGTCGGCGACGTCGTCGGCGCCTCCCTCGACCACGCGATGTGGTTCCACCGGCCGTTCCGCGCCGACGAGTGGCTGCTGTACGACCAGGAGTCGCCGTCCGCGTCAGGCGGGCGGGGCCTCGGTCAGGCCCGCATTTACACGCAAGAAGGACAACTGGCGATAACGGTGATCCAGGAGGGCGTGGTCCGCGTCCCACGGTGAGCAACCCCCGGGTAAGACTGGGAGACATGGCTGAGGTTTCTGAGCAGGACAGCGGCGGCGGCGAGAGCACCTCCACGGTGCTCGTCGCCGCCGCCGCCAATCTGGGGATCGCGCTCGCCAAGGCCGTCGCCGGGGTGATCAGCGGGTCCAGCGCGATGCTGTCGGAGGCGGCGCACTCGGTGGCGGACACGGTCACCGAGGTGATGCTGCTGGTCGCGCTGAAGCGCAGCGAGAAACCGGCGGACGAGGAACACCCACTCGGCTACGGCCCCGAGCGCTACATCTGGGCGCTCCTCGCGGCCGTCGCGACCTTCGTCGGCGGTGCGGTGTTCTCGCTCTACGACGGTATCCACACCCTCGTCGCGGGCGAGGAACTCGGCGACCCGCTCATCTCGTACATCGTGCTCGCCGTCGCCTTCCTCCTGGAGGGCTACTCCCTGCGCACCGGTGTCCGCCAGACGCGCGGCGAGGCGAAGCGCGTCGGGACCTCCTTCAAGCTCTACCTCCGGCACACCCCCGACACCGCGGTGAAGGCCGTCGTCATGGAGGACACGGCCGCCCTGGCGGGCCTGCTGCTCGCAGCGGGCGGTCTGCTCGGCGGGCAGCTCACCGGCTCCGGGGTCTGGGACGGCCTCGCGTCCCTGTGCATCGGCGTACTCCTGCTGTACGTCGCCTGGGTGCTCGGCCGCTCCAACGCGGAGCTGCTCATCGGGCGTCCGCTGCCCAAGCAGATGCGGGAGCGGATCCGGGCCGAACTGCTCGCGATGGAACACGTGGAAGCCGTACTGGAGTTGACGACTCTCGTGCAGGGGCCGCACGAGGCGCTGGTCGCCGCGAAGGTCGACTTCCGGGACGCGTCGACCGCCGCCCAGATCGAGTGGGCCTGCGAGCAGGCGGAGCAGCGGCTGCGGGAGGTGTTCCCCGGGGTGAGCCGGCTGTACCTGGATCCGACGCCGGGGTACGCGCAGCGGCGCGAGGAGGGGCTCAACCCGTGGCCGTGACGGGCGGTACGCGTGGCCGTACCTGTTGCCGTGGCGGGCGGTACCCGTGGTCCGGTTCTCGCCAACGGGACCTGTGAGCGGGGCTCGGCGGGCGGCAGGATGGGACGCCGAGGCGCGAGGGGGAGGCATGACGGTGACCGGGCGCCGACATCCGCAGCTGGGCGAAGAAGAACAAGGTCGAGCCGTGCTTCACCCCGACCTACGCCCCGTGGGCGAATCCGATCGAGGCGCACTGCGGACCACAGAGGCCGTTCACCATCGCCAACTCCCACCACCCCAACCACGCCGTGCAGACCCGGGCACACCTTGGGAGAAAGCTACGGGCCGCTGTCGATCCGGCCACGTCCCGTTCGACGTCCTGATGTGGGGCACTTCGCCACACGAGGATGCGACAGGACCTGACGAGGAAAACACGTGGATCAGCTACTGAAAGGCATGAACTTCAACGTCTCAAGTGACGGAATCGGTGCCGGTGAGCACCAGAGCCTCGAGAGCCCGTTCGGCCACGCCAATCCCGAGAGGCTGTTCGCCTGGGCCGGCGCCACGGCAAGCTGGCCCATGCGCACCGAGCCCGGAGGCAGCCGCGGCCTCGACGACTACTTCACGCGGGACTTCGCACGCGACATCGGCGCCGAGATCATGGGCCGCAACAAGTTCGGCCCCCAGCGCGGGCCCTGGCACGACCATGACTGGCGCGGCTGGTGGGGTGACGAGCCCCCGTTTCACACCCCGGTGTTCGTCATGACCCACCACGAACGTCCCTCGCTCACGCTCTCCGACACCACATTCCACTTCGTCGACGGCGACCCGATGACAGTCCTCGAACGGGCGCGGGAGGCGGCACAGGGCAAGGACGTCCGACTCGGCGGCGGAGTCACCACCATCCGGCAGTTCCTCGACGCCGACCTCGTCGACACCATGCACGTGGCGGTCGCGCCGGTGAAGCTCGGGTCTGGCCTTCGCCTCTGGGAGTCACCCGATGACCTGCTCGACCGGTTCGATCTCGAGGTCGTGGCCAGCACGAGCGGCGTTGCGCACCACCTGTTCTGGCGGAGGTGACACGAGGCACAGACCCGGCGAACCTACGCGGTCACAGCACTAGCGGGACGGGCGCCGTCGTCGATCGCCGGGATCTGGCTGGACCGGGTCAGGCCAGGCCCGCCGCGTTCAGCAGGTACGCCGTCATCGGGTCGTAGTACCGGGGGCTGATGACGTGGTCGTCCAGCGGGATCGTCACCTGGAGGGTGCCTTCGGACTCGGCGAGGAACAGGGCGGGGTCGTTGCAGTCGGCGTACCCGATGGAGTCGATGCCCTGCTGGCCCGCGAAGCCGGCCCAGCCGTGGTCGGCGAAGACCAGGTCGGGCAGCGGCCGGCCCTCGCGCTCCAGACCGCCCAGGATCGAGCGCATCGGCTCACCCGAATGGGTGTGCCAGAGGGTGGCGCCGTGCTCAAGGACCGCGACGTCCGCGAACTGCATCACGTACCCCTCGTCCGTCTGCAGCCCGTCCGGGATGACCACGATCTCGCAGCCGGCGGCGCGCAGGGCGGCGGCGGTCGCGCGGTGCACGTCGAGCAGGCCGCCCGGGTGCCCGGTCGCGAAGAGCACGCTCTGGGTGCCGTCGGCCGCCTTGCGCAGTCGCGCCGCCGCACGGTCCAGCGCGTCGACCGTCAGCTCCGGGTCGATGGTGTCCTGGCCGTACCGGTACTCCGGGTCGTCGTTCACGCCGCAGCGTTCCGCCATCACCGCGAGCACGTCCTGCTCGTCGGTCCAGCGGTCGCCGAGCTCAAGGCCGAGCCACCAGTTGCGCTCGCCGTTCGCCAGCTTGCGGTAGTGAGAGAGGTTGTTCTCGCGGGGCGTGGCTACGTCGCCCGCGATGCGCGTCTTGACGAGGTGGTCGACGAGCTCTTGGCGGCTGGGGATCCCGGGTATCGGCATAGGTCCATTGTGCCGTCGCTCCCGGTGTGCGACCCGGATGTCCCGAACCCTGGGATACGGGTCACTTGGGCGTACGAGGGTGAGTGGACCCCGGATGCCCTGTTGCCGCCGGCCTGTGCGGGCCCGCGACGCCGCTCCGCGGCGTGCCTTCCCCGCCCGCTCCGCGGCAAGACACTCCCGTCCGCTCCGCGCCCGCCGCTCCGCCGCTCCGCGGCTCCGCGGCAATTTTCCCACCCACCACCCGACTCGGTCACCTGAAAGGCTTGCCTCCGCGCCCCTCACCCCGCCCGCAACGCGAACCACAACTCCATCCGGACATCCGGATCATCGAGGTCCGCCCCCAGCAACCCCGCACAACGCGCGATGCGTTGGCGGACCGTATTGCGGTGGACGGACAGAGCCACCGCCGTACGGTCCCAACTGCCGTGCAGGGAGAGCCAGGTGCGGAGGGTCTCGATGAGGGCGGAGTTCGCGGCGATGGGCGCGAGGAGAGCGCGGGCGTGGGCCTCGGCATCCGGCGGGGGGACGAGGTCGGCGAGCGCGGAACGCTCACCGTGGCGGACCAGCGCCGTACGGGTGGCCCGGGCGCGGGCCAGCGCGCGGGCGGCCTGCGCGTCGGCCGCCGCCCACTCGTGCGGGCCGGCGGGCGCGCTGACCCCGCAGGTCCAGCCCGCCTGCGGGGCGGGCTCACCGTCGCCGGGCACAAGGACGCGTACGACGTCACCGCCCGCGTCGACCAGCGCGGAGCCCAGCGCCGCCCCGAGCGCGGACGCGGCGACGGCGTCCGGAGCGGAACCGTCCCCGGCGGGCCGCGCGTGTACGACGACCCAGCGCTCCCCGCCGCCCAGCAACGGCGCGACCGCCTCCGGCGAGGCACCCAGCAGCAACCGCACGAGCGCCGCCGACCGCGCCGCCCCGCTCCCGCTCTGCTGCTCCCCGGTGAGGAGGGAGAGCAGCACGGCCGCCACGGAGGCAATGGTGTGATCCCCGGGCTCACGCCGCGACGCCCCGACCCCGACCCCAAGTACGAAGCCCTGCCCGGCCCCGAGGGCGTAGGCGGCGAGGTGCGTGCCACCTACGGTGTCGGTGGCGGAGGAGGGGGCGGGGCCGGTGGGCCCGCCCTGGGTCCCCCCGGGCCGCACGACCCGGGCCAACTCGGCGAGGGCGTGCTCGGCGGGGGTCTGTCCAGCCGACGTCTCTTGTCCAGCCGACGTCTCTTGGACGGCCGGCGCCGCTTGCGCGGCCGGGTTCCGGACGGCCAGGGTCTGCCCGGCTGACGTCCGTGCGACCGGAGCCTGCGCGCTCGGCGCTTGCCCGGCCGAGGCCTCTGCTGCGGGAGTCTGCCCGCCCGAGGCCTGCCCTTCCGGAGCTTGCCTGCTCGGCGCCTGGGTGCCCGGAGCTTGCCTGCCCGGTGCCTGCCCTTCCGGAGCTTGCCTGTTCGGCGCCTGGGTGCCCGGAGCTTGCCTGCCCGGTGCCTGCCTGGTCGGCGTCTGCCCGACCACACCCCGCCCAGCAGCCCCCTCCGCCCCCGCCACCCTGCCCGCCCGCGCCAGCTCCGCCCCCTCCGGCCCGTACAGCACGGCCCAGCCGCCCACTCGCTGGGCGAGCTGTCGTAGCACCGCCGGTACCGGATCCGGGCGGGCGGCGGCCGCGGCGAGGCTCTGCTGGGCCTCTGTGACGCGGCGCAACTCCGTGTGGCGGGCCTGGGCCATGAGTTGCCAGACCGCGCGGGCCACGCCCGAGAAGGTGGTGCGGGGCGGGACCTCGATGAGGGGGAGGCCGTAGGTGTCGCAGGCCGCGACCAGGGCGCGCGGGACCGTGTCGTGGACCGGGGCCACACCGAAGCCGAGGGCTGCGCCACCCGCGGCGACGATGCGGGCGACGTAGTCGTCGAAGTAGGTGCCGGAGCCCGCAGCCTCCGGGATGTGGACGCCGGCGGTGAGGAGCAGTTCGCCGCCCAGCAGATACGGGTACGGGTCCGCCATCTCCGACGTGTGCGCCCAGTGGATCACCGTGTCCGGGTCGGAAGGCCCGGCGATCTGGTGCAGGCCGAGGTCCTCCCTGGCCAGCAACGCGGAGAGCGGCACCGGCGGGGTCGGCGGTACGGGCGGGACAAGTGAGACAGGTGAGGTGGATGCGTCCGGCATGAGTGGACGTTCCCTCCATCCAGATCAGCGGCAATGGATGAAACGTACACTTCAGTGTCTCTTTCCGGCCACCTAGTGTCGTGACCGCCGGCAGCCGCGGGTACGGGCGGATGTCCCCGCGACCAGCACCGGCCAAAGCTCCCCACACATCACCTGCACGACACGCCACCGAGCGCGCGGAGGAGACCCCATGGCCGTCGACTACACAGTGATCGTCGTCTATCTGGCCGGCATGCTGGCGATGGGCTGGTGGGGCATGCGCCGCGCCAAGTCGAAGAGCGACTTCCTCGTCGCGGGGCGGCGCCTCGGTCCTGCCATGTACTCCGGGACCATGGCGGCGATCGTCCTCGGCGGCGCGTCCACCATCGGCGGGGTCGGCCTCGGCTACCAGTACGGGCTCTCCGGCGCCTGGATGGTCTTCACCATCGGGCTCGGACTCCTCGCGCTGTCCGTCTTCTTCTCCGCCCGCATCGCCCGCCTGAAGGTCTACACCGTCTCCGAGATGCTCGACCTCCGCTACGGCGGCCGCGCCGGAGTCATCTCCGGTGTCGTGATGTGGGCGTACACCCTCATGCTCGCCGTCACCTCGACCATCGCGTACGCCACGATCTTCGACGTCCTCTTCGACATGAACCGGACGCTCGCGATCGTCCTCGGCGGCTCGATCGTCGTGGCGTACTCGACGCTCGGCGGCATGTGGTCGATCACGCTCACCGACATGGTGCAGTTCGTGGTCAAGACCATCGGTGTGCTGCTCCTGCTGCTCCCCATCGCCGTCGTGAAAGCTGGTGGGTTCAGCGAGATGAAGGCGAAGCTGCCGACCGAGTACTTCGACCCGCTGGGCATCGGCGGCGAGACGATCTTCACGTACGTGCTGATCTACACGTTCGGCATGCTGATCGGGCAGGACATCTGGCAGCGCGTGTTCACCGCGCGCAGCGACACCACGGCGAAGTGGGGCGGCACGGTCGCCGGTACGTACTGCCTGGTCTACGCCGTCGCGGGCGCCGTCATCGGTACGGCGGCCAAGGTCATGTACCCGACGCTGCCCAGCGCCGACGCCGCCTTCGCGACCATCGTGAAGGACGAACTCCCGGTCGGGGTACGGGGTTTGGTGCTCGCGGCCGCCCTCGCCGCCGTGATGTCGACCTCCTCCGGCGCGCTCATCGCCTGCGCCACCGTCGCCAACAACGACATCTGGTCGCGACTGCGGAGAGCCGCCCCGGGCAAGGACGACAAGGACGGCAAGGACGGCGAAGAGCGCGACGAGGTCAGGGGCAACCGCGCCTTCATCCTGATCATGGGCATCGCGGTGATCGGTACGGCGATCGCGCTCAACAACGTCGTCGAGGCGCTGACCGTCGCGTACAACCTGCTGGTCGCTGGACTCCTCGTCCCGATCCTCGGCGGACTGCTGTGGAAGCGCGGCACCGCACAGGGCGCGCTCGCCGCCGTCGTGGTCGGCGGCGGCGCGGTCATCGGCCTGATGGCGACGTACGGCATCCTCGCGAACGAGCCCATCTACTACGGGCTGCTCTCCTCGCTCGCCGTGTACGTGATCGTCTCGCTGGCCACGCCCGCGACCGACGCCGCCGTACTGGCCGCTTGGCGGGAGCGCCTCGCGGGCCGGGCCGCCGAACCCTTGTCCGAGCCGGTTCCGGCTCACCAGTAGAGTCGTACTGGAGGTACTTAGCCGTACTTAGCCGTACTTAGCAGTAGTTGGTTTTACTTAGTTGTACATACGCGACGTTGCGTAGGAAAGAAGGCATGTCATCATGAGCGGCAACGAGACGCCCCGCGGCCCCGTCGACTCGTCCCGCGTTCCGCGGTACGCGGGCCCCGCGACCTTCGCCCGGCTGCCGCGCCTCGACGAGGTCGGCACCGCCGATGTCGCCGTGGTCGGGGTGCCGTTCGACTCGGGCGTCTCGTACCGGCCGGGCGCCCGCTTCGGCGGCAACGCGATCCGCGAGGCGTCCCGGCTGCTGCGCCCCTACAACCCCGCCCAGGACGCCTCCCCCTTCGCCCTCGCGCAGGTCGCGGACGCCGGTGACATCGCGGCGAACCCGTTCAACATCAACGAGGCCGTGGAGAGTGTCGAGGCGGCGGCCGACGAACTGCTCGGCACCGGCGCCCGGTTGATGACGCTGGGCGGCGACCACACCATCGCGCTGCCGCTGCTCCGCTCCGTCGCCAAGAAGCACGGCCCCGTCGCGCTGCTCCACTTCGACGCGCATCTCGATACCTGGGACACGTACTTCGGCGCTGAGTACACGCACGGCACGCCGTTCCGCCGGGCGGTGGAGGAGGGCATCCTCGACACCGAGGCGCTCTCGCACGTCGGCACCCGCGGCCCGCTGTACGGCAAGCAGGACCTCACCGACGACGAGAAGATGGGCTTCGGCATCGTCACCTCCGCGGACATCTACCGGCGCGGCGCCGACGAGGTCGCCGACCAGCTGCGCCAGCGCATCGGCGACCGCCCCCTCTACATCTCCATCGACATCGACTGCCTCGACCCGGCGCACGCGCCCGGCACCGGGACGCCGGAGGCGGGCGGCATGACCTCCCGCGAACTCCTGGAGATCCTGCGCGGGCTGTCGTCCTGCAACCTGGTCTCGGCGGACGTGGTGGAGGTGGCGCCCGCGTACGATCACGCCGAGATCACCGCGGTGGCCGCGTCCCACACGGCGTACGAACTCACCACGATCATGTCCCGCCAGATCGCGCAGGCTCGTAAGGACGGTGACCGGACCGTGCAGGCTCGTAAGGACGGCGACCGGATCGCCCAGGCTCGTAAGGACGGCGAAGCGAAGTGACCCACGACCACGACCTGGTGCTCCGGCCCACGGCCGCCCAGACCTCGGCCGCGCTGAACCCGCCCCCCGGGCGCAACGGCGGGGACCTGGTCGTGGAGACCCTCACCGGTCTCGGCGCGACAACCGTCTTCGGCCTGCCCGGCCAGCACGCGCTGGGCATGTTCGACGCCCTGCGCCGCTCGTCCCTCCAGTACGTGGGCCTGCGCGTCGAGAACAACGCGGGGTTCGCGGCGGACGCGTACGGCCGTATCACCGGCGAGGCGGCCCCGCTGCTGCTGTCGACCGGTCCGGGCGCGCTGACCTCGCTGGCCGCGCTCCAGGAAGCGGCCGCGGCTTCCTCTCCCGTCCTCGCCATCAGCAGCCAGATCCCAACCGCCGGGCTCGGTGGCGGACGCCACGGCTATCTGCACGAACTCCCGGACCAGCAGGCGTCGTTCAGGGGAGTGGTGAAGTCCGTCCACACGGTCCGCAGCCAGTCCCAGATCCCGTCGGCGATCGCGGCGGCGTGGGAGTCGGCCCTGACGGTTCCGCACGGCCCGGTGTGGGTGGAGATCCCGCAGGACGTCCTCCTCGCCGAGACGGCCCTGCCGGTGGTGACGGCGATGGACGCGACCCCCGAGGACGTCGTCCCGCGCCCCGAACTCACCGCACTGGCGGCCCACTTGCTGTCGCACGCCGCCCGCCCCGCGATCATCGCGGGCGGCGGCGTCGTACGAGCGGACGCGTCCGGCAAGCTCCGCCGGCTCGCCGAGAAGTTGAACGCCCCCGTCGTCACCACCTTCGGCGGCAAGGGCGCCTTCCCCTGGGAACACCCGCTCTCCCTCCAGTCCTGGCTGGAGGACCGCCACACGACGGACTTCCTTGAGGACGCGGACGTCCTGCTGGTGGTGGGCTCGGGCCTGGGTGAACTGTCGTCGAACTACCACACGTTCAAGCCCCGGGGCCGGGTCATCCAGATCGAGGCGGACCTCGGCAAACTGGAGTCCAACCACCCGGCGCTGGGCATCCACGCGGACGCACGGCTCGCGTTGTCGGCGCTGTTGGAGACGGTGTCCGACCGGGAGGACGACACGGCGGCGGAGCGGGTGCGTACGGTGCTCGCCCGTGTCGGGGAGCGCATCGCGGCCCAGGAACTCACTCTGGAACAGGACGTGTTGGCGGCCGTCCGCCGGGCGCTTCCGGCCGGCTCCCCGTCCTTCTGGGACATGACGATCCTCGCCTACTGGGCCTGGTCCGCCTTCGACCCGCGCGGCGCGAACGCCATGCACTCCGCCCAGGGCGCGGGCGGCCTCGGCTACGGATTCCCCGCGGCACTGGGTGCGGCGACCGCCGACCCGACCCGCCCGGTCCTCGCGGTCTCGGGCGACGGCGGCGCGTTGTATTCGATCGCCGAACTGGCCACGGCCAAGCAGTACGACCTGAACGTCACCTGGCTGATCGTCGACGACGGCGGCTACGGCATCCTCCGCGAGTACATGGCGGATGCCTTCGGCCAGTCCACGGCGACGGAGCTGACCCGCCCGGACTACGTGGCCCTCGCCGAGTCCTTCGGGGTGCCGGGCGTGCGCACGACCCCCGAGACGCTGGAGACGGACCTGTCGAAGGCCCTGGCGACGCCCGGCCCTTCGGTGGTGCTGCTCCCGGCGGTACTGCGGATGTTCGCGCCGACGCACCTGGACTGACCGCCACGACACCCCGGGGTCACCTGGCTCATCTGTCTCACCGGGGCAGCGCCAGCTCCGCCCAGGTCGCCTTTCCGGTGCCGTGCTGCCGGGGGCAGAAGCCCCAGCGTTCGGCCAAGGCCTGGATCAGGGTGAGCCCTCGGCCGCCTTCGTCTCCGGGGGTCGCATGCCGGGGAAGGGGCCGGCGGTCGTCCGCGTCGGCGACCTCCACGCGCAGGAGTCCGTCGTACGTCGCCAGGCGCAGGCCGAGCTCGCGGCCGGGCGGGGTGCACGCGTGCTTGAGGGAGTTGGTGATCAGCTCCGAGAGCAACAGCTCGGCCGTTTCGGCCACTTCGCCGACGATCTGCCAGTCGGTGAGCTGGGTGCGGAGCAGCTGCCGGGCGTGCGGAGCGCTGCGCGGGGTGCTGGGGAGCTGCCAGGTGGTGTCGGTGACAGCGGTGTCGGTGACAGTGGTGTTGGTGGCGGCGGCTTCGGGCATGGGGTCCCCTCCTGGCCGAGCAGGTTACGGAGGTTGAACTCCCCGCCGGATACGGGGAGTTCAACCGGTCAGTCCGTGGCTACCAGATCGCCTCGACCCACTCGGGGTGGTCGATGAACGGGTTGCGGTTGTGCTGGTAGTTGTCGTAGATGAGCTGGTTGCGCTTCTCCTCGAAGGCGCTGGGCGGGTCCGCCTCGTTCCACGCCTTGAGGACGGAGAGCTTGCCCATGTAGGGGTTGCTGCCGTTGTTCACCAGCTGGTTGGGCTCGAGGTTGGCCCAGCCGTCGTCACCTTCGTAGCGGACGGTCATGTAGAGGATCATGCGGGCCACATCGCCCTTGTCCGCGGCGCGCGGCTCGAACGAGTCGGAGTCGGTGAGGCTGCCGCCCCCGCCGGTGACCGAGCTGCCACCGTTGTCGAAGTCCTTGTTGCCGCGGATGCTGTTGACCTGGACGTCCGCGGGACGCAGGTGGTGCAGGTCCGTGCCGGGGCCGGTCGCCTCGCCGAAGTCACCGTGGGACTTGGCCCAGGTGTGCTCGCGGTTCCAGTCGCCCACGTCGCCGCCGTTGAGGGACTTGGCGCGGGAGACGCCGCTGTACAGCAGGATCACGTTGTTGCTGTTGTTCGGGTCCTGGTCGGTGACCTTGAGCGCGTTCCAGACCGCGTCGTACGAGATCTTGGTCTGGGGGGCGATGATCGTGTGCAGCGAGGACTTCAGGCTCGTGCCGGTCTTGCCGATCGCGTTCTTGTAGTACGTGGTGTCGTACGCGTTGGTTGTGGCGGCGGCGGGGGTCGCGGCCACGGTCGGGAGGGTGAGGCCGACGAGCACGGCGGACGTGGCCACCGCAAGCGCCTTCCATCTGCCTATCTGCGCAACGGACATGGGGGGTGCCCTTTCCCGTAATCGGCACGCTTCCGATCGCGATGCTCGGCTGAACGAGGCTGCGATCTACGCGTGTTGACTTTTTCGGTAAACGGGAGCGTGGCATGTCTTGGGGGTCGACCGTGTAACCAGTGAGAGGCGTTTGTGTGACGTTCCGGAATAGAGAGCAACCCCTGACCGTGGGAACGGTCAGGGGTTGCTTCAGTCGAGGGTTTACCCCAACTGGCCGAGGGTTTCCCCTAGTTGACGTCTGACGGGTCGAGCCGGTACAGCGACTGGGTGTTCTGGGTTCCGGTCGCTGTCTCGGAAGCGGAGGACGAGGCGGTGCTGCTGTACTCGCTCGCCTTCACCGCCGTACCGTTCTTCTCCACCCAGGCCGTCACCTCCGCGCTGAGGCTGTCGGTTCCGCCCTGTCCGCCGCCCAGGCCGCCGCCGAGCTGGACGTAGTGCAACTCGCCCTTCTTCACCAGCTCCTTGAGCTTGGCGAGCGTCATCGCCTGGTCGGTGCCGGTGAAGCCCCACATGGAGATCACGGGCTGCTCGGTGCTCACGATGAGCTGTGAGGCGGCCTGCGAACCGGACACCGCGAGCAGCCACTTGGCGCCGTCACGGTTCTTCTCCAGGTAGCTGATCAGTGCGGTGTCCGAGCCTTGGCTCTCGCGACCGCCCATGGCGCCGCCCATGCCGCCACCCATGGCGCCGCGCTGGCCACCGGCCGCACCGCCACCCGCGGCACCGGCCGCGCCGGTCCCGCCCGCGCCGTTCGGAGGCGTACCAGTACCGCCGCCCGGTCGCGCACCGCCCTGCTGGCCCCCGGGCATCCCGCCGCCCGGTGCGCCGCTGGGCATGCCGCTCGGCGGCGTACCGGTGCCACCGGCCTGACCGCCGCGGCCCCCGGCCTGACCTCCGGCCTGGCCTCCGGCCACGGCGGCACCGCCGCCCGGACGGCCGCCCCCGCCACCGAAACCGCCGCCGCCCGTCGAAGGCCCGGCCGTCGGGTTGGTACCGCCCATGCCGCCGCCCGTGCCCGAAGGCACCGACGCGGCGTACGCGGCGGGGCCGGCGATCGACGCCACGATCGCCGCGACCACGGAGGCCGTGAGCAGCCGTGCCCGGTGGCCGGAGCGGAAGACGAGCAGACCCACGATCGCCAGCACCATGACCACCGTGATCGCCGGCCACAGCCAGGTGTTCCAGTCGGTGGTCCGGCGCAGCAGTACGACGGCCCAGATCGCGGTGACCGCGAGGCCGGCGGGCAGCACCCACGCCCACTTCTTGTCGGTGCGGAAGGCGCGCAGCAGTAGCGCTCCGCCGCCTCCGCACAGTGCCGCGATGCCGGGCGCGAGCGCGGTCGTGTAGTACGGGTGCATGGTGCCCTCGGCCATGCTGAAGGTGAGGAAGTGGAGCGCGGTCCAGCCGCCCCACAGCACCAGCGCGGCGCGCGTCAGGTCCGTGCGCGGTGCGCGGCCGCACAGCACCAGGCCGCCGACCAGCGCGATGCCCGCGAAGGGCAGCAGCCAGGAGATCTGGCCGCCCAGGACGTCGTTGAACATCCGGCCGATGCCGGCGGTCCCGGCGAAGGTACCGCCGCCACCTCCGCCGCCACCCGCGCCGTTGCCGTCGCCGCCGAATACGCGGCCGAAGCCGTTGTAGCCCATGATCAGGTTCCAGGCGCTGCCGTCCGTCGAGCCGCCGATGTACGGCCGGTCGGAGGCGGGCACCAGGGAGACGGCTGCCGCCCACCAGAGGCTGGAGACGGCCAGCGCCACGGCGGCCAGCGCCAGGTTCACGGCCTTCTTCTTCCAGCCGAGCTTCGACGCGTACAGGTACACGGCGAAGACGGCCGGCAGGGCGATGTACCCCTGCAGCATCTTCGTGTTGAAGGCGAGTCCGAAGCAGACCGCCGAGCCGAGCAGCGGCAGCAGCCTGTCGTCCCGCGTCGCGCGCAGCGCCAGCGCCGCGCCCGCCACCATGAGGAAGACGAGCAGTGTGTCGGGGTTGTTGTCGCGGTTGATGGCCACCGTGATCGGGGTCAGCGCGAGGACCAGTGCGGCCACGAGGGCCGCTCCGTGCCCGAAGACGCGCTTCACGGAGGAGTGCAGGATCCAGATGGTGCCGAGCGCGGACGCGATCAGGGGCGCCATCATCTGCCATGTGCCGAAGCCGAAGACGCGGCAGGACAGGCCCATGACCATCAGTACGACGGGCGGCTTGTCGACGGTGAGGAAGTTGCCCGCGTCCAGCGAGCCGAAGAACCAGGCCTTCCAGCTCTGCGTGCCGCTGAACACGGCGGCACTGTAGAAGCTGTTCAGGCCGGACGAGGACAGACTCCAGGAGTACAGGATCCCTGCCAGCAGCAGGACCGCGATCAGTGCGGGGAGTGACCAGCGCGGCGCCTTGTCCGGTGGCCCGGGGGGTACGGGCGGCGTCGGAGTGGGCGAGTCGGGGGCGGCCACAGGGGCGTGGGGGTGTGGGTCGGTGGCAGATGTCACGGGTGGATCCTCCGCGACCGGGGTGGGCGACAGCTGTGCTGAACCTGGGGCTTCGCTGTGGGTGGGTGAAGGAGGGCCCATGAATGCGTATGAATGTGCAAAGGCACCGGTGGACACGGTGGCCCCGCCGTGGGGATCAAGACACCCGGGGCTGAGTTCGAGGAGCACTTGAGGCAACGCGTCGGTGTGGCCGTCCGCCGACCGATGTCGCCGGCCTCACACCTCCAAATCAACGGTGACCGGCGCGATGTCGCCGACCTCACACCCCCAAATCAACGGCGACCGGCGCGATGTCGTCGACCTCACACCTTCGAGGCAACTGTCGTACAACCATTCGCCCCATCCTGTGAGTCAAGAGATGTGAGCGTGCCGGGGGCGCGCTCATATCGCTTCTAGGGGATGGGAAGCCTTCATGACTCACCGAATATCGCGGCGTACCCGTGTGCTCGGCGCGGGCATCGGCGCCGGGATGCTCATACCGTTCGTGGCCGCCGCCACGCCCGCCGCCGCGGCGACGGCACCGCAGGTCAGCTGTACCTCTGCGAAGGCGGCCCTGGCCACCAAGCTGAAGAAGGACATCACCGCGGCGCTCGTGAACCGTACGGGGACCATCGCGGTCGGGCTGTACGACCGTACGACGAAGACGACCTGCACCCTGCGGAACAGCACCGCGTACGACTCGGCCAGCGTCGTCAAGGTCACCGTCCTGGCCACGCTGCTCTGGGACGCCAAGAAGCACAACCGCTATCTCACGCAGCGCGAGTCCGACCTCGCCAAGGCGATGATCACCAAGTCGGACAACACCGCGACCAGCACCCTGTGGAAGCAGCTCGGCCTGACGAAGATCAAGGGCTTCCTCACCGCCGCCGGGATGACCCAGACCAAGCCGGGCGCGAACGGCTACTGGGGCCTGACCCAGATCACCGTGCGCGACGAGCAGAAGCTGCTCGCGCTCAGCACCGCGAAGAACTCGGTGCTGAGCGACAACGCCCGCGCGTACATCCTCAAGCTGATGGGCCAGGTCATCTCGTCACAGCGCTGGGGTACGCCGGCGGGGGCGCCCGCCGGTGTCGCCGTGCACGTCAAGAACGGCTGGCTGTCGCGGGCCACGCACGGCTGGCGGGTGCACAGCGTCGGCACCTTCAAGGGCGGCGGCCACGACTACACGATCACGGTCCTGACGCACGGCAACAGCACCATGCAGTACGGCATCAACACCATCCAGGCCGTGGCCAAGGTCATCCACAAGGATCTGGCGGCGAGCTGAAGCCCAAGCCCCTGACGCCTAAGACGCCGACCCCTAGGACGCAGGCACCACCTGCGGATACAGCACGCCGGGGTCGGCGGACAGCGCTGCCTTGAGGGCGGCCGTCGCGTCGTCCGCGATGACCTCGATGCGGCCCGCCTCGATGCCGTCAAGAGCGGCGCGTACGACATCGGCGGGATCGTTCTTCTCGATGTCGAAGTCGGCCATCATGTCGGTGTCCGTGCTGGCCAGGTGCAGGCCAGTGACGAGGGTTCCCTGGGCGGCGAGTTCGAGGCGGACGCCGTTGGTGAGGCTCCACTCGGCCGCCTTCGCCGCTCCATAGGCGTTGGCACCGTCGTATGCCAGCCACGACATCGCCGACAGGACGTTCAGGATCGCGCCGCCCTCGTTCGCGGCCAGGACCGGAGCGAACGCCCGGACCACATCGAGCGTGCCGAAGAAGTGGGTGTCCATCTCCAGCCGGATCTTGTCCAGGTCTCCGGCGATGAGGTTCTGGGAGGTGAAGACGCCGGCGTTGTTGATCAGGAAGGTGACGTCGGGGGCGGCGGCTGCCGCGGCGGCGACCGACTTCGGGTCGGTGATGTCGAGCCTCAGCACCTCCACACCGGGGATGTCGACGAGCTCGGGCCGGCGTGCGGTCGCGTACACCTTGGCCGCGCCCCGCTCCAGCAGCTGCTGGGCGAAGTGCCGGCCGATGCCGCGGTTGGCGCCGGTGACGAGGGCGACGGAGCCTGCGATCTTCATGGGTGTCCTCCTGGATGGACCCGGGTGGGTCCCTGCGCCGCTACGCTAAAACCTGACGTTGACGTCAGAGGCAAGGGCTGTGATCCGGAACACCAAGGAAGAAACGGTCCGGGACTCAGAGACGACGGGGCTCAGAGACGACGGGACTCAGAGACGACGGGACTCAGAGACGACGGGACTCAGGGAAGAGGGAATACGGCATGCGCATCGGCGAAGTGGCCACCAGGGCGGGTGTGAGCGTGCGAGCCCTGCGCTACTACGAGGAGCAGCACCTGCTCACCTCCGAGCGCAGCCCCAGCGGGCAGCGCCACTACTCGGAGGACGCCGTCGAGCGCATACAGCTGATCCAGCAGTTGTACGCCGCCGGGCTTGCGAGCCGGACGATCGCGGACCTGATGCCGTGTGTGTTCACCCGTGAGGTGACGCCGGAGCTGCTCGACCGGCTCGTGGCCGAACGCGGCCGCATCGACGAGCAGGTCAGGGGTCTGACGAAGACCCGGAACCGGCTCGACGAGATCATCGGCATGGCCACCACGGCGCATAGCCAGGGCCGACTGTGCCCCAAGGAAGCCCGCGGCTGAAAGCCTCCTCCGGCTCCCAACTCCCCGGAATTCACGGCCAGTACGCCTGCCCTGAACTGGCCGCCGCCTACCGTGGCGCCATGCGCCTGCGAACCGTACTCGCCACCGTCACCGCCGGCCTGGCGGCGGCCACCACTCTGACCGCGGCCGGGCCCGTCACCGCGGCCCAGGTCACCGTCGCCCCAGTCGGCGCGACCAACGCCTGCTCGCCCTCCGTCTCCATCGCCGGCTTCTCCGACGCGCTCGACAAGACGACGTACGAGGGCACCTTCGTCGGCAACTTCTCCGCGCTCGCCGTTGACCGAAACGGTCAGATCGCCGCCGTCTCCGACCGGTCCTCGCTCTTCACCCTCGACGCGAAGACCCTGGCGCCCACCAGCGTCGTCCCGCTCGCCGACGAGAACGGCGCCGCGCTCGACTCCGAGGGCCTGGTCGTCGACCTCCCCCACTCTCGGCTTCGCTCGACCGGGGGGACCCCCATCGGCACGCGGCTGATCTCCTCCGAGACCGAGCCCTCCGTACGCCGTTACTCCCGCGACGGTCAGATCCTGGGCCGCCTCCCCGTACCGGACTCGCTCAAGGTCGCCCCCGCGGGCCGCGCCACCAGCAACCAGACCTTCGAGGGCCTGACCCTGCTGCCCGGCGGGCGCACGCTGCTCGCCGCGATGGAGGGCTCGCTGTCCGGCGACACCACGGGCATCGTCCGCTTCCAGACCTGGGACCGGAAGGCTGCCGGCAAGACCTTCCAGCTCGCCGCCCAGTACGGCTACCGCACCGACACCGGTCTCGGCGTCTCTGAGGTCACCGCCACTCCCGACGGCCGCCTTCTCGTCCTGGAGCGTGGCTTCACCGCGGGAGTCGGCAACACCGTCCGTCTCTATCTGGCGGACCCGCGGCACGCCACGGACACCGGCGACGAGGCGACGCTCACCGGGCAGGACGGCGTACGACTGGTCAGGAAGACCCTCCTCGCCGACCTGGTGAACTGTCCTTCACTGGGCGCCACGGCCAAGCAGCCGCAGCCCAACCCGCTCCTCGACAACATCGAGGGGCTGACGACCACCGGCTCCACCAAAGGCCGCCTGAACCTCCTCCTGGTCAGCGACGACAACCAGAACGCGGCGCAGATCACCCGCTTCTACTTCCTCCGGGTCCGCCTGCCCTAGAAGCGGCCGTAGCGCTCCCGCAGAGGCCGTCGTAGAGCTCTGATTGTTACGGAGGGATGAAATCCGCTTCGTCGAGCGTTGGTGCCTCCGGCGGACTGAGATCTACGGAAGGCACCCGCGTGGCAACGCAAGGGGGATGGGCACGGCGACTCGCCGGGTACGCATGGCGGCACCCGAGGGAAGTCGTGCTCGCGCTCGGTTCCTCCTTGGCGGGTATGGCCGTACTGGCGCTCGTCCCGCTGATCACCAAGGTGATCATCGACGACGTGGTCGGGAACCACACCCGGGACATGGCCCCCTGGGCGGGCGCGCTGATCGGCGCCGCCTCCCTCGTGTACGTCCTCACCTACATCCGCCGCTACTACGGCGGTCGCCTCGCCCTCGACGTCCAGCACGACCTCCGTACCGCGATGTACGCGACGATCACCCGGCTCGACGGGCGCCGCCAGGACGAGCTGTCCACCGGGCAGATCGTCGGGCGCGCCACCAGCGACCTTCAGCTCATCCAGGGTCTTCTCTTCATGTTGCCGATGACCATCGGCAACGTACTTCTCTTCCTGATCTCACTCGGGATCATGGCCTGGCTGTCCTTCCCGCTCACCCTCGTCGCGCTCGCCGTCGCGCCCGCCCTGTGGGTCGTCGCCAAGCGGAGCCGCTCCAGGCTGCATCCGGCCACCTGGTACTCGCAGGCCCAGGCGGCCGCCGTCGCGGGTGTGGTCGACGGCGCCGTCAGCGGCGTACGGGTGGTGAAGGGCTTCGGGCAGGAGGAGCAGGAGACCGGGAAGCTCCGCGAGGTCGGGCGCAGGCTCTTCGCGGGGCGGCTGCGGACGATCCGGCTGAACTCCAAGTACACCCCGGCCCTCCAGGCCGTCCCCGCCCTCGGTCAGGTCGCGATGCTCGCGCTTGGCGGCTGGCTCGCGGTGCGCGGGCAGGTCACGCTCGGCACGTTCGTCGCGTTCTCCTCGTACCTCTCGCAGCTGGTCGGACCCGTGCGGATGCTCGCCGTGGTGCTGACCGTCGGGCAGCAGGCCCGTGCCGGCGCCGAGCGCGTGCTCGAACTCATCGACACCGAGCCGTCGATCAAGGACGGGACGAAGTCCCTTCCCGCCGACGCGCCCGCGACCGTCGAGTTCGACGACGTGTCGTTCGGATACGAGGAGGGGCGGCCGGTTCTCGACGGGCTGAGCTTCGAGATCCGCCCGGGCGAGACCCTCGCCGTCGTCGGCTCCTCCGGCTCCGGCAAGTCGACCGTCTCGCTGCTGCTGCCGCGTTTCTACGACGTGACGCACGGCGCCGTTCTCGTCGGCGGCCACGATGTGCGTGAGCTGACCACCCAGTCGCTGCGGGCCGCGATCGGGCTCGTGCCCGAGGACTCCTTCCTCTTCTCCGACACCGTCCGCGCCAACATCGCGTACGGCCGCCCGGACGCGAGCGACGAGGAGATCGAGTCGGCCTCCCGTGCCGCCCAGGCGGACCGCTTCATCGCCGAGCTGCCGAACGGCTACGACACCAAGGTCGGCGAACACGGCCTCACCCTCTCCGGCGGCCAGCGCCAGCGCGTCGCGCTCGCCCGCGCCATCCTCACCGACCCACGTCTGCTCGTCCTCGACGACGCCACCTCCGCCGTGGACGCCCGGGTGGAGCACGAGATCCATGAGGCGCTCAGCCAGGTGATGGAGGGCCGCACCACCCTCCTCATCGCGCACCGCCGCTCCACCCTCAACCTTGCCGACCGCATCGCCGTACTCGCCGACGGCCGGCTGGCCGACATCGGCACGCACGACGAACTCCAGCGGCGCTCCCCGCTGTACCGGCGGCTGTTGACGGACCCGGACGAGCTGGGCGGCGTCTCCCCGGGACACGCCCTGCCCGTGGAGCCACGGGAGGACACCTCCGTACGCGACGAACTGGACGCCGAGTTCGATGCCGAGCGCGGGGTCACCCCCCGCCTGTGGACCGGCGACCGCGAGCCCAAGGACAACGCGCTCACCGGGATGCCGGCCACCCCCGAACTCCTCACCCAGGTCGAGGCGTTGCCCCCGGCCACCGACACCCCCGGCATCGACGAGGCACGGGCGGTCGCGCCCGAGGAGTCGTACGGACTGCGCAGACTGCTGCGCGGATTCGGACGTCCCCTCCTGCTGAGCCTCGGGCTCGTCGCCGTCGACGCCGGCATGAGCCTGCTGCTGCCCGTGCTGATCCGGCACGGTATCGACCAGGGTGTCTCCGAGGTCGCGCTCGGCGCGGTGTGGGCGGCGTCCGGTCTCGCGCTGGTCACGGTGCTCGTCCAGTGGACGGCGCAGATCGGCGAGACGCGGTTGACCGGGCGGACCGGGGAGCGGGTCCTGTACTCGCTCCGCCTGAAGATCTTCGCGCAGCTGCAACGCCTCGGACTCGATTACTACGAACGGGAGTTGACCGGGCGGATCATGACCCGGATGACGACGGACGTGGACGCGCTGTCCACGTTCCTCCAGACCGGACTTGTCACCGCCTTCGTCTCCGTTGTCACCTTCTTCGGCATCCTGGTCGCGCTCCTCGTGATCGACGTACAGCTGGCGCTGGTCGTCTTCGTGGCGCTGCCACCGCTGATCGTCGGCACGTTCTTCTTCCGCCGGGCGAGTGTGAAGGCGTACGAACTCGCCCGCGAGCGGGTGTCGTTGGTCAACGCCGACCTTCAGGAGTCGGTCTCCGGGCTGCGGATCCTCCAGGCGTTCCGGCGCGAGGGATCGGGCGTGCGGCGGTTCACGGAGGGCAGTGACAGCTACCGCCAGGCGCGCAGGCGCGGGCAGTGGCTGATCTCCGTGTACTTCCCCTTCGTACAGCTGCTGTCGTCGGTGGCCGGGGCGGCGGTGCTCGTCGTGGGCGCGCAGCGCGTCGACGCCGGGACGCTCACGACCGGCGCGCTGGTGGCTTACCTCCTCTACATCGACCTGTTCTTCGCGCCTGTGCAGCAGCTCTCGCAGGTCTTCGACGGCTACCAGCAGGCGACCGTGTCGCTGGGCAGGATCCAGGAGTTGCTCCGGGAGCCGACCTCGACGAAGGCCGCGGACAAGCCTCAGCAGGTGCTCTCCCTGCGGGGTGAAATCGCCTTCGAGGACGTCGACTTCGCGTACGGGGACGACGAAGAGGCCCTCAGCGACGTGTCGTTGACCATCCCCGCCGGGCAGACCGTCGCCTTCGTCGGCGAGACCGGCGCGGGCAAGTCGACGCTCGTGAAACTGGTCGCGCGCTTCTACGACCCGACCGGCGGGCGAGTGATCGTCGACGGCACGGATCTGAGATCACTGGACCTGACCTCCTACCGGCACCGGCTCGGCGTCGTCCCTCAGGAGGCGTACCTCTTCCAGGGGACGGTCCGTGACGCCATCGCGTACGGGCGTTCCGACGCGACCGACGCCCAGGTGGAGGCCGCCGCCCGCGCGGTCGGCGCGCACGACATGATCGCCACGCTCGACGGCGGCTACCTCCACGAGGTCGCCGAGCGCGGCCGCAACCTGTCCGCCGGCCAGCGCCAGCTGATCGCGCTGGCCCGCGCCGAACTCGTCGACCCGGACATCCTGCTCCTCGACGAGGCCACCGCCGCCCTTGACCTGGCGTCGGAGGCACTGGTCAACCAGGCCACCGACCGGATCGCCGGCCGCCGTACGACCCTCGTCGTCGCCCACCGCCTGACCACGGCCGCGCGCGCGGACCGGGTCGTGCTCATGGATCATGGGCGGGTCTCCGAGGACGGCACCCACGAGGAGCTGCTCGCGCTGGGCGGCCAGTACGCCGAGTTGTGGCGGACCTTCGTCGGGGCGCCCGAGCCGGGGGCGCCTGAGCCGGGGGCGCCCGTCGGTCGCCCGGCCTGACCACCTCGCGCAACCATTCGATACGCGCTGTGCGTCCGTACCCCAGTACGCACATGGGCTTGCGGTACGGGAGGGACGACAGTGGTGGACAGTGCCGCGGTACGCCGACGGATGGCGCTCGGTGTGGCCGTGCTGACCGCGGCCGGGCTGCTCGCACTGGTGAGCCCCGGCAGCGCGGCGGCCGCGGCCTCGTCCTGCGCGGGACGCAAGGTCCGTACGCTGCCCTTCTCGACCGGATCCGTGCACGTCTACCAGCGCAGCGGCTACGTCTGTGCCATGACTTTCCCCAAGACGCCGGGGTCCCGCAAGAAGATGTCCGTCAGCGTGCAGGCGCGCGGTGGCCGGCCGGTGGTCGACGACGGGCACTTCTCGCACCGCGCGGGTCCGGTGACGGTCCACGCGGGGCGGCGCTGCGTGTGGATCAAGGGCGCTGTCGGCGGGGGTTCGGTGAGTTCGGGCTGGATCCTCTGCTGAACGATCCGGATGTTCTGCTCAGCGCTCCGTTTGCTCCACTCGGCGCTCCGGATCGCTCAGCGGAATGATCTCGATTCTCGGCTGATTCACCGCATACCCACAGGGTTTGCGCAATTGCCCCTGGTGTCACGCGAGTTGCTCCGCTAGGTTCCGGCGGACATCTGCGTTACTCCAGGGGAGGGTGCATGCGCAAGGCGCTCAGATGGCTGCTGGCGCTCACGGTGCTCATAGGCACGTTGAGCACGGCCGGAGCGGCCACCGCCGCTCAGCCGGAGGCCACCACCGGCACCACAAGTACGGCAAGTGCCGCTAGTGCGGACATACTGGACCGGCTTCTCGCGATACCCGGGATGAGCCTCATCCAGGAGAAGCCGTACACCGGCTACCGCTTCTTCGTACTCAACTACACCCAGCCGATCGACCACCGGCACCCGTCCAAGGGCACGTTCCAGCAGCGCATCACCGTGCTGCACAAGGACACCGCGCGCCCGACGGTCTTCTACACCGGCGGCTACTCCGTCTCCACGAACCCCAGCCGCCGCGAGCCCACCCAGATCGTGGACGGCAACCAGGTCTCGATGGAGTACCGCTTCTTCACTCCGTCCCGGCCCGACCCGGCCGACTGGTCCAAGCTCGACATCTGGCAGGCGGCCAGCGACCAGCACCGCATCTTCCAGGCCCTCAAGCCCATCTACAACAAGAAGTGGGTCTCCACGGGCGGCTCGAAGGGCGGCATGACCGCCACGTACTACGAGCGCTTCTACCCGCGCGACATGGACGGCGTCGTCGCGTACGTCGCGCCCAACGACGTGGTGAACAAAGAGGACTCGGCGTACGACACCTTCTTCGCCAACGTCGGCACCAAGGAGTGCCGCGACAGGCTGAACGCCGTGCAGCGCGAGGCGCTCGTACGCCGTGAGCCGCTGGAGAAGACGTACGCGGCCTACGCCGCCGAGAACGGGTACACCTTCACCACGGTCGGCAGCCTCGACAAGGCGTACGAGGCGGTCGTCCTCGACTACGTGTGGGGCTTTTGGCAGTACAGCCTGCTGGCCGACTGCGACACGATCCCGGCCGACGCGGTGAACGCCACGGACGAGGAGATCTGGACCTCCATCGACACGATCTCCGGGTTCTCCTTCTACACGGACCAGGGCCTGGAGCCGTACACGCCGTACTACTACCAGGCGGGTACGCAGCTGGGTGCTCCCACCATCACGTTCCCGTACATCGAGAAGAGCCTGATCCGCTACGGCTACCAGCCGCCGCGGAACTTCGTGCCGCGGGACATCTCGATGAAGTTCCAGCCGTCGGCGATGCGTGACGTGGACACCTGGGTCAAGAACAACGCCAACCACATGCTGTACGTCTACGGTCAGAACGACCCGTGGGGCGCCGAGCGCTTCCGCCTCGGCAAGGGCGCGCACGACAGTTACGTCTTCACGGCGCCCGGCCTGAACCACGGCGCCAACGTCGCCGGCCTCGTCGCCGACGAGAAGGCCCTCGCCACGGCCCGCATCCTGCAGTGGGCGGGCGTCGCCTCGGCCACGGTCCAGGCGGACCCGTCGGCGGCCAAGCCGCTGGCCAAGTTCGATACGAAGCTGGATGTTCGCGACGTCGAGCGCGAGCCCACGCTGCGGCCATAACTCTCCTGCTGCGCCCGCCCGTTCACTGCACCGGGCGGGCGCAGCCCACCGACTTGGTGCCGCCGAGCTGGACGTACAGCTCGGTGGAGGCCGGGCACTGGGAGCGGTCCTCGACCGCCGACATCACCTTGTACTCCGGGGGTTTCTTGCCCTTGCCGTCGCACGCGGTCTCGCGTACCTGGCCGCTGCCGGAGCTGTAGACGCAGTCGCCGACGACGGTGCGGGGGCCTCCGCCACCGCCCGGGTCACCGGGGTGTGGGGGTTCGAGCTTGCGCATGCAGGCGTAGCCCTGCGGGATCGCGCCGTCGCCGTCCTCGTCGGAGGCGGGCCGCATCTCGCTGATGTGCAGGACGAAGTCCGTGTTCGCGGGGCAGGAGGGGCCGTCCGCCACCTTGCCGTCGTAGCGGGCGACGACCCGCGCCGCCGCCCGTTCGCTGGTGCAGAGCACCTCGGTGAAACTGGTCGTCCCGAAGGAGCTGCACTCGTCGACGGCGAGGAACACGGCGCCGTAGCCCGCGGGCGTTGTCGACGCCGTACCCCCCAAGGGTCCGGACGCGGACGGCTCGGACGGCCCGGACGAGGTCGACAGCGCGTCACAGCCGGTGAGTCCCGACACCGCCAGCACGCACGCCAGCGCACACGTCAGCACCCTGGCCCGCAATGTGCCCAGCACGGCACTCGCAGTCCGCATGGTTCGCATGGCAATCCCCCCGATACCTTCGCCCAGCGTGACCCGCGACAGCGGGCCACGCCAGGCGTACGGGGTGCTTTGCGTCACTTGGGGGTGGTGCGCCGGGTGTGCGGCGTACGCGGCATACGTCGGATGACCCGCTCGTACGACGTCCGCTGTCCGACCGATACCCCGACTAGTACCTCAACCCGTACCCGATGGGATACAGCTCCCGCGCCGGATCGTCCACCCGCTGCACCGGCACCGGCAGCTCGCCCCGCGGTTCCGCGCGGCCCGCGATCACCCTTGCCGCCGCGCGCAGTTCGACGTCGGTCCAGGAGTACGCCGCCAAGTAGGCCGGAACATCGGGGAGTTGGGCCACGTCGTACGGGTTGCGGATGGCGACCGCGATCACCGGGACGCCCGTGGCGAGGAGTTGGCTGACCAGGGTCTTCTGGGAGCTGGCCGCCGTCACGTTGTACGTCCCGACGACCACCGCGTCCGCGTCGCCGGCCGCCGCGACGGCGCGGGCGATCGTCGCGGCCGAGGGCGCTGTGCCGGTGGACAGTGCCGTCGCCGAGAAGCCGAGTTCGGTGAGGGCGGTGGCGAGGACGGTGGTGGGCGGTCCGTCGCTGAGGGACGGGGAGGCCGGGTCGGCGCCCACGACCAGCACCTTGGGGGAGCGCCGCCGGGAGAGCGGAAGCAGGTCCTCCTTGTTGACGAGCAGGGTGGTCGTTCGCTCGGCGATCCGGTCGGCGGACCTGAGGTGCGCCGTCGTGCCGACGGACCGGTCTACGCCGGCGTCGGTGACGTACGGGTCCTTGAGCAGGCCCAGCTTCGACTTGAGACGCAGGACGCGCAGGATCGACTCGTCGAGGCGCGCCTCGGTCAGCTCGCCGCCCCGTACGGCCGTGAGGACGGCGTTCCAGGCGATGTCGAGGGAGGGCGGGTTGAGGAGCTGGTCGACACCGGCCTTGAGGGCCAGTACGGGGACGCGGTCGTCGCCGTACTTCGTGCGGACGCCCTCCATGCCGAGCGAGTCGGTCACCACGAGCCCGTCGTAGCCGAGTTCCCCGCGCAGGATGCCGGTGAGGATGGTCGGCGAGAGGGTGGCCGGGTCACCGGAGTCGTCCAGTGCCGGGACCATGATGTGCGCGGTCATGATCGAGTCGATGCCGGCGCGGATGGCCGCCCGGAAAGGCGTGGCGTCGAGGGTCTCCCACAGCTCCCGGCTGTGCGTGATGACCGGGAAGCCGTAGTGGCTGTCGACCGCGGTGTCCCCGTGCCCCGGGAAGTGCTTGGCCGTGGCCGCGACACCGGCGCCCTGATACCCCTTCACCTGCGCGGTGACCAGCTCCGCCACGGCGTCCGGGTCGGCGCCGAAGGAACGTACGCCGATGACCGGGTTGGCCGGGTTGACGTTCACGTCGGCGACCGGGGCGTAGTCCTGGCGGATGCCGAGCGCGTGCAGTTCGACGCCGGCGATACGGCCGGCCGTGCGGGCGTCGTCCCGCGACCCGCCCGCGCCCAGGGCCATCGCGCCCGGGAGCAGCGTCGCGGGCTTGCCCACCCGTGCCACTATCCCGTGCTCCTGGTCGGTGGAGATGAGGACGGGCAGCCCGCGGGGCTGTGCCAGGGAAGCCCGCTGGATCCCGTTCGACAGGCCCGCGATCTGGTGCGGATCACGCGTGTTGTGCGCCCACGCGAAGTAGATGATCCCGCCGACGCGGTACTTGGCGATCAGCGCGGCCGCCGTCCTGACGCCGATCTCCTTGAGGTTGGCATCGATGTCGGCCTGGTCGGGCGCGGTCGCCGAGTGCCCGTACACCCGCATCACGAAGAGCTGGCCGACCTTCTCCTCCAGCGTCATACGGGAGATGAGGGCGCGCAGTTCGGTGTCGTCGTGTGGGCCGGCGTACGCGCTGGTGCCGCCGGCGAGGGCGGCGGTGACGCCCGCCGTGGCGGCCAGAACCGTACGTCTGGACGGTCGTGCCGTGCTTCCCGTGCTGGAGTCGCGCACGTGGCGCTCCTTCCCTCATGAAGGAAACTTCCGAGGAGTCACGAATATCCGGGAAGTTTCTTCCAGTCAAGGGTGCGCGCACTGACGCGCGGCGGGTCGCGGCGGGGTCGCGGTGGGGCCGCCACCGGCGCTGTTGGAGGGGGGCGCGCCGGTGACGGCATGCTGCCGGCCGCAGGCGGCGGAGAGGGAAAGTCAGCTTTCGCAGCCAGCAGCGAGGCCGACACCGCTCTACGGAGACTCATCCGGCAGCTTGCCGATTGGACGAAGGGGAGGGGGTCCGGGTTCCCGGAATGCGGGGATGGCCGGAAGTTGGGGAAGGGGGTTCGGGTGGGGGAGAGGGGGCGCTGTAACCGTCGTCTTGGCTGTGGGCGTGCGTGCCGCTGTAACCGTCGTCTTGGCTGTGGGCGTGCGTGCCGCTGTAACCGTCGTCTTGGCTGTGGGCCGCGTCCCGCTCTAGCCGTCCTAGCTGTGGGCATGCGTGCCGCTGAGGGCGGCGCCCGTCCCAAAGGAGCGGCACCCCGTACAGCGCCGGGCTGCGCACCCACCCCGACCCCAGCCCCCACACCGGGCACCCGGCAAGCACCCCCGACCTCAGCCCCCGACGCCGGGCACCCGGCCCCGGTAAACAGACCCTCAGCGAGACGCGTGCTCCGACGCAGACGGCCAGTGTGCCTGCAACGTCCGCACCATCTCCGCGATAGCGGGTCGCCGAGCCGCCCCCGTACGCCACAGCGCGTACAGCCGCCGTACGGGCACGGGATCGAGCGAGACTTGGACGACCCCGTCGGGAAGCGGCCCCCGCCCGAGCCGGGGGATGAGCGTGACCCCCAGCCCCGCCGCGACCAGCGCGACCAGCGTCGGGTTCTCTTCCGCCTGATGGGCGATGTCCGGCTCGCACCCCGCCGCCCGCAGCGTCCGTACGAGCCAGTCGTGGCACACCCGCCCCGGCGGTTGACAGATCCACCGCTCACCCTTGAGATCCTCCCGCCGCACGGTCGCCCGCCCGGCGAACGGATGCCCGGCAGGCACCAGCAGATCGCAGGGGTCGTCCCCGATCACCGCCTGCTCCACCCCTTCGGGGGCGGGCAACCGGGCGATGTCCCAGTCGTGGGCCACGGCCACGTCCACCGCACCCTTGGCGACCAGATCGACGGACAGATGCGGATCCATCTCGGTCAGTCGGGTATCCAGCGCGGGATGCCGCCGCGCGAGATCCGCGAGTACGCCGGGCATCAGCCCCCGCGCCGCCGACGCGAACGCCGCCACGCCGAGCCGTCCGGCCGGCAGCCCCCGCCGCTCCTCCAGCTCGATCTCCGCCCGCTCCACAATCGCCAGCAACTCCCTTGCGGTGGCGGCAAGTTGCTCGGCCTGCTCGGTGAGCCGTACGCCACGCCCCTGACGTTCGAGGAGTACGGTCCTGGTCTCCCGCTCCAGTTTCGCGATCTGCTGGGACACGGCCGAGGGCGTGTACCCGAGCGCGGCAGCGGCGGCGCCGACGGTGCCGTGGACGGAGACGGCGTGCAGGGCGCGCAGCCGTTGGAGATCGAGCACGGGGCCTCCCGGGTGGCGGTGACGTAGCCGCATCACAGACGACGTACCCACATCACATAAGCATCGCTACATCCAACCATGCAGAAATCGGTGCTGGTGCTACATGGTGTGGAGGTCCGATGCTCGACCCATGCGACCCACCCACATTTCCCTCGCCGTCCTTGTCGCCGCCGTCTGGGGCCTGAACTTCACGGTCATCGAGGTCGGCCTCGACCACTTCCCGCCCCTGCTCTTCTCGGCACTGCGCTTCCTGGTGGCCGCACTGCCCGCGGTCTTCTTCGTGGGCCGCCCGAAGGTGGCGTGGAAGTGGATCGTGGCGGTGGGTCTGGTGCTGGGGGTCGCGAAGTTCGGGCTTCTCTTCATCGGCATGGACGCGGGCATGCCGGCCGGCCTGTCCTCCCTCGTAATCCAGATCCAGGCGGTGTTCACGGCCCTGTTCGCCATCGCGTTCCTCGGTGAACGCCTCACCCGAGTAAGGCTGTTGGGCATGGCGGTGGCCCTGTGCGGGGTGGGCCTGGCGGCCGTGGACGAGGGCGCGGCCGGCCCCGTCGGCGCCTTCGCCCTGGTCATCGTGGCCGCGGCCTGCTGGGGCGTGTCCAACGTCCTCACCCGCAAGGCGTCCCCGCCGGATCCGCTGAACTTCATGGTGTGGGTCAGCACCGTTCCCGTACTGCCGCTGCTCGGCCTCTCCCTCCTCACCGAGGGCCCCTCCCGCGACCTCGACGCGCTGCGCGCCCTGGACTGGCAGGGCGCGGGTGTCGTGGTCTACGTCGCCTGGATCACGACGGTCTTCGGCTTCGGCGCGTGGGGCTGGCTGCTGCACCGCCACCCGGCCTCCACGGTGGCGCCGTTCTCCCTCCTGGTCCCGGTCTTCGGGATGTCCTCCGCGGCGCTCTTCCTGGGCGAGTCGATCAGCCCGCTGCGGTGGGGAGCGGCGGCGCTGCTGGTGGGCGGGGTGGGGCTGACGTCGGTGGTGAGGCGGCCAGAGGCAGGTGGAGAGTCCGGGGCGGGTGGACCGTCCGGGGCGGGGGGAGCGACGACGCAGGCGACAGGGGCTTCCCCTTCTCGTGCGCGAATCGACGTGCCGTCGTGACCACGCTTATGGGGTGCTCCCACCTGTTCCCACTGGTCCGGGTTACTTCAGCCGGAACGGCGCCGACATCGCCGTCAGCATGCTGTGTTCGGCGTCGTCGTCGGACAGTTCCCACATGAAGGTGCCCAGCAACCCGCTCTGCTTGGCGTAACGGGCCCTGATGCCGATCGACGTGGGATCCTCGTAGCTCACGAACCTCCGCTCGGCGGCGTTGTACAGCCACGGGGACTGCGCCTGCGGACTCCAGTACCGCTGCCAGGCCGGGTCGTCGAGCAGCGGCTCGACCGAGTGCCAGCCGCTGACCCAGAACGTGGACTCGTACGCCTGGTACAGACCGTGATTCTCGCCCTCCTCGTTCACCACGAAGCCGCGGCCGTAGAACGGAGTGCCCAGCACCAGACGGTTGGCGGGGACGCCGTGCAGCCGGTAGTAGGCCACCGCGGCGGTCACGTTGTTCCAGGTCTTGTCCGGCTGTGCCATCGGGTCGGCGGACACCGGCCGCATCGGGGCGTTGAAGGTGGAGACGGGTGAGAATCCGGTGCCCATGTCGTAGGTCATGAGATTGATGAAGTCCAGGATCCGGGCCAGCTTGCCGAGTTCGAAGCTCTTCGCCGGGTCGTACGCTCCGTCGGTCTGCAGCCGTCCAGTAGGAAGCGCGGCCGTCACCTCGTACCGCTTGCCGTGCTCCTGGCCCAACTTGTCGATCTGGGTGCGGAACTCCTGCGTCAGCAGGGTCATGTTCCTGCGGTCCTCGGGCCGGTCGGTGATCTCCGTCGGGCCGCCGTAGACCGGGAACTCCCAGTCGAGGTCGACTCCGTCGAAGCTGCCCCGGTAGGTGGAGAAGAACAGATCCAGACAGGAACTCACGAACGTCTGCCGGGAAGCGGCGGTGAGCGCGGCGTCGGAGAACCCGGCCGCACCCCAGCCGCCGATGGAGATCAGCGTGCGGAGCTGGGGGTGTTCACGCTTCAGCTGTGCCAGCTCCGCGAAATCCTGCGCGGCTGACGGTTGAATTGTGCACTTTCCCTGGTCGATCGTCGAGAATGCGTAGAATAGATGGGTTATTCGGTCGGCGGGGATCTGCGATACGGGATACGACTCGCTGTTCCATCCCGCGTAGTACGCGCCGATTACCGGACGTTGTTTCGCGGGCGCTGCGGTGGGTGCTGGCGCCGGTGCTGTGGCGGCGGCTGCATCGGCTCCCACCAGGCACGCCGCCAACGCCACGCATGCCAGCAATAAGGCCCGCATTCGGCGGAATCGCAACATTCGTTACCTCCGTGAGGAGTTGATGGTTGATAGCGATCACGGTAGCGGGCCGAGCGGACGGGCAGGTCTTTTCACGCCGGGAAGGCTGATAAACCGGGAGCGTGCGAGTGTCTGTCGCATTGAGTTCGCCTCCCGATTCAGGTATTCACATACCTGTCGGTGCGGAAATGAGCCTTTTCAGGCCGCTCCTGAAACCGGCCTTGAGCCGGCCGTCGCGGAGGGGGCGACGCGTC
The DNA here is from genome assembly GCF_040683495.1 of Streptomyces sp. NPDC093544. Classification (NCBI taxonomy): domain Bacteria; kingdom Bacillati; phylum Actinomycetota; class Actinomycetes; order Kitasatosporales; family Streptomycetaceae; genus Streptomyces; species Streptomyces sp. NPDC093544. Next base: position 191,112 of record NZ_JBFBEA010000012.1, on the reverse strand, counting down.
AGTGCGGGATGCCGTCGATGAGTTCGCGGGCGCCCTGGCGCAGCAGGGCTACGGCGACGGAGGTGCCCAGGGTCGCGGGATCGAGGCGGCCCGCCCACTCGTGGGCGTTGAGCACGGTCTTGCCGTCCGGGGTGAACACGCAGGCCCGCAGGGACAGTTCGCCGCCGCGCTCGGACTTCGCGTAGCCGGCGATCGGTGAGTTGCAGTGGCCCTGGAGGACGTGCAGGAACATGCGCTCGGCGGTGGCCTCGCGGTGGGTGGCCGGATCGCCGAGGCCGCTGACTGTGTCGATCACGGCCGTGTCGCCCTCGCGGCACTGGAGGGCCAGAATGCCCGCGCCGATCGGCGGCATCAGCGTCTCCGGCGACAGGATCTCGGTGATCACATCCACCCGCCCGATGCGCTCCAGGCCGGACACCGCGAGCAGCAGCGCGTCGGCCTCGCCGGCCGCCAGCTTCTCCAGGCGCCGGTTGGCGTTCCCCCGGAACGGTACGCAGTCCAGGTGCGGATGGGAGGCGGCGAGCTGTGCGACGCGGCGCACGGAGGAGGTGCCGATCCGGGTACCCGGCGGCAGCTCGTCGAGGGTGAGCCCGACCGGGTGGATCAGGGCGTCACGGATGTCGTCCCGAGCGAGGAAGGCGGCGAACATCGTCCCGGCCGGCAGCGGCCGGTCCGCCGGGATGTCCTTGACGCAGTGCACCGCGAGATCCGCCTCGCCCGCCAGCAGCGCGGCGTCGACCTCCTTGGTGAACGCCCCCTTGCCCTCGACCTGCGCGAGATCACCCATCCACTTGTCCCCGGTCGTCTTCACAGGGACGACCTCGGTACGGATACCGGGGTGCAGCACGGCCAACTCGGCGCGGACACGCTCCACTTGGGCCAGCGCCATGGGCGAGTCGCGGGAGACGATACGGAGGGTTTCCGGAGCGGACATGACGTTCACGATAGCGGCCCGACGAGGGGACCGACGCCCGCGTAGGGTCGTACGCCATGATCCTCTGGCTGAACGGCACCTTCGGCGCGGGCAAGACCACCACCGCGAAGGAACTCACCTCCCGCCTACCGGAGTCCAGGCTTTTCGACCCCGAACAGGTGGGCTACATGCTCTGGCACGTCCTGGGGAAGCCGCGGGACTTCCAGGACTTCCCGCCGTGGCGCGGGCTGGTGGTGGAGACGGCGCGGCAGGTCCTGGACCACGTGGGCGGAACGCTCGTCGTCCCGCAGACGGTCCTCAACGAGCGGTACTGGCACGAGATCCGCACGGGCCTCGCCAAGGCGGGCATCCCGGTACGCCACTACCTCCTCCACACCGACCACGACACCCTCGTCCACCGCATCGAGACCGACACCGATCCCGAGAGCGTCGGCGCCCGACAGTGGCGCCTCGACCACCTCGCCGACTACCGACGCGCCCTGCCGTGGCTCCGCGAGGAGGCGGAGACCGTCGACACGACCGGCATCCCGCCCTCGAAGGTGGCGGAGCTCGTCATGGCCGGCCTGGGGAACGAGTGAGCCGGTGCCGCTGAGCCCGGGTGACCGAGTATTTCGTTCGACGGCTTCCGGCGCCTGCGGAATACTTCGCCGGGCTTCCATGGGCTGTCGCGCAGTTGAGAAGGGGTGTCGGGCGTTGGGTTTCACGCTGGAGGGGCCGGTTCTTGAAGGCGCGCTCGTACGACTGGAGCCGCTGGACCGACGTCACGCCGCCGACCTCGCGGTGGCGGCGGAGGAGAACCGTGGCTCGTACGCGTTCACTTGGGTGCCGAGGGCCGACGAGGTCGGCGCGTACATCGACGCGCAGCTCGGCCGCGCCGCGACAGGGAAGCTCGCGCCGTACGCGCAGGTCGACCGTGCCTCCGGGCGGGCGGTCGGCGCGACATCGTTCTGGGAGCCGCGGTGCTGGCGGACGGACGATCAACTCGACGCCGTCGAGGTCGGGTTCACCTGGCTGGCGTCCGCCGCGCAGGGGACAGGGCTGAACACCGAGGCCAAGTTCCTTCTCTTTCGGCATGCCTTCGAGGAGTGGGGCGTGGCGCGGGTCGACCTGAAGACGGACGCGCGCAACAGCCGTTCCCGCGCGGCGATCGAGCGTACGGGCGCGCGCTTCGAGGGCGTGCTGCGGAACTGGTCCCGCTCCTGGGCGCCGGGCGAGGACGGCCTGTTGCGCGACTCCGCGATCTACTCGATTACGGCGGCGGAGTGGCCCGAGTGCAGGAAGCGGTTGGAGGAGCGGCTGGCGGGGATCCCGGGGGCGCGCGGTACGCAACGCGGCTGACGCGGAAGCCACTTCGGGTTGTTCAGGGCCTCTCCCCTTGTAAGGCCTTGTCGGCCCGTGTACTCATCCGACCAACTCCGCAGCCGTAGCGCGCAGTTGTTCCTGTACGGCGGTCAGTACAGGGTCGGACTCCGAGCCCGTGCGTACGGCCATGAAGACATTGCGGGTCGGTGGGGTGCCGTCGGTGGTCAGCAGGGTGAGGCGGCGGTGGGCGTACAGGGGCTGGACCATGCGGGGGATCAGGGCTACTCCCTGGCCCGCCTCGACGAGGGCGGCGAGTGCGCCCCAGTCGTTGACGGCGTGCCGGATGTCGGGAGTGAAACCGGCCGCCGCGCAGACCGTGCGGGCGACCGCTCCGCAGCAGCTGTCGGCGTCGCCGACGATCCAGGGGTCGGTGGCGAGGTCGCGGAGGGCGACCCGCTCGCGGTCGGCGAGGCGGTGGCCGGACGGTACGGCGAGGTCCAGGACGTCGGTCAGCAGGTCGGTGCGGGCGTAGCGGCGGTCGGTGTGCGGGGGCGTCGCCGGGAAGTCCACGGCGATGGCGACGTCGACCTGGCCGGCGTCGAGGGCGGTGAACAGGTCGGGTGGCTGGGCCTCGACGACGTCGATCCGGACGTGGGGCAGCCGCTCGGCGAGGCCGGCGAGCGCGCCGGGCAGGAGGCCGAGGATGCCGCTGGAGAGGGCGCCGACGGTGACGGACGCCCGCCCGCCGCCCTCGCCGTACGCGGCCAAGTCAGCGCGCGCCCGCTCCAGTTGGGCGGCGATGAGATCGGCGTGCGCCAGCAGTACCCGGGCCTGCCCGGTCAGCCGTACGCCCCGGCCGTCGCGCTCGGTCAGCGGGGCGCCCACCTCGCGGGCGAGGGCGGCGATCTGCTGGGAGACCGCCGACGGCGTGAGGTGCAGGGCTTCCGCGGCCCGGGCGAGGCTGCCGCGCCGCTGGAGTTCGCGCAGGACGGTCAGCCGACGGAGGTCAACAGTGAAGGTCTCGCTTACCTGTTCCACCCCGAAAGATTAACTGGACCGTGGGGCGGGTGATCGGAAACCATCACCCCATGACCTCCCGGAGCTTCCTCATCCTGCACGGCTGGCAGAACCATCGGCCGTCCGACCACTGGCAGCACTGGCTGGCCGACCAACTGACCGACCTGGGGCACCTCGTCGTGTACCCCCAGCTGCCCGACCCCGATGACCCGGACCTGGACGTGTGGCTGGCGGAGTTGTCCCGGCACCTCGAAGGTCTGCCGCGCGGCGTCGAGCGCGTGGTGATCGCCCACAGCCTGTCCGTTCTGCTGTGGCTGCACGCGGTCGCCCGCGATGCCAAGGGGCTCGACGTCGACCGAGTCCTGTTCGTGGGGCCGCCGTCGGCGTCCACACTCCTGGGGATCCCGGAGGTCGCGGCGTTCGCCCCGCCCGCCTTCCCGCTCACCCTGCCGGGGCCGACCCGACTGGTCGCGGGCGACGACGACCCGTACTGCGCCGGGGGCGCCCTCGCTGCCTACGGCGACCCCCTGGGCATCCCCACCGAACTCATCCCGGGTGCGGGCCACCTCGACCTGGACGCCGGGTACGGCTCCTGGCCGGCGGTACTGGACTGGTGCCTCGACGAGTCCGGCTCCGGCTCCAGCTCTGTGAAGTTCATTGCCCGTCCGGCGTAGGGCCGCGTCCTCGGGCGGCGCATTGCGGTCGCATCGGGTCGAGATCCTCCCCCCATGCGTCCAGCACCGGGCCGTGCCCTGCGCTCCTGGCCGCTGCCTCGACGCGGGCGAAGAGGCTTCGCTGTAGGGGAACGTCGCCTGTTCTTGAGATGCGGTCCGCGGCGTCGAGCAGCAGGTCGGTGTCCCAGCCGGGCAGCGGGTATCGGGCGAGCTCCCACTCCAGGTACCGGCAACCCGCCGAGCGCCGGGCCCGTGGGCCCCGGCCGCGGCCGGCGAAATCACCCTGGATTGCGCCCGGCTACGCCGACCCGTTCAGCAGTCGTGCGAGGTGTTCCCGGCCCGGGCCGAGCAAGCCCGGGAACGGCGCCGCCTTCTCGTACCACCGCTTCTCGTACTCCCAGCACAGCCAGCCGTCCCAGCCCTCGCGGGAGAGCAGTTCCACGCACTCGGTGAGCGGGAGTACCCCCGCTCCGAGTGGCAGCGGGGTCGTGTCCTCGGCGGACGCGATGTCCTTGACCTGGACGTAGCCGAGGTGCGGGGCCAGCGCCGCGTACGTCGACGACGGCTGCTCGCCGCCCAGCCAGGTGTGCATGACGTCCCACAGTGAGCCCACCTGCCGGTGGCCGACCGGGCCGAGGACACGGATCGCGGCCGCGCCGGTGCGGTGCGAGTCGTGCGTCTCCAGCAGGATGCGTACGCCCACCTCGGCGGCGTACTCCGCCGCCGTGCCCAGGCGTCGAGCCGCCGTCGCGTCCGCCTCCTCGGGGCTCTGGTCGGCGCCCCCCGGGAAGACGCGGACGAAGGGTGCGCCCAAGTCCCTTGCCAGGTCCAGGAGTTCTCGGATCTCCGCGAGTACGGCGGTGTCGTCGCCCGGCGCGGCGACGCGTGCGTATCCCGCCAGGCCGAGGATCTCGATGCCGGACGCCTTGAACTCCGCGGCCACGTCCGCCCGTTCCGCCGGTCCGATACCGGGGTGTACGGGCTCCTCCGGATGCGCGCGCAGTTCGACGCCGTGGTAGCCGTGCTCGACGGCCAGGCGTACGACTTCGGGGACCGGGAGTGCGGGGACGCCGAGGGTGGAAAAGGCCAGCTTCATGAGGTGGACTTTACTCGTCACTCAGCGTTGCCGCGCAGGTCCAGACGCCAGTCCTGGCCGACCAGATCCGCGCCGAAGGAGCGGTGCGGTTTCTCGGAGACGAGGACGAAACCGTGGCGCTGGTAGACGCGGCGGGCCGAGGCCAGGACGTCGTTGGTCCAAAGGACGAGATCGTGGTAGCCGACGCCGCGTGCGAAGTCGGCGACGGCCGTGACCAGTTGGTCGCCGATGCCCAGGCCGCGCGCGTCCGGTTCGACGAGGAGGAGGCGGAGGCGGGCCGTCGCGGGGGCGTCGTCCCGTACGCACATCACGCAGCCCACCGGCCGGCCGTCGAGCTCGGCGATCCACACCCGCTCCAGGTGCGGATCGTGGTCCTCGGCGAAGTCGGCGACGATCCTTGCCACCAGGCCCTCGTAGTCGGTGTTCCAGCCGAGCTCGGCCGTGTACAGCGCGGCGTTGCGCTGCACGATCCAGCCGAGGTCGCCGGGGGCGGGCTCGCGCAGCACGACGTCCTCGTGACGGGGAGCCCGGCCCTGTCCCGGGACCTGTCCCCGGTCCTGTGCCGGGCCCCGTTCCCGGCCTTGCCCCCGGTCCCGTCCGTCGCCCAGGAGCGTCCGCACCGTGCGCATCGCCTCCGCGAGCCGTGGCCGGTCGGCGGGGGCCACCGTGGCGAGCAGCGCACCGACGCTCTCCCGTGCCCGCTCGTCCAGCAGGCCGGCCACCTCCCGGCCACGCGCGGTGAGCGTGACGCGACGGCGCCGCGGGTCCTTCTCGGACGGCGCGCGCTCGACCAGTCCGTCCTGCTCGAACTTGTTCAGGATGCGGCTCAAGTACCCCGCGTCCAGGGAGAGTTCGCGGCGTAGGTCGGCGGCGTCCGTACGAGGGGAGTGGGCGAGTTCGTACAGGACGCGGGACTCGGTGAGCGTGTAGGGGGCGTAGAGGTGGCGGCCGTAGTCGAGGGCGCCGATGACGTTCGTATAGAAGCGGTTGAAGGAGCGGATGTCCTGGACGGTCATGGTCGGTCCCGGGTGGTCGGCTCTTTTGTTGACTCAGTCAGAGGTTCTGTGAGTACGAGGGTAAGCCGCGTCCGGGCGTGTGTTCCGGACGGCCTCGTGCAGGGGCTGCCGGTCGTCGTCAGCCGTGCGTCCAGCGTCTGCGGTCCGTCGTCCGTCGGTGCGGTGCGGTGCGGTGCGGTGCGGTGCGGTGCGATGCGGTGCGGTGCGCGGTGGGTGGGTCGGGGGCGTGCCGGTACGTCCCGCCCGTCGCCGCCGGATCAGACGTTGGGCAGGAAGCGAGGGGTCCGGTGACGCGAACGTACGCGACGGGCATGTGGACGTACCGGCACGGCCCCTTCCGTGCGTATGCGGCTGCCGGCGCGTGGGGGCTCGTGCAGCTCCTGGGTTCGGGGCCCGTGCAGCTCCCGAGTTCGGGGCTCGTGCAGGTTCTACGCCCGAGCCCCGTGAGCCTCTACGGCCGCGGCGCTCCCGTCGAGCCCCGCACCATCAACTCCCCCCGCACCGTGGCGATCCCCCCGGGCGGCGGCTCCTCCCGGCCCATCGCGATCCGGCCGGCGCGTGCCCCCGCCTCGGTCAGTGGCAGTCGTACCGTCGTCAGCGCGGGTACCGCGTCGATGCTGAACGGCAGGTCGTCGAAGCCCGCGACGGACACGTCGTCCGGAATCCGTAGTCCCGAGTCCCGCAGTGCGGCGCACGCACCGAGTGCCACGGTGTCGTTCGCGGCGACGATGGCGGTCAACGAGGGTTCGTGGCGCAGGAGTTCGAGTGTCGCCTCGTAGCCGGAGCGGCGGTCGTACCGGCCGTGCACGATGCGCAGTGGGTCGTCTTTGATCCCGCGTGCGGCGAGCGCGTCCCGGTGGCCTTCGAGGCGGTGCCGGGTCGTCGTCCGCTCCTCGGGGCCGGCGATGTAGCCGAGCTTCCGGTGCCCGAGGCCGATCAGATGCTCGGTGAGTTCCTGGCCGCCGCCGCGGTTGTCGAAGGTGAGGGCGATCGCCTCGGCGGCTTCCGGTGAGGGCGGCCGTCCGCAGAGGACGACCTTGGTTCCGGCCTCCGTCAGCCTGCGCAGCTTCGCGGCGACGGCGCCGGCGTGTGCGGCGTCCTCGATCGCGCCGCCGGTGAGGACGACGGCGGCGGCGCGTTGGCGCTGAAGGAGCGTGAGGTAGGTCAGTTCACGCTCCGGGGAGCCGCCCGTGTTGCACACGACCCCCAGCCGTTCCCCGCCCGCGCGCCCCCCGGGCCCCCCGATCTCCGACTGGATCGCGGCCGCCATGATTCCGAAGAAGGGGTCGGCGATGTCGTTGACGAGGATCCCCACGAGGTCGGACGTCGCCGCGGCCAGCGAACTCGCGGGGCCGTTCAGTACGTAGTCCAGCTCGTTCACCGCACGCAGTACCCGCTCGCGCGTGGTCGCCGCGACGGGATAGTTCCCGTTCAGCACCCGGGACACGGTCGCGGGCGAGACCTGCGCACGTGCCGCCACGTCCGCCAGGGTCACGGTCATCTCGTCGTCCTCCGGTCGCGCCACTTGTTGTGGTTCTTGTTGTGGTTGTTGTTGTGGTTCTCGTCGTGGTTGTCGTTACGGGGTGCGGCCACGCGGTTCCCAGGGGGCGGTCCACGGCTCCTGGGAACCGCGTGTTCGGACGGCCCCTATATGCGGGTACATCCGACCCTGACCACACCCCCCGCGTCCACCCGTCCGACCGATCGAACATCCCGTCCCTCTGTTGGTCTTGTCCAATGGGCTCGACAGAGGCTAGCTTCTCCCTTAGTAGAAAGCGCTTGCTGATGCGCTCACCAGTTCCTCAGTGGGGCGTACGGGGCGCGGAACCCGCGTACGAAGGGAATGACGTGACACGCAAGACGGTGCGTATCGCCATGAACGGCGTGACGGGGCGTATGGGCTACCGCCAGCACCTTGTCCGCTCCATCCTCGCCCTGCGTGAACAGGGCGGCCTCGACCTGGGCGACGGCACCGTGCTGTGGCCCGAACCCGTCCTCGTCGGCCGTCGCGAGCACGCCCTGAAAGCGCTTGCCGAGCGGCACGGCCTTGAGGAGTGGTCCACGGACCTGGACGCCGTCCTGGCCGACCCCACCATCGACCTCTACTTCGACGCACAGGTCACCTCCGCCCGCGAGGAGGCGCTCAAGGCGGCGATCGTGGCGGGCAAGCACATCTACACCGAGAAGCCGACCGCGACCGGCCTCGGCGGCGCTCTGGAACTGGCCCGTCTCGCTCGTGACAAGGGCATCAAGCACGGCGTCGTCCAGGACAAGCTCTTCCTCCCCGGCCTGCTCAAGCTCAAGCGCCTCATCGACGGCGGCTTCTTCGGCCGGATCCTGTCCATCCGCGGGGAGTTCGGCTACTGGGTCTTCGAGGGCGACTGGCAGTCCGCCCAGCGGCCCTCCTGGAACTACCGCGCGGAGGACGGCGGCGGCATCGTCGTCGACATGTTCCCGCACTGGGAGTACGTGCTGCACGAGCTCTTCGGGCGGGTCACCTCCGTCCAGGCCATCGCCACCACCCACATCCCGCAGCGCTGGGACGAGCAGAACAAGCCGTACGACGCCACGGCCGACGACTCCGCGTACGGCATCTTCGAGCTGGCGGGCGGTGCGATCGCGCAGATCAACTCGTCGTGGGCCGTGCGGGTCAACCGCGACGAGCTGGTCGAGTTCCAGGTCGACGGGACGGAGGGATCGGCTGTGGCCGGCTTGCGCAACTGCCGCGTCCAGCACCGGAGTTCGACGCCCAAGCCGGTCTGGAACCCTGACATCCCGGCCACCTACTCCTTCCGCGACCAGTGGCAGGAGGTCCCCGACAACGCCGAGTTCGACAACGGCTTCAAGGCCCAGTGGGAACTGTTCCTCCGGCACGTGTACGCGGACGCGCCCTACCACTGGGACCTCCTCGCCGGCGCCCGCGGTGTCCAGCTCGCCGAACTCGGCCTGAAGTCCTCGGCCGAGGGCCGCCGTCTCGACGTACCGGAGATTTCGCTGTGAGGGCCATTCAACTGCCGGGGGTGGGTGGCGAGTTGCGTACGTATACACCGCGCTCCGAATCCCTCGTCCACGCCTCCGGTGCGCCCTTCGCCTCCCGTACGGTCTTCTCGGCGGCGCATGTCGTCGCCGATCCGTACGCGGATGTGTCCCCCGACTCGCCCGCGGCCGTCGACTGGGACGCGACCCTCGCCTTCCGCCGCCATCTGTGGGCCCACGGGCTCGGTGTCGCCGAGGCGATGGACACCGCACAGCGGGGGATGGGGCTCGACTGGGCCGGCGCGGCGGAACTCATCCGCCGGTCGGCCGCCGAGGCCAAGGCGGTCGGCGGACGGATCGCCTGCGGCGTCGGCACGGACCAGCTCACGAGGGGCTCGCTGGAGGAGATCCGGAAGGCTTACGAGGAGCAGCTGGCCCTCGTCGAGGAGTCGGGCGCCCAGGCGATCCTGATGGCCTCGCGTGCGCTGGCGGCGGCCGCCGCCGGACCCGAGGACTACCTGGAGGTGTACGGGCATCTGCTCCGGCAGTCGTCCGAACCCGTGGTCCTGCACTGGCTGGGGCCGATGTTCGACCCGGCGCTGGAGGGCTACTGGGGGTCGAGCGACCTGGACGCCGCCACGGATGTGTTCTTGCAGGTCATCGCGGCCCACCCGGACAAGGTGGACGGCATCAAGGTCTCGTTGCTGGACGCCGGGCGCGAGATCGACATCCGACGCCGTCTCCCGCAGGGCGTGCGCTGCTACACCGGCGACGATTTCAACTATCCCGAACTGATCGCGGGCGACGAACAGGGCTTCAGCCACGCGCTGTTGGGCATCTTCGACCCGTTGGGGCCCCTGGCGGCGGACGCCGTACGGGTCCTGGACACGGGCGATGTGAAGGGCTTCCGGGAGCTTCTCGACCCGACCGTCGAGTTGTCCCGCCATCTCTTCCAGACCCCGACCCGCTTCTACAAGACGGGAGTTGTCTTCCTGGCGTGGCTCGCCGGCCACCAGTCCCACTTCACGATGGTCGGCGGTCTGCAGTCGGCGCGCTCGCTCCCGCACTTCGCCCGCGCCTACGAACTGGCCGACGGCCTCGGCCTGTTCCCGAATCCGGAGCTGGCCGAGACGAGAATGAGGACGATGCTTTCCCTGTACGGAGTGGCTCAGTGAAAGTGAACCTGTCGCGATTCTCCATCAACCAGATGACGGTGAAGCAGCTGTCGATGCCCGAACTGGTCGATGCCTGTTTGGCGTTGGGCGTCCCCGGTGTCGGCCTCTGGCGTGAGCCGGTTCATGCCTACGGGCTCGACGCGACCGCCAAGCTGGTCCGAGGCGCGGGTCTGGCGGTGACGACCCTGTGCCGGGGTGGCTTCTTCACGGCGATCGATCCGGCCGAGCGGGCCGCCGCCCTGGCGGACAACCGTTCGGCGATCGACGAGGCGGCCACGCTCGGCACGGACACACTGGTCCTGGTCTCCGGCGGGCTGCCGACCGGAGACAAGGACCTGCACGGCGCCCGGGAGCGCATCGCGGAGGCGCTGGGGGAGTTGGGCCCGTACGCGGCGCAGCGGGGCGTACGCCTGGCCATCGAGCCGCTGCACCCCATGTACGCCTCGGACCGTTGCGTGGTGTCGACCCTGGCCCAGGCCCTGGACCTCGCGGAACGCTTCCCCGCGGACCAGGTCGGCGTCACGGTGGACACGTATCACATCTGGTGGGACGACACGGCTCCCGCCCAGATCGCCCGCGCGGGCGCCGCCGGCCGCATCCACACCTTCCAACTCGCCGACTGGACCACCCCGTTGCCCGAGGGCGTCCTCAACGGCCGCGGCCAGATCGGCGACGGCTCGATCGACATGCGTCAGTGGCGCTCGTACGTCGAGGCGGCGGGCTACACCGGTCCCATCGAAGTCGAGCTGTTCAACGACGGGTTGTGGGCACGCGACGGGCGTGAGGTGCTGGCTGAGACGGCGGCGCGGTTCGTGGAGCACGCGGCGTAGCGGCCCGAGGCGCGGAAAGTCGCGGAGACGCCTTGGTGTTCCATCCCTCCCCGGTAGGGATGGAACACCAAGGTCCAGAATGCGGGTGACTCCCGTGGCTGTCGTTGGCCCTGAGTCCACAGATAGTTGCCATTGCGTCTACTCCTGTACGGCCAGGGCCTGGAGTCGGCACTCCCTGGGGGAGAGTCCGTACGCGCTGCGGAAGACGCGGGTGAATCCGGAGCCGCGCGGGAGGCCCCAGCGAGAGGCGATGGCGTGGATCGGGGTGGCGTCCAGCGTGGGGTCCGCCAAGTCGCGGCGGGCGCCCTCCAGCCGCCGGCTGCGGATCCAGGCCGCTACCGTCTCGCCCCGTACCTCGTCCTGGAAGAGGCGGTGCAGGTAGCTGACGGAGATGTGGTGCGCGGCGGCGATCGTGGCCGGTGTCAGCTCGGGGTCGTGCAGGTTCTGGCGGATGAACGCGCGTATGCGCTCGGTCATGGCCCGGTGCCGGGTCTCCGGCGGCAGGGTGCCCTCCACCTCCAGTAACTGGGCGAACCAGGCGGTCAGCAGGTCGACCAGGACCGTACCGAGGCGTGGCGCGTCGGACGGCTGGAGGGAGTTGGCCTCCCTGTCCAGGCCGGTGAGGAAGTCCGCCAGCAGGGCGCCCGTTCCCTCCCGCCCCGGCAGCCGTCTGCCCAGCAGCTCCCGGACGCGGTCCGGGGGCAGCGGCAGCAGCGCCTTGGGAAAGTCCACGCCCACCCCGGTGATCACGCGGAGGTTCCCGTCGTCCGGCGGGCGCACGTCGTAGGGCTGCGAGCTGTCGGTCACCCACAGGTCGCGCGGGCCGCACAGTTCGCTCCGCCCGGCATGGTCGAGGCCAAGCCCGCCATCGAGAATCAGGGACAGGTGGAACAACTCGGGGTCGACCTGTCGGATGAGTTTCTCGGTGCGCCGGAACCGTGTCGGCAGGAACGACGCAGGCCACACCATTACGGGCCCCAGCTCCAGCAGCCGCTGCTCGGCCCAGAAGTCGATGGTGTGCTCGCTGCTGATGTCAGTGGGCGCGATCGCCCTGTGGACCAACTCCCGCCAGTATTCGAACCTGTCCTCCGTGGGCACATCCGCGCTCCGGAACACCGTCCCGATCATCCCAAGTCCCCCCGCTGTACGCCTCTTTCGAGGCGGGGACATCTTATCTTCGCGAGGAAACCCGCAGGTCGGCGCTCGCGGTGAGGTTGCCGGCGACGGTCAGCGAGGTTTCGCTGTCCTTGGTGGGGAGTGTGCGGCCGGCTCCAGATATTTTTCGCGGCTCAATTCCACAGGCCTTTCAAATACGTGCAGATCAGGGTTGATGCATCTGACACGTTTCCTGTGATTTAGCTGTTGACCTGGCCTTTTTCGAGAATAGAGGGAACCGCAATTGCTCAGGACGTGTCTGTATGGTCAAGTTCGCCGCAAGCCGAAAGGGGTGTGTGGCGGATTTCCAAAGAAATGGCAATTGACCAAGGAGTTCGCTGTGAACATTCGAATCGCCGCTGTTTCCCTCGCCACCGCCGCCCTCGTTGCCGGAGGCGCCACGGCCGCCAACGCGGCCGTACCGACCGCGAAGGCGAAGGCTCCCGCCATCACCGTCTCGGCCAGCACCACCAAGGCGAAGACCGGCCAGTCGATCACCTTCACCGGCTCCGCCGCCGGTCTGAAGGACGGCAGCAAAGTGACGCTGCAGGAGAAGGTCAACGGCAAGTGGGTCTCGCTGCCCGCGAGCACCACCGTCAAGAAGGGCACCTACAAGCTCTCCGACAAGGTCAAGACCAAGGGCACCGAGACCCTGCGCGTCGTCGACGGCAAGACCGTCTCCAAGACGGTGACCGTCAGCGTCCGCTGACACCGCGCTCGCAGACTGCCTCACCACTCGTACGCCACCTCACCTCGGCGTCCGCCCCGTCCCACCCGTACGCCAGAAAAATCTCAGAACTCCGTACAACCCTGCCCCCACCTTGCGGGTCGTACTTGGCATCAGGACTTCTGGAGGGGGATCTGGGGGGATCGCGGGGGTCTTGATGTGGAGGGGAACCCGAGGGGGGCCCGGTCGACGGACCGGACCCCCCTCGAAGCTGTTCCCGGCCATGAGCGAAGCTGTTCCCTGCCATGAGGATCACGGCTCCCGCCCACCGCAGGCGGCGTCAACCCCGTATTTCAGCCCAAGTGGCGTCAGGGAGCGGCTGGATAAGGCGTTCCCTCCCGTGGCAACTGTCGCCCACTCTGCTCCGTGCACAGAGCTGAGCATGGCTGAGCAGAGGTGAGCCGGCGGCGGACAACCGCGGGGGGCGAGATTTGTGTTGCGTATCCACTTCGGGCCCAAGGACTTCGGACGTGTCCGGCTGGCCAGGGAGCCCGATCCGCTCTGGGAGATCGTCTGCAGCCTGCACAGGCTGCAGACCTCGCAGGGGCGCTGGGCCTACGCCGACTGGTACCGCACCGCCCGGGACACCCTGGTGGGCACGCCGCTCGGTGGCGCGGTGCGCCAGCTGCTCGTCCCGGTCGTGCCCCGCGCACGCTACTTCCCGGACTTCCTGACCCCGCAGGAGTCGGCCGACGGGCTGGACCGGGGGCTCATGGCGATCGTCGACACCGCGCCCACGCGGGTCGCCTGCGAGCTGGACACACTGGGCCGGGTCAGTGGTGCTCCCCCCTGGGCCCAGACCCTGGTCGAACGCGCGAACCGCGAGGAGTTCGTCAAGGTCCTCCGCGCCTACCACAACGCCGTGATCGCGCCGCACCACGACCGCATCGGCGCGAGCATCACCGGTGAGTGCGCCCTGCGGGCCCGCGAGACCCTCGACACGGGCATCGACGGCCTGCTCGCCGGCCTCACCCCCACCATGCGCTGGCATACGCCCGTTCTCCGGGTCGACTACGTCGAGGACCGGGACCTCCATCTCGGCGGGCGCGGGCTGCGCCTCGTACCCTCGTACTTCTGCTGGCGGACCCCGATCGCGCTGGCCGACGACACCTTGCAGCCGGTGCTGATCTATCCCCTGCACCGCTCCCGGCTGCCCGCGCCCGCGCTTCCGTCCGACGCCTCCCTCGGCGCGCTCCTCGGCAAGACCCGCGCGGCCGCGCTGCGGACGCTCGCCGAGGGCGCGACCACATCGGAACTGGCGAGGTTCCTGGGCGTCTCGCCCGCCACCGCCACGCATCACACCACCGTGCTGCGCGACGCGGGCCTGATCATCAGTCAGCGCTCGAACAACACCGTGCTGCACACACTCACCCCGCTCGGCGCGGCGATGCTCCGCCCCGTCGGTCCCTCACGCATCACGGACCCTTCAGGCACCACCGGAGTGCCGGCGTCCGCCGCCGGGTCTCGGTCTTTCGACTCCGGTCGAAGGTCGTAGTACGGGCCTGTCCCGGTCTGCGAGCGTCAGCGGCGAAGCGCAATCGAGGCACAGAAGCGCAATCGAGGCACACACGAGTCACATGTGAGTCATGTGTGCGGCAGACACGAGTCACATACGAGGCGCGCTCGATGCCGGCACGGGTGGGATGCGATGCCCGCCCGCACTGCCAAGCATTCGCACCGCAAGGCATTCGCACCGCAAAGCAAGGTCCGCACCGTCCAGCAACTGCACCGCCCAGCAAGGCCCGCACTGCCAACCAAGGGGGAACACCCATGAACAGAACCGTCATGGCCGGCGCACTCGCCCTGGTCTCCGCCGCGACCTGCGTGGTGACACTCGCTCCGGCGGCGTCGGCCGCGCCGCAGGCCTGCGTGGCCTCCTCGCTCACCACCGGTGCCTACGGAGGCGTGGGCACCATCCGCTACAAGTCCTCCACCAGCACTTGTGGCGACCTCAACCTCACCTACTCCAACGACTCGACGAGCACGCTCGGCGACCGGTACGCCGGCCGCCTCCGTAACTCCAGCGGTGTCTGGAGCACCTGTAACAAGGGTTACGTCTGGGCCTCCGACGGCAGCCACAGCATCAACGACTCCACGTACTGGCTGTGCACAAGCGTCAATGACGGCACCGCGTTCACGGTCGCGAGCTACTACGACGGCGGAGACGCCGTCACCATCACGCACTGACCCGGATTCCGCGTCGCCGGGTGGTGTCGTCGCGGTCCGACGGCACCACCCGGTCTCCGAAGGAGATGGAGTGGTCCGCGTGATCCGTCCGGTGTCCTGGTCGATCCGCCCCGCGATCCCGCGCCGGTTCGTGCCCCGGGGCGCGGCCGGTACCGCGGCCGGTGTCGCGGGTCCTACGGCAGCGCGTGTCGTGGCCGGTGTCGCGGGTCGTACCGCAGCCCGTGTCGTAGCCGCGGCGTCCGCCGCCGCACTGCTCGCCGCCTGCTCGGCCGGTCCCGTCCCGTCCGGCGAGCCCGGCCCGTCGGAAGGCCCGTCGAACGGCACGTCGTCCGCGCGCGTGGCCCCCGCCCGCCTCGACTACGCCCTGCCGGACGACGCCGTAACCATGGTCTTCCCCGCGACCGGTGCCGAAACCCGCTGGACCCAGGGCCTGGACACCTTCGGGCAGCAGGTGGCCCGCGCAGCCGCGGCCTCCTGCGCACACGACCGCGGGATCGGGCTCCCCGAGCAGGTACCGCTCGCCTTCATCCGGTTGTTCGAACTCCCCGACCTGGACTTCATCGCCCGGCACGGAATGAGCGAGAGCGCCACGGTCCCCGCCCCGGCGGCGAGTTCCGCCGCGACCGGCGGCGGCAGTCCGGCCGCGATCCGCGAGTGCCAGGCCGAAGGAGCGGCTGCCGCCGAAGAGCTGCGCGACACCTACGCCCCGCTCCAGCAACGTTGGTTCGGTGAACTCGTCTCGCTGCGCGGTGATCCCGCCACGGTCCGGGCCCTGCGCACCCTTCCCGGCTGCCTTGCCGAACAGGGCATCCAGGCCCGTGACGAGCAGGCCTTCATGGCCCTTGCCGACGCCCACATGCAAACCGTCGCCCCCGCCGACCTCCCCCGCGCCGCACACGAACTCGGCCGCGCCTACGCCACCTGCATGCGCCCCGTCGAAGCCGTCCGCGAACCGGCCAGGCAACGGCTGCGCGCCCGCTTCCTCACCGAACACGCCGACGAGGTGAGCGAGTTGCGCGCGACTCTGGTCCCGTCACTGCGCCGGACCGAGAAACAGCTCGGCGTACGGCTCGCCTTCCCGGCGCCCTGACGGAGCGGCGCGCTCACGGGTCGGCGCCCTGACGGAGCGGACCAGACGGACCAGACGGACCGGACCGGCCGGACCCTAAAAGAACACCCCGCACCGCAGCAGCACATTCGCGTACGGCCGGGCCTCCCCGGTCCGTACGACCAGCCGAGCCCCCGACGACAGCGACTTCAGCTCCTCGTGCGAGACCGTCCACAACCCCGGGAAACGCCCTTCCAACAACGCCGTGACCTCCGGGTTGGCCTCCCGGACCTCGCGCGCGGCGGTGGCGCCCTCCACCACCAGCTCGTCCAGCAGCCCGTCGAGCACCTCGGCGAAGGACGGCACCCCGGCCCGGAAGGCCAGGTCCACGACCCGCGGCCCCGCCGGTATCGGCATCCCCGCATCGCAGACCAGAACCCCGTCCCCGTGGCCCAACTCGGCCAGCGCGCCCGCGAGATGACGGTTCAGAATTCCCGCCTTCTTCACAGGGCGGCGACCTCCTCCGCCGTCGGGAAGGACTCCTGCGCACCCGGCCGCGTGACCGCGGCGGCCCCGACCCGAGCGGCGTACGCGGCGGCCTCGGCCAGCGACTCCCCGAGCCCCAGCCGCCAGGCCAGCGCCGCGGTGAACGCGTCGCCCGCCCCGGTCGTGTCCACGGCCTCGACCCGCACGGACGGCACCCGGACCCGCGCCCCGGCTCGCTGGGCGACCAGCGCGCCCTGCTCGCCCAGCGTGATGACCACGGAGCTCGGGCCGAGAGCGAGCAGGTGCCGCGCCCAGTCCTCGGGCTCCGGACCGGCGTCCGCGCCGATCAGTACGCGCGCCTCGTGCTCGTTCACGATCAGCGGGTCACAGGCCGCCAGTACCTCCCGGGGCAGCGGCCGGGGCGGCGAGGGATTCAGTACGAAGCGGCTGTCGTCGGCGAGATTCCGTACGACCTCCACGACCGTCTCCAACGGGATCTCCAGCTGCGCCGAGACCACCCGGGAGGCCTGGAAGAGGCTCCCGGCCGCGCGGACGTCGCCGGGCGTCAGCCGCCCGTTCGCACCGGGCGAGACCACGATGCTGTTGTCCCCGGACGGATCGACCGTGATCAGCGCGACCCCGGTGGGCGCCCCGCCGACCAGGACGCCCACGGTGTCGACACCGGCCGCCCGCTGTGAGTCCAGCAGCAGCCGCCCGTGCGCGTCGTTGCCGACGCGGGCCAACAGGGCCGTACTCGCGCCGAGTCGGGCGGCGGCGACCGCCTGGTTCGCGCCCTTGCCGCCGGGGTGGACGGTCAGGTCGGAGCCGAGCACCGTCTCCCCGGCCGCGGGCCGGCGCTCGACACCGATCACCAGGTCGGCGTTGGCCGAACCCACGACCAGCAGGTCGTAGTCGTACATGAAGTGTCTCCCCACAATGGTGACTTGACCGCTGTCAGCCGGTGAACCCGGCAACGTTCCCCTTCGTGACCACCTTCACCGGCACCTTCACCGTCGTCTGCACCTTCTTGCCCTGGGCGGCGCGCAGCGCGTTGTCCACGGCGATCTTGCCGAGCTGACTCGGCTGCTGGGCCACGGACGCGTACAACGTGCCCTGCTTGACCGCCGTCAGGCCGTCGGGTGTGCCGTCGAAGCCGACGACCGAGACCGACTTGCCGGCCTTGGAGCCCAGCGCCTTGATCGCGCCGAGGGCCATCTCGTCGTTGGCGGCGATGACACCCTGGACGTCGGGGTGGGCCTGGAGCAGGTTCGACATCACGTCGAGACCCTTGGTGCGGTCGAAGTCGGCGGGCTGCTGGGCGAGGACCTGGATGCCGGGGTAGGCCTTGAGTCCGTCGGCGAAGCCCTGGGCGCGCTCGCGGGCGGCCGACGTGCCCGCCTGGCCCTGGAGGATCACGATCTTGCCGGTGCCGCCGAGCTTCTCGGCGATCGTCTTGGCGGCGAGTTCACCGCCGGCGATGTTGTCGGAGGCGACCAGCGTGTCCACAGTCGCCTTGTTGACGCCTCGGTCTACGGC
This sequence comes from Streptomyces sp. NPDC093544, assembly GCF_040683495.1. Lineage (NCBI taxonomy): Bacteria > Bacillati > Actinomycetota > Actinomycetes > Kitasatosporales > Streptomycetaceae > Streptomyces > Streptomyces sp. NPDC093544. The sequence continues at coordinate 172,953 of NZ_JBFBEA010000012.1, read as the reverse complement.
GATCACGGGGATCTTCGCTTTGTCGGCGGCCTTCACGGAGTTGCTCGCCGCGTCCGAGTCCACCGGGTTGACGATGATCGCGCCGTAGTTCGAACTGGTGAAGTTCTGCAGCTGGTTGGCCTGCTGGGAGGCGTCGTTCTGGGCGTCCGTGACCGTCAGGTCCAGGCCCAGCTTCTTCGCCTCGGCCTGGGCACCCGACCGGATCTGCACGAAGAACGGGTTGTTGAGCGTGGAGAGGGACAGGCCGACCTTCGGCTTCGCGCTCGTAGAAGAGTCGTTGTGCAGGAAGGAGGTCGCGCCCACGATCGCCACTGTGACCACGGCAGCGAGCGCGTATGTCGTCGCCTGCTTGCCCTTGCCGCCACCGGAGGCGCCGGAGACCGGCGTGGCACCCGCCTTGCGGCGCACGGTGTCGAGCAGGACGGCCAGCGCGATGACGACACCGATGACGACCTGCTGCCAGAACGCCGAGACGGACAGCAGATTCAGTCCATTGCGCAGCACCGCCAGGATCAGCGCGCCGATCAGGGTGCCGGACGCCTTGCCGGTGCCGCCCGCGAGGGAGGCGCCGCCGATGACGACCGCGGCGATCGCGTCCAGCTCGTAGCCGTCGGCGGCCTGCGGCTGCGCGGAGGAGAGCCGGGAGGCGAGGACGATGCCCGCGGCGGCGGCGAAGACGCCGGACAGGGCGTAGATGGCGAGCTTCTGCTTGGACACGCGCAGCCCCGACAGGCGCGCGGCCTCCTCGTTGCCGCCGATCGCGTACATGGACCGGCCGATGTAGGTCCGGCCGAGGATGAAGGCCGCGATGAGCCCCATCACGATCATGACGAGGACCGGCACCGGCAACCAGCCGCCGAGGGTGTCGCCGAGGTGCGAGACCGAGTCGGGGAAGGCGATCGGGGAGCCCTGCGAGATCACCAGGGACAGACCGCGGGCCACCGACAGCATGGCGAGCGTCGCGATGAACGGCGGCAGCTTGCCGTAGGCGATCAGGAAGCCGTTGATCAGGCCGGCCGCGATGCCGGTGGCGATGGCGAGCAGAACGGCCAGGACGACCGGCACACCATGTGAAGTGGCGCTCCAGGCAAGGACCGTGGCCGACAGGGCCGCCACCGAGCCGACCGACAGGTCGATGCCCGCCGAGACGATCACGAAGGTGACGCCGAAGGCGAGGATGGCGGTCACGGCCGCCTGGACGCCGACGTTGAGGAGGTTGTCGGTGGTCAGGAAGTCGCCGGACAGCGCCGACATGGCGATGACCAGGACGATGAGCGCGGTGAGCGCCCCGTTGTCGAGCAGGAGCCGGCGGATCCCCGAGGCGCCACTCGCGCCCGGCGTGCTCTTCAGCGTGTCAGTGGCCACGGTGGCCCTCCACAGCGGTAGTTGCTTGGGTTGGTGTGCTGACGGCGAGTGCCATCACGGAGTCCTGGGTCGCTTCGTCGGCGGACAGTTCGCCCGCGATCCGGCCCTGGGCCATCACCAGCACCCGGTCACTCATGCCGAGGACTTCGGGCAGATCGCTGGAGATCATCAGTACGGCGGCACCGGCGGCCGTCAGTTCGTTGATCAGCTGGTAGATCTCGACCTTGGCGCCGACGTCGATACCGCGCGTCGGCTCGTCGAGGATCAGCACCTTGGTGTCGGCGAGAAGCCACTTGCCGATGACGACCTTCTGCTGGTTGCCGCCGGACAACGTCCGTACGTGCTGGCCGAGTCCGGCCATCCGCACGCCCAACTGCTTCGCGATCCGCGCGGCGGCCTCGCGCTGCCCCTTGAGGTCCACAAGGCCGCCCTTGGTGGCGGCCCGCATGGTGACGAGCCCGAGGTTCTCCTCCACCGACTGGTCGAGCAGCAGCCCCTGGCCCTTGCGGTCCTCGGGCACCAGCCCGATGCCCGCGGTCATCGCCGCGCTGACGTCGTGCCTGGGGACCGAGGCACCGGAGACCTTGACAGCCCCCTTGTCGTACGGATCGGCTCCGAAGACCGCCCGTACGACCTCCGTACGACCGGCCCCGACGAGCCCGGCGATGCCGACGACCTCACCGGCCCGTACCTCGAAGCTCACGTCGTGGAAGACGCCGTCCCGGGTCAGCCCCTCGACGGTGAGCAACGCGGCCCCGGCGTCGGCCCGTTCACGCGGGTACTGCTGCTCGATGGAACGGCCCACCATGAGCCGTACGAGTTCGTCCTCGGGCGTGGAGGCGGGCACCTGGCCGACGCTCCCGCCGTCCCGGATGACCGTGACCCGGTCGCCGATGGCGGCGATCTCCTCCAGGTGATGGGTGATGAAGACGATCCCGACGCCGTCCTCGCGCAGTTGGCGCACGATCACGAAGAGCTTCTCGACCTCCTCGGAGGTGAGCACGGCGGTCGGCTCGTCCATGATCAGCACGCGCGCGTCGAGGCTGAGCGCCTTCGCGATCTCGACCATCTGGAGGCGCGCGATACCGAGCTCACGCACACGCGCGCGTGGAGACACATTTACGCCGACGCGCTCCAGGAGGACGGCGGCGTCGGCCTCCATCTTCTTCCGGTCGATCATCCCCAGGCGGCGTGGCTGCCTCCCCAGGAAGATGTTCTCGGCGACCGTCAGATCGGGGACGAGGTTGAACTCCTGGTAGATGGTCGCGATCCCGAGACGCTCGGAGTCCTGCGCCCCCTGGATACGGACCTCCTCGCCGTCGACGAGGACGCGCCCCGCGTCGGGGTGGTAGGCGCCGGAGAGCATCTTGATGAGGGTGCTCTTGCCCGCGCCGTTCTCGCCGAGCAGGACGTGCACCTCACCGCGGCGCAGATCGAAGTCCACGCTGTCGAGCGCGATGACGCCGGGAAAGGTTTTGCGTATCCCTTCGATACGCAGCAACTCCTCTGTGCGGCTCACAGGTTGCTCCTCTGTACGGGGGACTTCTCGCCGCACGACCGGCGCACGACGAGACGGGCGTGGAGGGTGACCGACTGCGGGGGCCGCCCCTCGATGTGGTCGACCAGGGCGCGTACGGCGGCCCGGCCCAACTCGCCCGTCGGCTGGGCGATCGCGGTGATCGGCGGATCGGTGTGCACGAACCAGGGGATGTCGTCGAACGCGGCGAGCGCGATGTCCTGCGGAATCCGCATCCCGCGCGCGCGGATGGCGTCCAGCGCGCCGAGCGCCATCAGATTGTCGGCGGCGAAGACGACTTCCGGCGGCTCGGGGAGTTCGAGGAACCGCTCGGTGGCCCGCCGCCCGCTCTCGGCCTGGAAATCGCCCTGCCCTATGTAGGCGTCGGGCAGCGGGATCCCGTACTCGGCCATGGCCGCCCGGAAGGCCTCGACTCGTTCGCTGCCGGTCGTGGTCGCCCCCGGGCCGGCGATGATGGCCAGCCTGCGGTGCCCGAGCCCGTGCAGATGGGCGACGAGATCGCGTACGGCCGCACGTCCGTCCGCCCGTACCACGGGCACGTCGAGGCCCGGGATCCAGCGGTCCACGAACACCACCGGGGTTCCCGCGCGCGCGGCGTCCAGCATCCCGGGGGAGCCGCCGTCGGTGGGGGAGACGAGGAGGCCGTCGATGCGCCGGTCCAGCAGGGTCCGTACGTGGTGATCCTGAAGGTCGGGCCGCTCGTCGGCGTTTCCGATGATCACGCTGTAGCCGAGGGCGCGGGCCTCCTCCTCGACGGAGCGGGCCAGCTCGGTGAAGTACGGGTTCATCACGTCGCTGATGACCAGGCCGAGGGTGCGGGTCTGGTCCGTGCGCAGGGAGCGGGCGACGGCGTTCGGGCGGTAGCCCAGGGTCTCCACGGCGGCCAGCACACGGACGCGTGCGTCCGCACTGACCGACGGATGGTCGTTCAGGACCCGCGAGACCGTGGCGACGGATACGCCGGCCTCGGCGGCAACGTCCTTGATGCTCGCCATCGCCGCTCCACCTCCTTGTGGAATCGATTACATGAAGGATTGGAATCGATTACACGCGCATTGACAAGACCCCGAGACCGGATCGTGATGAAGCGAGCCGGCGCGGAGTGGCCGGGGGATTGTCCACACGTGTCCCGGGCTGTCAGACCGGGGCGGTAGCGTCGGATCATGTCTCAGCTGGCTGTCCTGGAGGGCGTGCTCGAACGGATCACGTACGCCAACGAGGAGAACGGATACACGGTCGCCCGGGTCGACACCGGCCGCGGCGGCGGCGACCTGCTCACCGTCGTGGGCTCGTTGCTCGGTGCGCAGGCGGGGGAGTCGCTCCGCATGGAAGGCCGCTGGGGCTCCCATCCCCAGTTCGGCAAGCAGTTCACTGTGGAGAACTACACAACCGTTCTCCCAGCCACCATCCAGGGCATCCGCCGCTATCTGGGGTCGGGCCTGGTCAAGGGCATCGGCCCGGTCTTCGCCGACCGCATCACCCAGCACTTCGGCCTGGACACCCTCCAGATCATCGAGGAGGAGCCGAAGCGGCTCATCGAGGTCCCCGGGCTCGGCCCCAAGCGCACCAAGAAGATCGCCGACGCCTGGGAGGAGCAGAGGGCGATCAAGGAGGTCATGCTCTTCCTCCAGACCGTCGAGGTGTCCACGTCGATCGCGGTCCGCATCTACAAGAAGTACGGCGACGCGTCGATCTCCGTGGTCAAGAACCAGCCCTACCGGCTCGCGTCCGACGTCTGGGGCATCGGCTTCCTCACCGCCGACAAGATCGCCCAGTCCGTCGGCATCCCGCACGACAGCCCGGAGCGCGTCAAGGCCGGTCTTCAGTACGCCCTTTCACAGTCCACCGACCAGGGCCACTGCTACCTCCCCGAGGAGCGGCTGATCGCGGACGCGGTGAAGCTCCTCCAGGTGGACACGGGCCTTGTCATCGAGTGCCTCGGAGAGCTGGCGGCACCTGCCGAGGGCGGCGAGGACCCCGGTGTCGTCCGCGAGAAGGTGCCGGGCCCGGACGGCGGCGAACCGGTGACGGCCATCTACCTGGTCCCCTTCCACCGCGCCGAAATCTCTCTGTCCGCCCAGCTGTTGCGCCTCCTGCGCACCGACCAGGACCGGATGCCCGGCTTCCGCGACGTGGCCTGGGACAAGGCTCTTGCCTGGCTGAAGGGGCGTACGGGCCAGGAGTTGGCGCCCGAGCAGGAGGAGGCGGTCCGGCTCGCGCTCACCAAGAAGGTCGCCGTGCTGACCGGCGGTCCCGGCTGCGGCAAGTCGTTCACGGTCCGTTCGATCGTGGAGCTGGCGCGCGCCAAGCGGGCGAAGGTCGTCCTGGCCGCCCCCACGGGCCGCGCCGCCAAGCGTCTCGCCGAGCTGACCGGGGCCGAGGCCTCCACCGTGCACCGGCTCCTGGAGCTGAAGCCGGGCGGCGACGCGGCGTACGACAAGGACCGGCCGCTGGACGCCGACCTGGTGGTAGTGGACGAGGCCTCGATGCTCGACCTCCTGCTCGCCAACAAGCTGGTCAAGGCGGTGCCTCCGGGCGCGCACCTCCTCTTCGTGGGAGACGTCGACCAACTCCCCAGCGTCGGCGCCGGCGAGGTGCTGCGCGATCTGCTCGCCGACGGCGGTCCGGTCCCTGCGGTCCGCCTCACCCAGGTCTTCCGCCAGGCGCAGAAGTCCGGGGTGGTGACGAACGCGCACCGGATCAACTCCGGGCAGCACCCGCACACGGACAACATGAACGACTTCTTCCTCTTCGTCGAGGACGACACCGAAGAGGCGGGACGGCTCACGGTGGACGTGGCGGCACGGCGGATTCCGGCCAAGTTCGGGCTCGACCCGCGCCGCGATGTGCAGGTGCTCGCGCCGATGCACCGGGGCCCGGCGGGAGCGGGAGCCCTCAACGGCCTCCTCCAGCAGGCCATCACGCCCGCCCGCCCCGACCTCCCCGAAAAGCGCTTCGGCGGCCGGGTCTTCCGCGTCGGCGACAAGGTCACCCAGATTCGCAACAACTACGAGAAGGGCGAGAACGGCGTCTTCAACGGCACGGTGGGCGTCGTCACCTCCCTCGACGAGGACGAGCAGCGCCTGACGGTGCTGACGGACGAGGACGAGGAGGTGCCGTACGACTTCGACGAACTCGACGAGCTGGCCCACGCGTACGCGGTGACCATCCACCGCTCCCAGGGCAGCGAGTACCCGGCGGTGGTGATCCCGGTGACCACGGGCGCGTGGATGATGCTCCAGCGCAATCTCCTCTATACGGCCGTCACCCGTGCGAAGAAGCTGGTCGTCCTCGTCGGCTCCCGCAAAGCGATAGGTCAGGCGGTCCGCACGGTGTCCGCCGGACGGCGGTGCACGGCCCTGGACTTCCGCCTGGCGCAGGCCTGACGCCTTCGGGGAGCCTCTTGAGAGCCCCCGAACGCCCCCTCGGGAAAAATGATCGATCAAACGAGTCGCAAAGGTCACACAGCACTTCCGGAACCAGGGCGAAGGGGGGCAGGATGAGTAGGTTGGCGGCACTCAGTGCCGCCAATAGGCCCAATGGTCGACCCCGAGTGCACTCTCCAGGGCCAAATGGGGGATGGTAGAGACAGTCAGGGCACCTCGAAGAAGAGGGACAACGTCGGTGAGGGATGACGTGAGCGACAACTCTGTAGTAGTGCGTTACGGCGATGGCGAGTACACCTACCCGGTGATCGACAGCACCGTCGGCGACAAGGGCTTCGACATCGGGAAGCTGCGCGCACAGACGGGTCTGGTGACGCTGGACAGCGGGTACGGGAACACCGCCGCCTATAAATCCGCGATCACCTATCTCGACGGCGAGCAGGGCATCCTCCGGTACCGCGGGTACCCGATCGAGCAGCTGGCCGAGCAGTCCACCTTCCTTGAGGTGGCCTCGCTGCTGATCAACGGCGAACTGCCGAACGTGGACGAGCTCTCCACCTTCAAGAACGAGATCACGCAGCACACCCTGCTGCATGAGGACGTCAAGCGTTTCTTCCAGGGCTTCCCGCGCGACGCCCACCCGATGGCGATGCTGTCGTCGGTGGTCAGCGCCCTGTCGACGTTCTACCAGGACAGTCACAACCCGTTCGACGAGAAGCAGCGTCACCTTTCGACGATCCGCCTTCTCGCCAAGCTTCCGACGATCGCGGCGTACGCGTACAAGAAGTCGATCGGCCACCCCTTCGTCTACCCGCGCAACGACCTCGGGTACGTCGAGAACTTCCTCCGCATGACGTTCTCGGTCCCGGCACAGGAGTACGTGCCCGACCCGGTCGTCGTCTCCGCGCTGGAGAAGCTGCTCATCCTGCACGCGGATCACGAGCAGAACTGTTCGACCTCCACGGTCCGTCTGGTCGGCTCCTCGCAGGCGAACATGTTCGCCTCGATCTCCGCCGGCATCTCCGCCCTCTGGGGCCCGCTGCACGGCGGCGCCAACGCGTCGGTCCTGGAGATGCTGGAAGGCATCCAGGCCAACGGCGGCGACGTCGACTCCTTCATCCGCAAGGTGAAGAACAAGGAGGACGGCGTCCGCCTGATGGGCTTCGGCCACCGGGTGTACAAGTCCTTCGACCCGCGCGCGAAGATCATCAAGGCTGCCGCGCACGACGTCCTCTCGGCGCTCGGCAAGTCCGACGAGCTGTTGGACATCGCCCTCAAGCTGGAGGAGCACGCGCTCTCCGACGAGTACTTCGTCTCGCGCAACCTCTACCCGAACGTGGACTTCTACACCGGCCTGATCTACCGCGCCATGGGCTTCCCGACCGAGATGTTCACGGTCCTCTTCGCCCTCGGCCGCCTCCCGGGCTGGATCGCCCAGTGGCACGAGATGATCAAGGAGCCCGGCTCCCGCATCGGCCGCCCCCGCCAGATCTACACCGGCGAGGTCCTGCGCGACTTCGTCCCGGTCGAGAGCCGCTAGCCAGGCTTGCCCGGGTCACTCACGGTGCCCTGAGGCGAACCGAGCCACAAAAATACGGAAAGCGCCCTGCTACCGGTCCCCCCACGGGCCGGCAGTCAGGGCGCTTTCCTTGTCCCGGTGCGGATTCCCCCCACGGGATCCGGCCGGGCGTCTATGGACAGCGCCTGAATCGCTGTGATCTTGCTACGAACGGGTTACGAACTGACTGCGAGCAAAACGAGCAAAACTTCCGTCAAGACGGTGCGGTTGGCCGGGACGCGTACCGCCGGGAGGGCCGCTCAAAGCTCCCCGGTGCACGTGTCCCGGCAACGCAGTTCCAGGAACGTCCCCCAAGACATCCCCAGATGCCAGTCACGCCCCCCAAGACGCTTCTGACATCGCCAACTTAGACTCACGAACCCCTTCGATGGTTACGTTCACATCACTGTGACCTGCGTCTCTTGCATATGTCCTGAAGATAGGCAAGAGACCCCAAATGCGAACCGGGCCCAAGCGTAAGGAAGATGCGCGAGCCTTGTGAAGAGCTTATGTGAGGCTCTCGCCGGACTCTAGGGGGGCTCTCACTCGAACATCATGAGAATGCCTTGAGCCGGAGGCTGTTCGTCACCACGAACACCGACGAGAAGGCCATCGCCGCCCCCGCGATCATGGGGTTGAGCAGCCCGGCCGCCGCCAGTGGCAGTGCCGCCACGTTGTATCCGAAGGCCCAGACAAGATTCCCCTTGATGATGGCGAGGGTTCGGCGCGACAGCCGGATCGCGTCCGCGGCCACCCGCAGATCCCCGCGTACGAGCGTCAGATCGCTCGCCTCGATCGCGGCGTCCGTGCCGGTGCCCATCGCCAGACCCAGGTCGGCGGTGGCAAGGGCTGCCGCGTCATTCACCCCGTCCCCCACCATCGCGACGCTCCGCCCCTGACCCTGGAGCCGCTTGACGACGTCGACCTTGTCCTCGGGCAGCACCTCGGCGATCACATCGCCGGCGTCGATCCCGACGGCGCGCGCCACGGACTCGGCGACCGCCCGGTTGTCACCGGTCAGCAGCATCGGCGTGAGTCCGAGGGCGCGCAGTGCGCGTACGGCCTCGGCGCTGGTCTCCTTGACCGCGTCGGCGACGGTCAGCACACCGATCGCCGTACCGTCCCGGGTGACCACGACGGCGCTGCGCCCTTCCGACTCGGCCGCGGACTTGGCGCGGGCCAACTCGGCGGGGAGTACGTCCTCGAACCGGCCGACCGTGACCTCGTGACCCGCCACGCGCCCGCGCACGCCACGCCCCGGAACGTTCTCGAAGTGCTCCGGCGGCGAAAACGCGCCAACGCGCTCCTGAGCGCCCGCGGCGATCGCCTGGGCAATCGGATGCTCGGAGGCGTGCTCCAGGGCGCCTGAGAGCCGCAGAACCTCGTTCTCGGCGGTGTCCCCGACGACGTAGACCTCTTGAAGTTTCATTCGTCCCGTCGTCACCGTCCCGGTCTTGTCCAGGACGACGGTGTCGACGCGGCGCGTGGACTCCAGGACCTCGGGCCCCTTGATGAGGATGCCGAGCTGCGCCCCGCGCCCCGTGCCGACCATCAGGGCGGTCGGAGTGGCGAGCCCCAGCGCGCACGGGCAGGCGATGATCAGCACCGCGACGGCGGCGGTGAAGGCGGCGACCGTGTCACCCGTGACCGCCAGCCAGACACCGAAGGTGCCGAGCGCGATCAGCAGCACCACCGGCACGAAGACCCCGGAGATCCGGTCGGCGAGCCGCTGCACCTCGGCCTTGCCGTTCTGCGCGTCCTCGACGAGCCGCGCCATCCGCGCGAGCTGGGTGTCCGCGCCGACCCGGCTCGCCTCGACGACCAGCCGGCCCCCGGCGTTCACGGTCGCGCCGGTCACCGCGTCACCGGTCGACACATCCACGGGCACCGACTCGCCGGTCAGCATGGAGGCGTCGACGGCCGAGGCGCCCTCGACGACGGTGCCGTCCGTGGCGATCTTCTCGCCGGGCCGTACGACGAAGCGGTCCCCGACGGCCAACAGGTGTACCGCAAGACGGACTTCACGCCCGTCCCGCAGCACGGAGACTTCCTTCGCGCCCAGTTCCATCAACGCGCGCAGCGCGGCGCCCGCCTGCCTCTTGGAGCGGGCCTCCAGATAGCGGCCGAGCAGGATGAACGCGATGACACCGGCGGCGACTTCAAGGTAGATCGCCGAGGTCCCCTCCGTACGCGAGACGGTGAACGAGAAGCCCTCCCGCATGCCCTCCATCCCTGCGTCCCCGAAGAACAGGGCCCACAGGGACCAGCCGAACGCGGCCAGTGTGCCGATCGAGATGAGGGTGTCCATGGTGGCCGCGCCGTGTCGCGCGTTCGTGAACGCGGCCTTGTGGAACGGGAGTCCGCCCCACACGACGACGGGCGCGGCGAGCGTCAGCGCCAGCCACTGCCAGTTGTCGAACTGGAACGCCGGGATCATCGACAGGAGGGCGACGGGGAGGGCGAGGAGGGCGGAGACGACGAGGCGCTCGCGCAGGGAGGCCAGTTCGGGGTCGCGCTCGCCTGTGGCGTCCGCTGCGGGCTGCGGCGGCGCGGGCTCCTCGGCCGTGTACCCGGTCTTCACCACGGTGGCGATCAGATCGGCGACCGCCACGCCCTCCGGATAGGAGACCTTCGCCTTCTCCGTCGCGTAGTTGACCGTGGCGGTGACGCCGTCCATGCGGTTGAGCTTCTTCTCGACGCGGGCCGCGCAGGAGGCGCAGGTCATGCCCCCGATGGCGAGCTCGATTTCCGACGTGGCGGCGAGCTTGGTTATGGGTGTCTCGGGTGCTGCGGTGGTCATGGTCCGGCTCCAAGGAAAGAACCGGGCCGTACGGAGCCAGTATCAGCTGGTCGGTACGGCCCGGTGTGGAGAGCTAGGTGATACGGAGAGATCTGCTCAGGCCTTGCCGACGAGCTCGAAGCCCGCCTCGTCGACCGCGGCGCGCACCGCGTCCTCGTCGAGGGCGGCGGCGGAGACCACGGTGACCTCGCCGGTGGAGGCCACGGCCTTCACCGAGCTGACGCCGGCGATCCCGGAGAGCTCACCGGAGACGGAGCCTTCACAGTGCCCGCAGCTCATTCCGCTCACCTGGTAGACGGTCGTGACGGAACCCTGGGTGTCGGTCTGCGCGGTCATGGCGTTACTCCTCATTGAGGCAGGTCGGGCGTGCGTACGTAGACGGCGGAGGAGTCCTGTGGCTCCAGGGTTGCCTCCTGATACGCAGGCTATACCCCTAGGGGGTACTTCTCCAAGTGGGGTCCCGGCGTGCCAGCGAACGCACCCAGCCGATGCCGGCGAGCGACACGATGACCATGGCGCCGATCGAGAACAGCGTGAAGAGATGCTTCTGCTCGGCGGTGGGCTGCGGGATGTAGCCCTGCGCGAACAGCGCCCTGTTGAGCCCCGTATCGGTCAGCCGCGCCACCAGCCAGAGCGCGATGCCGTGCGTCGAGTCCCACAGGGCGTGCAGGAGCGAGACGCCGAGGTAGGTGCCGAGCACGGGCCGGTTGAACTGGAAGCGCCCGTTCGGGTGGCGGTACGCGAGCAGCACCGCGCCCGCGATCGCGGTCCACAGGCCGTGCCCGAAGGGGGCGAGCACCCCGCGCAGGATCTCGGTCTCCAGGAGTGCGCGCAGGTCGACGCCCTTGAGTGAGACGGCGGCGTTGAACGCGTACCCCGCGCTCTCCAGCGCCGCGAACCCGAACCCGACGGTCGCGCCGAGCACGAGCCCGGCCCGTAGCCCGTGGATCCGGGGGTGCCGGCGCAGCATGAACATCAGCGCCGTGAGCTTCACCGCCTCCTCGATCAGCCCGACGCCGACGTACATCCACAGGGAGGGGTGCAGCAGGTAGTACTCCATGACCGACGCGCCCAGCACGCCGAGTGTGCCGCCGGTCAGGAAGCAGCCGAGGATCAGGTTCACGCCCAGGTCACGGCCGTGCCGCTCGTACGCCCAGAGCACGAAGGTGACGGGCACCAGGAAGCTGCCGAGCAGGATCAGGGTCGGCAGCAGGGTGGTGTTCTTCGTCGCGTACGTGACGATCGCGGTCAGCACCCAGAGCGTGAGCCCGCCCCACAGGCAGTGCTTCCAGAGTCCGGCACGGATCGGGAGGTACGACGACGGAGGCTGCTGGGGTCCGGGAATGCGGGCTTGAGGTGCACCGGGCGGCTGATTCTGGGTCACGGCTCATCCCTCGGGCTCGGACAGGGGCTGTCCATTCGGGCGGAGGCTGTCCATTCGGAGGTTGTCCATGGGGCGGAGGCTGTCCGCCGGGATGGATTTTTAGAACCCTATGGCGAGCGGCCCCATGCCGCAGTTCGGGAAAGCTGGTCTCCGAGAATGGTGATCTCCGGGCGAAAGGCGCCGGGTGACGGGCGAGGGTGAGGGGCGAGACGGATGCGGGCAGTGGTGTTCGAGCGGTACGGGGAGCCGGCCGAGGTACGTGAGGTGGCGGATCCGGCGCCCGCGGAGCACGGCGTCGTGGTGCGGGTCGAGGCCACCGGGCTGTGCCGGAGCGACTGGCACGGCTGGATGGGCCACGACCCGGACATCACGCTGCCGCACGTACCGGGACACGAACTCGCCGGGGTCGTCGAGGCGGTGGGCGCCCGTGTCACCGGCTGGCACCCCGGAGACCGGGTCACCGTGCCGTTCGTGTGCGCCTGCGGAAGCTGTCCCTCGTGCGCCGCGGGAGACCAGCAGGTGTGCGAGCGGCAGACCCAGCCGGGGTTCACCCACTGGGGCTCCTTCGCGCAGTACGTGGCCCTGGAGCACGCCGACGTGAACCTGGTCGCGGTGCCGGACGGACTGTCGTACGCGACGGCGGCCTCGCTGGGCTGCCGGTTCGCCACGGCCTACCGGGCGGTGGTCGCACAGGGTCGGGTGGCCGCGGGGGAGTGGGTCGCCGTACACGGCTGCGGGGGCGTCGGTCTGTCCGCCGTGATGATCGCGGCGGCCGCCGGGGCGCGGGTCGTCGCCGTCGACGTGTCGCCCCAGGCGCTGGACCTGGCCCGGAAGTTCGGGGCGGCGGAGACGGTGGACGCGTCGGGTGCGCTGGACACGGCGGAGGCGGTACGCGAACTGACCGGCGGCGGCGCCCACTTGTCACTGGACGCCCTCGGCTCCCCGGTCACCTGCGCGGCCTCGGTGAACGGCCTGCGCCGCCGGGGCCGCCACGTCCAGGTCGGGCTGTTGCCCGTGGCCCCCGAGGTCCCCATGTCCCGTGTGATCGGCCTCGAACTCGAACTCCTCGGCAGCCACGGGATGGCGGCGCACGCCTACCCGCCGATGCTGGAGCTGGTGCGGGCGGGCGTACTGCGCCCCGACCTCCTGGTCACCTCCACCATCCCGCTTAGCGCTGCGCCGACCGCGCTGACGGCGATGGGGTCGGCGCCAGGAGCCGGAGTGACGGTCATCGAGCCGTGGACATGACTGTGCCCCGCACACGGGCGGGGCACAGGGGAGGTATGGGTCAGCCGTCTCTACGACCGCGGTTTCCAGGGCGGGAGGCGACCCAGGCCCGGACAGTGTCCGCGTACCAGTAGGGCTTGCCGCTCTCCACGTGGTCGGGCGGGGGGAGCAGGCCGTGCTTGCGGTACGACCTCACGGTGTCCGGCTGCACCTTGATGTGCGCCGCGATCTCCTTGTACGACCAGAGCCTACGGTCGGTCATGAGTGGCACCTCCCTGCGCGTACCGCGGCGGCGGCCGAGGGCGGCCGTCGGGGGAGCCGGGCACTGCGCTGGTGATCAACAAGCCTGTGCCCCGTGAACGACACAGAGTGAGCACCGGGACGTGCCTGTGGACCGGGTGTGACGGAAGACCCGCGTACACGCGACATGTGTGACGGGAAGGGGTTATTTGTGACACGAGCGACGCAATTGGCGGATGACCACCATGAGGCCGCAGGGGCCCGCCGAGCCCTGAGCACTCGGCGGGCCTACCCCGCGCCACCCCACCCCGCGCCGCCGCCGGACAGGCCCTACGCCCCGCAGGACCTCAGGAACGCCCGCGTCCGCTCCGCGATCGGCAGCGGCTTGTCCGGAGGGCATGGGTACATGTCCTGCTCGACGATCGCGAAGAGGTCGATGTCGAGCTGTTGCGCGGCGGCGAGTACGGGCTCCAGTGCCGGTACGCCGGACGGCGGTTCGCACATCACGCCACGCGCCACGGCCGGACCGAACGGCAGCTCGTCCGCCCGCACCTCGGCCAGGATCAGCGGATCCACCTGCTTGAGGTGCAGGTAGCCGATGCGCTCTCCGTAGGTCTCGATGAGCTTGACGCTGTCGCCGCCGCAGTACGCGTAGTGCCCGGTGTCCAGACACAGCGACACCAGCGAGGAATCCGTCGCGTCGAGGAAACGCGCGACGTTCTCCTCGCTGTCGATGTGCGTGTCGGCATGCGGGTGGACGACGATCCGCAGCCCGTACCGCTCGCGCACCTCATGCGCCAGCCGCTCGGTCTGAGCGGTCAGATTGCGCCATTGTGTGGGCGTCAGCGTGCTGTCCTCCAGCACCTCGCCCGTCTTGTCGTCCCGCCAGAACGCGGGGATGACCACCAGATGCTCGGCGCCCATCGCCTGGGTGAGCGCCGCGATGTCCGAGACGTGCGCCCAGGTGGACTCCCACACGTCAGGACCACGGTGCAGCCCGGTGAAGACCGTGCCGGCCGAGACGGTGAGCCCGCGCTTCGCGGTCTCGGCCTTCAGGACGGCCGGATCGGAGGGGAGATAGCCGTACGGGCCCAGCTCGATCCACTCGTAGCCGGACCCGGAGACCTCGTCGAGGAAACGCTGCCAGGGGACCTGCTGAGGGTCGTCCGGGAACCAGACGCCCCAGGAGTCGGGAGCCGAACCGATCCGGATACGGGACAGTGAGGACGGAGGTGATGACTGCGGCGACGGCCGCGGTGACAACGACGTCATGGGCGTCAGCTTCCGGCGGCCTCCAAGGACGTGTCAATACCTCGTCCGAATGTCTGGACAAAACGTTGACAGGGCTCCCTGGACCCGACTAGACCTTTGCGTGCAGCCGAAGCGAAGGGAACTCGATGGCGTACGACCTGATCACCATGGGGCGGATCGGCGTGGACCTCTACCCGTTGCAGACGGGGGTTCCGCTGGCGCGGGTGACCACGTTCGGAAAGTTCCTCGGTGGCTCGGCGACGAACGTCGCGGTGGCGGCGGCCCGGCTCGGACGGCGTACGGCGGTGATCACGCGCACCGGCGACGACCCCTTCGGCACCTACCTCCACGAGGCGCTGCGCGACTTCGGTGTCGACGACCGCTGGGTCACCCCGGTGCCCGGGCTGCCCACCCCGGTCACGTTCTGCGAGGTCTTCCCGCCGGACGACTTCCCGCTGTACTTCTACCGGCAGCCCAAGGCCCCCGACCTGGAGATCGACGCCCACGACCTCGACCTCGACGCCGTCCACGGGGCCCGCGTCTTCTGGATGACGGGCACCGGCCTGAGCGAGGAGCCCAGCCGCACGGCGACGCTCGCCGCGCTGGCCCACCGTGCCAAGTCCGGTACGACGGTCTTCGACCTCGACTGGCGCCCCATGTTCTGGACGGACCCCGGGTCCGCCCGCCCCTTCTACGCCGAGGCCCTGCGCCACGCCACCGTCGCCGTCGGCAACATCGACGAGGTCGAGATCGCCACCGGCGAACGCGAACCGCACGCCGCCGCCCGCGCCCTGCTGGACGCCGGTGTCGAACTCGCCGTCGTCAAGCAGGGCCCCAAGGGCGTCCTCGCCGTCCACCGCGACGGCACCTCCGCCGAGGTCCCGCCCCTCCCGGTGACCGTCCTCAACGGCCTCGGCGCCGGCGACGCCTTCGGCGGCTCCCTCTGCCACGGCCTGCTCGCCGACTGGGACCTGGAGCGGATCATGCGGTACGCCAACGCCGCGGGCGCCATCGTCGCCTCCCGCCTGGAGTGCTCCTCCGCGATGCCGACCCCAGTCGAGGTCGAGGACGCGCTCACGGCAGGAGCGGTGCTGTGAGGGCAGGCCAGGTCGGGGGCGCGAGACACGAGGGCGGCGACCCGACGCCGCGCGAAGGCGGCGGCGCGGCCACGCGCGAAGGCGGCGGCGCGGCCACGCGCGAAGGCGGCGGCGCGGCCACGCGCGAAGGCGGCGGCGCGGCCACGCACAAAGACGCCGGCCCGGCCACGCACAAAGACGCCGGCCCGGCCACGCGCGAAGGCGGCGACCCGGCACCGTACAGCCGAGTCGACGTCGCCGAACTCGTCCGCATCCGCACCCGCCACCCCGAAGCCATCGCCGAGGCCGCCGCCCGCCGGCTCCGCCGTCCCCTCGTCAACGACGGCGGCCGCCTGATGATCGTCGCCGCGGACCACCCGGCCCGCGGCGCGCTGGCCGTCGGTGACCGCAAGTTCGCGATGGCGAGCCGCGCCGGTCTCCTGGAGCGGCTCTGTATCGCGCTCTCGCGCCCGGGAGTCGACGGCGTCCTCGCCACCGCCGACATACTCGACGACCTGCTCCTGCTCGGCGCGCTCGACCACAAGGTCGTGCTCGGGTCGATGAACCGCGGCGGACTCGCGGGCGCCTCCTTCGAGTTGGACGACCGGTTCACCGGGCACCGCCCGCAGGACATCGAGCGGCTCGGCTTCGACGCGGGCAAGCTGCTGCTGCGCATCGACTACGACGACCCTGGCTCGCTGCGCACCCTGGAATCCACCGCCCGTGTCATCGACGAGATGGCGGAGCGGCAACTCCCGGTGTTCGTCGAGCCGTTCCTCTGCCGTCGCCGCGAAGACGGCATCCTCCGAAACGATCTCAGCGCCGAGGCGGTCACCAAGTCCATCGCCATCGCGAGCGGCCTCGGCGGCAGTTCGGCGTACACCTGGCTGAAGGTCCCCGTCACCGAGAACCCTGACGACATGGCTCGCGTCATGGAGACGTCCACGCTGCCCGCCGTACTCCTCGGCGGCGATGTCGGCGAGGACCAGGAGGGCGCGTACGAGAAGTGGCGCGGCGCGCTTCAACTCCCCACCGTTCAGGGCCTGGTGGTCGGCCGTTCGCTGCTCTACCCGGCGGACGGCGATGTGACCGCGGCCGTGGACACCGCCGTCGGACTGCTGTGAGGACGAGATGACGCGCAACGCCCTGCAGGTCCCGAAGGGGAGCACCGCCAACGCGCAGTACGTCCTCGACGTCGACCCCAAGCGCGCCGGCTGGACCCACAGCAGCCTGCGCGTCGTCGAGCTCGCCCCCGGTGGCACACACACCTTCACCACCGGCGACAGCGAATGGATCGTGCTCCCTCTCAGCGGCGGCTGTACGGTGGACATAGCGGGCGAACAGTTTCAAATCCTGGGCAGGGAGAGCGTGTTCAGCGGAGTCACCGACTTCGCGTACGTACCCCGTGACGCCCGGGTCCAGATCACCTCCGGCGTGGGAGGCCGCTTCGCCCTGGCAGGAGCGAAGTGCGAGCGCCTACTCCCCGCCCGCTACGGCCCCGCGCCGGAGGTACCCGTCGAAGACCGCGGCAGCGGCAACTGCGCCCGCCAGGTGCGCAATTTCGCCTCTGCCGACGCCTTCGAGTGCGACAGGCTCATCGCCGTCGAGGTCATCACGCCCGGCGGCAACTGGTCCTCGTATCCGCCCCACAAGCACGACGAACACCGGCCGGGCGTGGAGTCGGAGCTCGAAGAGATCTACTACTTCGAGATCGACGGTCCGAACGGATTCGGCTATCAGCGCGTATTCCCTTCGCACGAGGGCGGATCCGACGTCCTCACCGAGGTCCGCACCGGCGACGCGGTCCTCGTCCCCGACGGATGGCACGGCCCGTCCATCGCCCAGCCCGGCCACGCCATGTACTACCTGAATGTGATGGCGGGACCTGGCGCGGAGCGGGAGTGGCGGATCTGCTTCCACCCAGAGCACACCGAGGGGTACCAATGACAGAGCCGACGTCGAAGGCGACGAAGGTGACGCGCGAGTCGACCGTGTCCAAGGCGCCTGCTGCGACGACCAGGCTGACGGTCGCACAGGCGCTGGTGCGGTTCCTGGCCGCGCAGTACACGGAACGGGACGGCGAGCGGCGGCGGTTGATCGGCGCCACCTGGGGGATCTTCGGCCACGGCAATGTCGCCGGGCTCGGCCAGGCGCTCGTCGAGTACGCGGACGAGATGCCGTACCACCAGGGCCGTAACGAACAGTCCATGGTGCACGCGGCGGTCGGCTACGCGCGCCAGTCCAACCGCCTCTCCACGCACGCCGTCACCACCTCCATCGGCCCCGGCGCCACAAACCTCGTGACCGGCGCCGCCCTCGCGACGATCAACCACCTCCCGGTCCTGCTCCTCCCTGGCGACACCTTCGCGACCCGCCCCGCCGATCCGGTCCTCCAACAGCTCGAAGTCCCGTACGCGGGCGATGTGTCGGTCAACGACTGCCTGCGCCCGGTGTCGAGGTACTTCGACCGGATCACCCGCCCCGAGGCCCTGATCCCGGCCGCTCTCCAGGCGATGCGGGTGCTCACCGACCCGGTCGAGACGGGCGCGGTCACGCTCGCGTTGCCGCAGGACGTGCAGGCGGAGGCGTACGACTGGCCCGAGGAGTTCTTCGCGGAGCGGACCTGGACCGTGCGCCGCCCGGCTGCCGACGTGTCCGAACTGACCGCCGCCGTAAGGGCGATCCGCGAGGCCCGCCGCCCCCTCATCGTCGCGGGCGGCGGCGTCCACCACAGCCGCGCCGAGGACGCGCTCGCCGAACTCGCCGCCGCCACCCGCATTCCCGTCGCCTCCACGCAGGCCGGCAAGGGCTCGCTGCGCTTCGACCACCCGCAGGATGTCGGCGGCATCGGCCACACCGGCACGGCGACCGCCTGCGAACTCGCCCGCACCGCCGACCTGGTGATCGGCGTCGGCACCCGCTACACCGACTTCACCACCGCCTCCGGCACCCTCTTCACCGCCAAGGGCGTCCGCTTCCTGAACCTCAACATCGCGCCGTACGACGGTCACAAGCTCTCCGGGATCCCGCTGATCGCCGACGCGCGGGCCGGACTCGAAGCCCTCACCGAGGCGTTGCTGCTGCACAAGCACCGCACCGAGCCCGCGTACGCCACCGAGTACAGCGACGACAAGGAGCGCTGGGAGTACCGCGTCGACGCGGCCTACGAGGCCGAGGACCTCGACATCCGGCCCACCCAGCCACAAGTCCTCGGCGTCCTGGACGAGTTGGTCACCGAGGACGACATCCTGATCAACGCGGCCGGATCGCTCCCCGGCGACCTGCACAAACTGTGGCGGGCGCGGTCGCGGGACCAGTACCACGTCGAGTACGGCTACTCGTGCATGGGCTACGAGATCCCGGCCGCGATCGGCGTACGGCTGGCGGCCCCGGACCGTCCCGTCTGGGCGCTGGTCGGCGACGGCACGTACCTGATGATGCCGACGGAGATCGTCACCGCCGTGCAGGAGGGCATCGCGATCAAGGTCCTGATCCTGCAGAACCACGGGTACGCCTCCATCGGCGGCCTCTCCGAGTCGGTGGGCGGCGAGCGGTACGGCACCGCGTACCGCTACCGCTCCGAGGACGGTACGTACACAGGGGCGCCGCTGCCGGTGGATCTCGCCGCCAACGCGGCCAGCCTGGGGATGCGCGTCCTACGCGCGAAGACCGTCCGTGACCTGCGGGCGGCCCTCGCCGAAGCACGGAGCGCCGACACTCCCACTTGTGTCTACGTGGAGACCGAAACGGCAGACACAGTGTCGGGCGCGCCTCCGGCCCAAGCCTGGTGGGATGTACCTGTGGCCGAGACCGCGACCCGTTCGTCGGCGGTCAAGGCGCGCGAGTTGTACGAAAGGCACGTCGCCGCCCGACGCCGCCATCTGTGAAGGAGTTCCTGTCCATGACGAAGACTGTCAACCACTGGATCGGTGGCAAGACCGTCGAGGGTGCGTCGGGTGCGTACGGGCCGGTCACCGACCCGGCGACCGGCGCGGTGACCACGCAGGTCGCCTTCGCGACCGTCGAGGAGGTGGACGCCGCGGTCGCCGCCGCGAAGGACGCCTACGCCACCTGGGGTCAGGCCTCGCTGGCCAAGCGGACCACGATCCTCTTCAAGTTCCGCGCGCTGCTCGACGCCAACCGCGACGCGATCGCCGAGCTGATCACCGCCGAGCACGGCAAGGTCCACTCGGACGCGCTGGGCGAGGTGGCGCGCGGCCTGGAGATCGTCGACCTGGCCTGCGGGATCACCGTGCAGCTGAAGGGCGAGCTGTCGACCGAGGTGGCGTCACGGGTCGACGTGGCCTCGATCCGGCAGCCGCTGGGCGTCGTCGCCGGCATCACGCCGTTCAACTTCCCGGCCATGGTGCCGATGTGGATGTTCCCGCTCGCCATCGCGTGCGGCAACACCTTCGTCCTGAAGCCGTCGGAGAAGGACCCGTCGCCCGCGATGAAGATCGCCGAGCTGCTCGCGGAAGCCGGTCTGCCGGACGGTGTCTTCAACGTCGTGCACGGGGACAAGGTGGCTGTCGACCGCCTCCTGGAGCACCCGGACGTCAAGGCGGTCTCCTTCGTCGGCTCGACCCCCATCGCCCGCTACATCCACACCACAGCCGCCGCCAACCACAAGCGCGTCCAGGCCCTGGGCGGCGCCAAGAACCACATGCTGGTCCTTCCGGACGCCGACCTGGACGCGGCGGCGGACGCGGCGGTGTCCGCGGCCTACGGCTCGGCGGGCGAGCGCTGCATGGCGATCTCGGCCGTCGTGGCCGTCGGCGCGATCGGCGACGAGCTGGTGGAGAAGATCCGCGAGCGCGCCGAGAAGATCAAGATCGGTCCGGGCAACGACCCGGCCTCCGAAATGGGCCCGCTGATCACGGCCGCGCACCGCGACAAGGTCGCCTCGTACGTGACGGGCGCGGCGGCGCAGGGATCCGAGGTCGTTCTCGACGGCACCGGCTACACGGTGGAGGGCTTCGAGGACGGCCACTGGATCGGCCTCTCGCTGCTCGACCGGGTGCCGGTCACCTCGGACGCGTACAAGGACGAGATCTTCGGCCCGGTGCTGTGCGTGCTGCGGGTGGAGACGTACGAGGAGGGCGTGGCGCTGATCAACGGCTCGCCGTTCGGCAACGGCACCGCGATCTTCACCCGGGACGGCGGCGCCGCCCGGCGCTTCCAGCTGGAGATCGAGGCGGGCATGGTCGGCGTGAACGTGCCGATCCCGGTGCCCGTCGGCTACCACTCCTTCGGTGGCTGGAAGGACTCCCTCTTCGGCGACCACCACATCTACGGCAACGACGGCACGCACTTCTACACCCGGGGCAAGGTCGTCACGACCCGCTGGCCGGACCCGTCCGAGGCCCCGACCGGCGTGGACCTGGGCTTCCCGCGCAACCACTGAGGCCCGTCGGCAGGGCTTGTGAGGCCGTCCGCATCGCGGACGGCCTCACTTTTTTCGCCGACCGCGCTGCGGTTCCCGTAGGGAGGCAAGAAACCCCCTGCGTTGACCTGTTGTGGCCTGATGGGCAGTCGAGACGCCTTCTGGCTTCGGATTTCGTAGGTGAACAGCCATTGACGCGCGGTTTCCGTCAAGGTTCCATCAACGCCGGGAGCGGACGAAGAGATGAACGACACGAGCCGCCGGAGGCGATAACGCTCCCGCCCGAGCCATCTGACGCACGACACGAGTCGATCGGAACCGCCGCATGACCGACACGCTCCGCCCTGTCGACACCGCCGCCCTCGACACTGCCCCCACGGCGTCCGACGGCCCCCGCAAGCTCAAGCGCTCCATCGGCATCGTCGGCGGCACCCTGCTGACGCTCTCCTGCGTGACCCCGGCCTCCACGCTCTTCGTGGTCGTGCCCGACCTCTTCTCGTCCCTCGGCACGGCGACCGCGCTCACCATCGCGATCGGCTCACTGCTCTGTATCGCCGTGGCGTTCTGCTACTCGGAGCTGGGCACCCTCATCCCCAGCGCGGGCGGCGAGTACGCCATGGTCTCGACGATGGCCGGACGCCTCGCGGGCTGGCTGGTCTTCGTCCTCTCGCTCCTGGTCGTCATGATCGTGCCGCCGGTGATCGCCATGGGCACGGCCGACTACCTGGCGCCGATCGTGCATCTGAACCCCTCGATGGCGGGCGCCGGCGTGATGCTGCTCGCCACCCTCGCGGGCCTCCTCGACCTGCGCGCCAACGCCTGGATCACCGGCGTCTTCCTGGTCCTCGAAGTCATCGCGGCGGCCGTCGTGGCGGTCCTCGGCTTCTCGCACAGCGAGCGCGGCCTCGGCAGCCTCACCTCGATGCGGGTGGCCGGCTCCGGAGGCCACACGGACACCGTGACGGCCATGCTGGTGGTCTCCGGACTCGCGATCGCGCTCTTCATCACCCAGGGCTTTTCGACCGCGGTCTACCTCTCCGAGGAGCTGGAGAACCCGCGCCGCAACGTCGCCCGCACGGTCCTGGCCACCCTCGCCATCTCCACGGTGATCATCCTGGTCCCGGTCGTCGCGATCACCATGGGTGCCCCCGACCTCTCCGCCCTCACCGGCGGCGACATCAGCACCATGGTCACCGCCTGGTCGAACTCCGCCGTCGGCACCTTCGTCAGCCTCTGCGTGGCCCTCGCGATCATCAACGCCGGCATCGTCATGGTCATCCAGAACTCCCGCGTCCTGTTCGCCTCGGCCCGCGACAAGGCCTGGCCCGAGCCGGTCAACGGAGTCCTGACCAGGCTCGGCCGCTTCGGCTCCCCGTGGGTCGCCACACTCCTGGTGGGCGTCCCCGGCGCGGCCCTCTGCTTCGTCAACCTGGACACCCTGTACGGCGTCACGGGCGTCTCGGTGACCGGCATGTACCTGCTCGTCGCGGTCGCCGCACTGTTCGCCCGACGCGGCCCGCACACCCACACACCCGCCTGGCGCATGCCCCTGTGGCCCGCCGTACCGGTCGTGCTGATCGCCGTCCTCGCGTACGTCCTCAGCATGCAGGAGGCCGAGTACCTCCTGTGGACCGGCGGCATCGTGGCCGTAGCCACCCTTTACTGGGCCTTCTATCTGCGGCCGCGCCGCGAGACCCGGTGGCTGGTGTCGATCCCGGAGGACGCGCGGGCGTAACCGGGCTGCCGGGCAGCCTGCCGGGCATGAGGTCGGTCGGACAGCCAGGTGATCGGGCAGCCGGTCCTCGGCCGCTCGTACCACGGTCGCGGTATGCCGGCCCGGTTCCGTACTCCCGTGGGAGGGGCGGGGGTTCAGACCGGCGGCGGCATCGGTTGACAGTGGTGGGCCTTACCGTTGACGCATGGATCTTCGACTGCCCCGACTTCGGGTGCCCGCACTGCGGAGGCCGCGACGGTGGATCGCCGCCGCGGCCGCCGTTGTGGTGCTCGCCGGCGCCGGGACGTGGACGGCCGTCGCCTCCGACGACGCCCCGTCCGTACAGCGCGCCGACCGCGTCATGGACATGGGCGACGGGGTGAGCATCGACACCTCGTACTTCACCGCGGGACCGAGCGCGGACCGCCGCCCCGCCGTACTGCTCGGGCACGGCTTCGGCGGCAGCAAGGACGACGTGCGGGCGCAGGCGGAGCAGCTCGCGCGGGACGGATACGCGGTGCTGACCTGGTCGGCGCGCGGTTTCGGCAACTCCACGGGCAAGATCGGGCTGAACGACCCGAAGGGCGAGGTCGCCGACGTCTCCAAGCTCATCGACTGGCTCGCGAAGCGCCCCGAGGTCCAGCTCGACAAGCCCGGCGACCCGCGCGTGGGTATCACCGGCGCCTCGTACGGCGGGGCGGTCGCCCTGGAGGCCGCGGCCTACGACCAGCGGGTGGACGCGATCGCCCCGGAGATCACCTACTGGAACCTGTCGGACGCCCTCTTCCCGAACGGCGTCTTCAAGAAGCTCTGGGCCGGCATCTTCATCAACTCCGGCGGCGGCTGCGACAAGTTCGAGACCCAGCTGTGCGAGATGTACAACCGCGTGGCGGAGTCCGGAAAGCCGGACGCGGCGGCGACCAAACTCCTTGACGAGCGCAGCCCCTCCGCGGTCGGCGACCGCATCAAGGTGCCCACGCTCATCGTGCAGGGCCAGACCGACTCCCTCTTCCCGCTCGGCCAGGCCGACGCCATGGCCAAGCAGCTCCGCGCCAACGGCGCACCCGTGGACGTCGACTGGATCTCCGGCGGGCACGACGGCGGCGACCTGGAGGCGGACCGCGTCCAGGCCCGGGTCGGCTCCTGGTTCGACCGGTATCTGAAGGACGAGACGGGCGTCGACACCGGCCCCGCGTTCCGCGTGACCCGCACCGGAGGCGTCGACTCCACCGACGGCGCCGCACAGCTCCGGGGCGCGAGCGGCGACACCTACCCCGGCCTGGAGAACGGCGAGCACGCCGTGGCGCTGGCCGGACGCGAGCAGAGCTTCGAGAACCCGGCGGGCGCCAACCCGCCCGCCATCTCGGCCCTCCCCGGCCTCGGCGGCGCGGGCGGCCTGTCCCAGCTCTCGTCCCTCGGCGTCGGGGTGTCGCTCGACTTCCCTGGCCAGTACGCGCAGTTCGCGTCCTCGGCGCTCGGCAGCGACCTGCGGATCACCGGATCGCCGACGGTGACCGTGCACGTCACATCCAGCACCGACGAGGTCGTCCTCTTCGCGAAGGTGTACGACGTCAACCCCGGCGGCGGACAACAGGTGCT
Source organism: Streptomyces sp. NPDC093544 (assembly GCF_040683495.1). Classification (NCBI taxonomy): domain Bacteria; kingdom Bacillati; phylum Actinomycetota; class Actinomycetes; order Kitasatosporales; family Streptomycetaceae; genus Streptomyces; species Streptomyces sp. NPDC093544. The sequence continues at coordinate 148,433 of NZ_JBFBEA010000012.1, read as the reverse complement.
CCCGTCCCAGCTGGTGACTCCGGTGCGCGTCGAGGGAGCCAAGGCGGGCAAGGACGTCACCATCACCTTGCCGGCCATCGACTACGAGGTGCAGGAGGGCCACCGGCTGCGCCTGGTCCTGGCCTCGACGGACCTCGGCTACGCGTCACCGGGCGCCCCGGCGACGTACACGGTCTCCCTGAAGGGCGACCTGCACGTCCCCACCGCCCCCGCCGTGACGACGGCCGCCGCGTCGCTCCCCGGCTGGGTGTGGTGGCTGCCGATCGCCGGAGCGCTGGTCGCGCTGGCCCTGCTGCTGACCGGCCGGCGCCGTACGACCGCCGGACCGCCCGACCCCGAGCTGGCCGAAGTCCCGCTCCAGATCACCGACTTGAGCAAGCGGTACGCGAAGTCGGCGGACCGGTACGCGGTACGGGAGCTGTCGTTCCGCGTGGAGAAGGGCCAGGTCCTGGGTCTCCTCGGGCCGAACGGCGCGGGCAAGACGACCACCCTGCGCATGCTGATGGGCCTGATCAAGCCGGACGGTGGTGAGATCCGCGTCTTCGGCCATGAGATCCAGCCGGGCGCGCCGGTCCTCTCCCGGGTCGGCGCGTTCGTCGAGGGCGCGGGCTTCCTCCCGCACCTCTCGGGCCGCGACAACCTGGAGCTGTACTGGCAGGCCACCGGCCGTCCGCCCGAGGACGCCCACCTGGAGGAGGCCCTGGAGATCGCGGGCCTCGGTGACGCGCTGGCCCGCGCGGTCCGCACCTACTCCCAGGGCATGCGCCAGCGCCTGGCCATCGCCCAGGCCATGCTCGGCCTCCCGGACCTGCTGATCCTCGACGAACCCACCAACGGCCTGGACCCGCCGCAGATCCGCGAGATGCGCGAGGTGATGATCCGCTACGCCGCCGCAGGCCGCACGGTCATCGTCTCCAGCCACCTGCTCGCCGAGGTCGAGCAGACCTGCACCCACCTGGTCGTCATGGACCGGGGACGGCTGATGCAGGCGGGTCCGGTGTCCGAGATCATCGGCTCCGGCGACACCCTCCTCATCGGCACGGGTTCCCGCGTGGACGAGCCGATCGCCGAGAAGGTCGGCGCGCTGCCTGGCGTCGCCTCGGCCGTCGTCACCGACGACGGGATCCTGGTCAGGCTCGACCCCGGCGCAAGCGCACAGCGCCTGGTTGTGGAGCTCGTACGGCTCGAAGTACCCGTGGAATCGGTGGGCCCCCACCGCCGACTCGAAGACGCCTTCCTCACCCTGATCGGGGGCAACGCATGAGCACCCTCATCGAGCGGGCCGAGACGGCCGACGGATACCGGGCGCGCCGGACGCTGCCGCTGCGCGTGGAGCTGATCCGGCAGCTGAAGCGGCGCCGCACCCTCGTGATGGGGGCGATCCTCGCGGCGCTGCCCTTCGTGCTGGTCGCGGCGTTCGCGATCGGCGGTACGCCGGACGGGCGTGGCAACCAGATCACGCTGATGGACACGGCCACCGCGTCGGGCGCGAACTTCGCCGCGGTGAACCTCTTCGTCTCCGCGGGCTTCCTGCTGGTGATCCCCGTCGCGCTGTTCTGCGGCGACACCATCGCCTCCGAGGCGAGCTGGTCCTCGCTGCGCTACCTACTGGCGGCGCCCGTGCCAAGGGCCCGCCTGCTGTGGTCCAAGCTGACCGTCGCACTGGGCCTCAGCCTCGCCGCGATGGTGCTGCTGCCGATCGTCGCGCTGGTGGTCGGCACCGCGGCCTACGGCTGGGGCCCCCTGGAGATCCCCACCGGCGGCGCGCTCTCCGCGGGCACCGCGGCACAGCGCCTGCTGGTCGTGGTGGCGTACATCTTCGTCTCCCAACTGGTCACCGCGGGGCTCGCGTTCTGGCTGTCGACCAAGACGGACGCCCCCCTCGGCGCGGTCGGCGGAGCGGTCGGACTGACGATCGTGGGGAACGTACTGGACGCCGTCACCGCGCTGGGCCACTGGCGCGACTTCCTGCCCGCGCACTGGCAGTTCGCCTGGGCGGACGCCGTCCAGCCGCAACTGGAGTGGTCGGGCATGATCCAGGGCTCCGCGATTTCGGTAACGTACGCGCTCGTCCTGTTTGCCCTGGCCTTCCGGGGTTTCCGGCGCAAGGACATCGTGTCCTAGGTCTCCGGAGGATCTCCTACCGGTCTCGGCGGCCGCCCACCGTGGCCGCTTCGAGATCCATCCGCAACGCTCCGTCACGCACATCTCGGCCCCCTCGGACGTCACAGTCACAGACGTAGGCCCATGTACAGGCCGCTCACCGAGGGGGCACAGATGGGGAACGACCACATACGGGCGAGGGCTGTCACCACTCGCAGCCGTCGACTGCACGGCACACTGCTCGCCCTGACAACCGCGGGCGCCCTGCTGCTCACCGGCTGCAGCGGGGGTGACAGCGGTCACGGCTACTCGACGGACCGGAACGACGGCACGGCACCGCTGCCCGCCCCCGCCCACCCGACGGGCGGCGCCTCACAAGGCGAGCAGAGCGGTGAGCAACAGGGCGACGAGAGCCGTGAGTTCGCCCCGTCCCCCGACTACCTCTCCACCTTCGCCCTGGACGTCGACACCGCGTCGTACGGCTACGCCCGCCGCACCCTCGCGGACGGCAAAATGCCCGACCCGTCGACGATCCGCCCCGAGGAGTTCGTCAACAGCTTCCGCCAGAACTACGAACGCCCCGACGGCAACGGCTTCTCGGTCACCGTCGACGGTGCCCGCACCGACGACGAGGACTGGTCGCTCGTCCGGGTCGGCCTCGCCACCCGCGCCGAGGAGGACGACGACGAACGCCCGCCCGCCGCCCTGACGTTCGTCATCGACGTCTCCGGCTCCATGGACGAACCGGGCCGCCTCGACCTGGCCAAGGACTCCCTCGACGTGATGACGGACCGCCTCCGCGACGACGACTCGGTCGCCCTGGTCACCTTCAGCGACGAGGCCGAGACCGTCCTTCCGATGACCCGGCTCGGCGACCACCGGGGCCGCGTCCACGACGCCGTCGACCGTCTGGAACCCCAGTCCTCGACCAACCTCGGCGCCGGCGTCGAAACCGGCTACGCCACCGCCACGGAAGGCCTGCGCGAGGGCGCCACCAACCGCGTCGTCCTCGTCTCCGACGCCCTCGCCAACACCGGCGACACCGAAGCCGACACGATCCTGGAGCGCATCGCTGACAACCGCCGCGAGCACGGCATCACCCTCTTCGGCGTCGGCGTCGGCAGCGACTACGGCGACGACCTGATGGAGCAACTCGCCGACAAGGGCGACGGCCACACGACGTACGTCTCGGACACCGAGGACGCCCGCGAGGTCTTCTGCGAGGAACTCCCGAAGAACATCGACCTCACCGCCCGCGACGCCAAGGCACAGGTCGCCTTCGACCCCGAGACGGTCGAACAGTTCCGGCTCATCGGCTACGACAACCGCCAGGTCGCCGATGAGGACTTCCGCGACGACCGCGTGGACGGCGGCGAGGTCGGCCCCGGCCACACGGTGACCGCCCTCTACGCGGTCCGCACCAAGCCCGGCACCTCCGGCCACCTCGCCACGGCGAGCGTCCGCTGGCTCGACCCGGAAACCCGCTCCCCGCACGAAGAGTCCGGCCAGCTGGAGGCCGGGAACCTCGACGACAACCTCTGGACCTCCTCCGACGGCCTCCAGGTTGCCGCGGTCGCCGCGTACTTCGCCGCCGCCCTGCGCCAGGGAGACAACCGCTGGACGCGACTCCCCGGCAGCCTGCCCCTAACCGAACTCAGGTCCCGCGCCGACAAGTTGGCGGCTGACACCGAGGACAAGGCGGTACGCGAACTCGCCGACGCCATCGAGACCGCGACCGGTATGGAGAGCTGAGTCAGACGGCGCCGGGCCGCCGCCCGGCGCCGTGCAGCAGCGTGTCGACGACGAGCGTCGCCAGGGTGTCGGGATCGGGGTCCGGCCGCTCGTCGCCGTGCAGGGCCTCGCCGATCAGGGCGTAGTAGACGCGGCGGACCCACTCCAGGTCCGCGGCCGGGTCGAGCAGGCCCTCGTCCCTGGCTCGTCCCAGGAGTTCGACGCAGCGCGCCCCGACCTGGTCCCAGCCCGCCGCCGCGGCGCCGCCCTCGTCGGCCGGCCGCCCCAGGGCATAGCTCCAAGCCCCCTTGATCCGCAGCACGTTGGCGGTGACGCGATGCAGCGCGACCAGCGGCGGCGCGGTGTCGGGCCGCGCGTCCTCGATGGCCTGCCCGAGCTGCCGTACGGCTGACTCGGCGAGCGCCTCGATCAGCGCCTGCCGGCTGGCGAAGCGCCGGTGGACCGTCGTCCTGGCCACCCCGGCGGCCTCGGCGACCTGCTCCATGGACGCACTCGGATCGGCGGCGAGCACCCGCTCGGCCGCCTCCAGAATCGCGCGCACACTGCGCTCGGCATCGGCCCGTAGCGCTCGGCCCATGGGCTCCTCCACTCCGTCGGCTCCTGACCCCCACTGGACGTAGATGATACGCCCGAGTCGCCGTTCCCCAGATATCTGCATCACTCATGTTGCAATTAATAGAATAAGAGCTACAGTGGTGTCTTAGTTAGACGTTCGACTCGTCTTCACCCCGACCTTCTGAAGGGGAACAGCCATGACCAGCACATCCACCGGACCCACTGCCCTCATCACCGGCGCCTCCTCAGGACTGGGCGCCGAGTTCGCCACCCAGCTCGCCGCGGGCGGCCACGACGTGATCCTCGTCGCCCGCTCCCGCGACCGCCTCGAAGAACTGGCCGACCGGCTGCGTACGGCGTACGGCGTCCAGGCGCACGTCCTGCCCCAGGACCTCGCCGAGCCCGACGCCGCCGACCGCATCGCCGAGGCCCTCACCGCCCGCGGTCTCAGCGTCGACCTGCTGGTCAACAACGCCGGCTTCGGCACCTGCGGCCGCTTCGAGGAGATCGACCCGCGACGCGAGCACGACGAGATCATGGTCAATGTCGTCGCCCTCGTCGACCTCACCCATGCCGTGCTCCCCGGCATGCTGGAGCGCGGCTCCGGAGCCGTCCTCAACGTCGGCTCCACGGCGGGCTATCAGCCGGGCCCGTACTTCGCGGTCTACAGCGCCACCAAGGTCTTCGTCCTCAACTTCTCGCTGGCGCTGCGCCAGGAGTACCGAGGCCGCGGCATTCGGGTCACGGCCCTGTGCCCGGGCCCGGTCGAGACGAACTTCTTCGAGGCGATCGGCACCCGCAAGGCCGCGCTGTCGGGCTCGTTCAGCACCTCGGAACCGGTCGTTCGCGCCGCCCTGCGCGCCCTCGACCGCGACCGCGCGTACGTCACCCCGGGGCTGAGCAACGCACTGGGTGCCCACCTGAACCCGCGCCGCCCGCGCACCCTGGTGGCGGCGATCGCCGAGCGCATCACGCGCAAGGTCCTGGAGCCGGAGCAGAAGTCCTCCGAACCCGCGACCACGTGAACCGACTCCGCACAACCCGTTGAATTTCCGTTACGCCTGGGTAAGTTGACCCCCGTTCAGAACCCTGCGACCGGGAGCCGTGATGGGCGTACGCAAGGACCTGAAGCGGGCGAGGAAGCGCACCGGCCTCGCGTCCCGCGCCGAGGTGGAGCTGACCAGGGACTCCACCGGCACCGTCCGAGAGGCCCGCACCCCACGCCTTGCCCCGCCCCCCACCACCGGCAGCACCGCCGACCTGCCCTTCACCAACGCGGCCGAGTTCCCGGGCGCCGTCGTCCTGCGCCGCCAGGAACACGGCACCTGGCACCCGGTCACCGCGGTGGCCTTCGCCCGCGAAGTCACCGCCACCGCGAAGGGGTTGATCGCGGCCGGACTCGAACCGGGCGGCCGGGTCGCGGTGATGTCCCGTACTCGCTACGAGTGGACGGTCCTCGACTTCGCGATCTGGGCGGCGGGCGGCCAGACCGTCCCCGTCTACGCGACCTCGTCCGCCGAGCAGGTGGAGTGGATCGTCAGGGACTCGGGCGCACGCTTCGTGATCGTCGAGACCCCCGAGAACGCCGGCGCCGTGGCCACCGCCACGGCCCGGCACCCCGAACCCCCGCGCGTCTGGCAGCTGGACGCGCACGCGATGCCCGAACTCGCCACCCTGGGCCGGGACATCACCGACGAGGAGGTGGTCAAGCGCCGCGCCGCCCTCACCCCCGACACCATCGCCACCGTCTGCTACACCTCCGGAACCACCGGCCGGCCCAAGGGCTGTGTCCTCACCCATGCCAACCTGCACGCCGAGGCCGCCAACACGGTCGAGCTGCTGCACCCCGTCTTCGAGGAGGTCACCGGCCAGAACGCCTCGACCCTCCTCTTCCTCCCGCTCGCTCACATCATGGGCCGCACCCTCCAGATCGCCTGCCTGATGGCCCGCATCGAGGTGGGCCACTGCCCGAGCATCAAGCCCGATGAACTCCGCCCTGCTCTACGGGAGTTCAGGCCGACCTTCCTGGTCGGCGTCCCCTACCTCTTCGAGAAGATCCACCACACCGGCCGCGCGACCGCCGAGAAGATCGGCCGGAGCGCCTCCTTCGACCGCGCCGACCGCATCGGCGTCCGCTTCGGCGAGGCGTATCTGAACAAGTTCCTGGGGACGGGCAAGGGACCAGGGCTCGGCCTGTACGCCGCCTGGGCGCTCTACGACCTGCTGGTCTACCGCCGCATCCGCAAGGAACTCGGCGGCCGGGCCCGCTACGCCATCAGCGGCGGTTCCCCGCTCGACCGCGACCTCAATCTCTTCTTCTACGCCGCCGGAATCATCGTCTACGAGGGCTACGGCCTCACCGAGACCACGGCCGCGGCGACGATCGTCCCGCCCCTGCGCCCCCGCCCGGGCACGGTCGGCCTCCCGGTCCCCGGCACCGCCATCCGCACGGCCGACGACGGCGAGGTCCTCATCAAGGGCGGCGTCGTCTTCGGCGCGTACTGGAACAACCCGGCGGCGACGGACGCGGTACTGCGCGACGACTGGTTCGCCACCGGCGACCTCGGCGCCCTCGACGACGACGGCTACCTCACCATCACCGGCCGCAAGAAGGACCTCCTCGTCACCTCCGGCGGCAAGAACGTCTCACCCGCCGTCCTGGAGGACCGCCTGCGCAGCCGCTCGCCCGTCGGCCAGTGCGTCGTCGTCGGCGACAACCGCCCCTACATCGCCGCCCTGATCATCCTGGACCCCGAGTCCGTCGCCCACTGGCTCGCCGTACGTGAACTGCCCGCCGACACCCCGCTGTCCGAGCTCGCGGCCGACCCCCGGATGCGCGCCGACGTCCAGAAAGCCGTCGACCACGCGAACGAAGCGGTCTCGCGTGCCGAGTCCATCCGCCGGTTCACCCTGGTGGCAGGCGAGTTCACCGAGGACAACGGACTGCTCACCCCGTCCCTGAAGGTCAGACGCCATGCGGTGACGGCCGCGTACGCGGACGAGATCGAGGCGCTGTACGGGACTGAGCGCCTGGACTGAACGCCGGGCTGAGCACGTGCCCCGCACGGGGGAAGCGGGCATGAGAAAGCGGGCCGCCGATGGTGCTCGGCGGCCCGCTCTACCCGGTGCTGAGGTGAGATCAGCTGTTGCCGGTGCCGTTGCCGGACAGGACCGGGATGTTGTCCAGGATGTGCGACAGCGGCTCGTCGCCCTTGGCCTGGGTCGAGTTCTCGACACACTGCTGGTTCTGCGGGGCCGACAGGATCGGGATGTCCTGGACGGCGACGCCGCCGATGCCCGCGATGCCGCCGGCGTTGACCTTCGCGGGCAGGCCGATGCAGGGCTTGTTGAGCGAGCCCTGGATGAGCGAGAGCTGCGGGCTCATGTCGCCCTCGGTCTTGGAGTTGCCGAACTCCTGGACCGCGCCGTTGCCGCTGGTGGACGTGGTGCCGTTGTCGTTGCCGATCGCCAGGGCCTGGGGGGCGACCCCGGCCGAGATACCAGCGACGGAAGCGGCAATAGCGGCGGTTGCCCACAGCTTCTTCATGTTCATTCCCTTCAGAAAGCGGACTCCAGTGAGGAGCTGCGTGATGATCAACTGCGTAGCCCCTGCCGGGGTTGCGGGTTATGCCCCGTTTGGCCCAGCGTGAATTTATGAACGCCCATCAGGGGTGCGTCAGTTCGTGAACCACAGGCCGACGGGCCGCCGGGAGACCGGCGGCCCGCTGACGAGAACTCCGAAGAGAACTAGTTGTTGCCGGCGCCGTTGCCGGACAGAACCGGGATGTCGTCCAGGATGTGCGACAGCGGCTCGTCGCCCTTGGCCTGGGTCGAGTTCTCGACACACTGCTGGTTCTGCGGGGCCGACAGGACCGGGATGTCCTGCAGCGCGACACCGCCGATGAGGGCGGCTCCACCGAGGTTGAGCTTGGCCGGCAGGCCGACACAGGGCTTGTTGAGCGAACCCTGGATGAGCGCCATCTGCGGGCTCATGTGGCCGTAGGTGGCCGAGTTGCCGTAAGACTGCACGGCGCCGTTGCCGCTGGTGGACGTCGTGCCACCGTCGTTCCCGATCGCCATCGCCGGCGTCGCGGCGGCAGCGGACGCACCGACGACGGAAGCGGCGACCGCCGCAGCAGCCATAACCTTCTTGATCACTAGCTAGTCCCTTCTGGAGAAACCCCGTCCACCGGAGCGCTCTGGTCAACTGCCCCGGCCGTTCTTGGTTGCTCTCTTTCACTCCGATGGCCCACATCGAAGAGTGATTCCGGCATGCCCGCGCCATTTGTATTCCCGCTCGATTCCCCGGGGTCACCTCGCGCCGAACGGGCCATTCGGGTGAAGCACCGCAACCATTCCGGCGTGGCCGGGTTGATCCGAGAGCAGGAACACGTGTGTCTGCCAGGAAAGGAACGCAAAATGCTTAAGAAGGCAATGGCCGCGGCGGCGGTCGCCGCTTCCGTGGTCGGTATCTCGGCGGCGGCCGCCCCTCAGGCGCTTGCCATCGGTGACGACAACGGCACCACCTCGGTCAGCGGAAACGGCGCGGTCCAGCAGTTCGGCAACTCCAAGACCAAGGGCGACAAGAGCCCGCAGCTGAGCCTGGCTCAGGGTTCGCTGAACAAGCTCTGTGTCGGCCTGCCGGTCAAGGGCAACGTGGGCGGCATCGCGGCCATCGGCGGCGTCGCCGTCCAGGACATCCCCGTCCTGTCGGCCCCGCAGAACCAGCAGTGCGCCGAGAACTCGACCCAGGCCAAGGGCGACGAGCCGCTGTCGCACATCCTGGACGACATCCCGGTTCTCTCCGGGAACGGCATCGGCAACAGCTGACCGTTGTCTCGAAAAGGCTCGGGCCGCCCGGCGCGTTGACGCACGGGCGGGCCCGGGCTTTTCCGCAATCGACTTCCTTTTCTGTCACAGGGCGATTCGAGTGAATTCCCAAGTGGCTTACGTTGTGTAGTTTCTTCGGTCGGCTGTCCCTCGTTTACAGCCTGCAGGTCATGGTGCGAGCCGTTCATGCTGTGCTCGCTCGGTTTCGGCCGTCATAGAGGCATGACCGCAGAGAAGGGAAAGCACGTGAAGCTCAAGAAGAGCGCTGCTGTCGTCGCGGGCGCGATCATGGCCCTGGGACTCGCCTCCCCCGCCTTCGCGGACGCCGGCGCCGAGGGTGCGGCTGTGGGTTCGCCGGGTGTCCTCTCGGGCAACGTGGTCCAGGTTCCCGTTCACGTTCCTGTCAACGTGTGCGGCAACTCGATCGACGTCATCGGTCTGCTGAACCCCGCGTTCGGCAACACCTGCGTCAACGACTGACGCAAACGGCACAGCAGCCACATCGGCTGGGTCACAGCCGGCCTTGGAACGCCTTTCGGTTCCAAGGCCGGCTTTCCTCACTTCATCAAGCAGGAAGGCAAGAGATTGCGACAGACCCTGAGCAAGGGAATGGTCGTGGCCGCGGCCGCGACGAGCATCCTGTCCCTGTACGCCGCCCCCGCCTTCGCCGACTCGAAAGCGAGCGGAAGCGCCCAGGACTCGCCCGGCGTGGGGTCGGGCAACAACCTCCAGCTTCCGGTGGACGCACCGGTGAACGCCTGCGGCAACACCGTCGACGTGATCGCCGCGCTCAACCCGGCGTTCGGCAACTCCTGTGCCAACGGCTCGGGTTCGGGTTCCCACGGATCGCACGGCGCGCCGCACAGCTCCTCCGGCTCCGACGACTCGTCGGGCTACGGCTCCGGCCACTCGGGCGGCGGGCACACAGGCGGCTATGGCGGTGACCATGGCAGCGGCTATGACAGTGGCTACGGCAGTGGCACCGGTGGTGGCTCCGGCTTCTCGGCGTACGGCGAGACGTACGGTTCGCCCGGCGTCCTGTCGGGCAACAACGCCCAGGCCCCGGTGGACGTTCCGGTGAACGCGTGCGGCAACACGGCGGACGTGGTCGGCGTGGGCAACCCCACCTTCGGCAACAACTGCGACAACGGCCCCGCGGGCTACGGCGACACCCCGCCGACGACGCCCCCGGTGACGCCTCCCACGACACCCCCCACCAAGCCACCGACGACGCCTCCCACGACGCCGCCGACCACACCCCCGACGACGCCGCCCACAACGCCGCCGGGGACACCGCCCAGCACCCCGCCGGGGACGCCCCCCACGACCCCTCCCACAACACCGCCGGGGACACCCCCGACGACGCCGCCCACAACACCACCGGGAACACCCCCCACCACACCCCCCGGCACTCCTCCCACCACCCCGCCCGCAACTCCTCCCTCCGGGCCCCCGCCCACCCTGCCGCACACCGGCAGTGAAGGACTGCTCGCGACCTCGGCCGCCAGCGCCGCCCTGCTCGCGGGCGGAATCGTCCTGTACCGACGAGGCCGAGCCGCGTCCCGCCGGTAGCACCCCGGGTGCCGGACGCGTCACGCGCCCGGCACCCGAGCCGGCGTCACCGCCGAGCCGGGTCCGGTGCCTCGCGCCGCCGCTGCGGTACGGGCACAGGCATCGTGCGCAGCCGCCGCCGTACCCCTCGTACGAGCGTCTGGGCCGTGAACGTGGCGCCGTGCACGAAGCGCATCGCCGGGCCGAAGCCGGACGCCGTCACCAGGCCCGCCATGAAGAGGCCGGGCACCGAGGACTCGAAGTCCCGGCCGACCTCGGGGGAGCCGTCGGCCACCGCGGCCAGGTCCCCGCGCAGTTCGTCGGCGAGCAGGCCGAGCCGTTCGCGGGTCGCCCTGAACCCCGTGGCCGCGATGACGTGTTCGGTCTCCAGGGACGTCAGCTCACCGCCGCGGCTCACCGTCTCCAGGCGTACGCCGCCTCCGGACGCGTACACCGCGGCGACCTCGTGGCCAAGGAGCAGTTCGACGGCCGGCTCGACGCGGTCGCGTACCCACCAGGCGCCCGCCGGACCCAGGGCCGTGGCCGCGATCCGGGCGCGGGTGGTCTCCGGGAGGCGGCGGAAGAGGCCGGGGCGCTCGGAGTAGAACCAGTTGCGCCAGCCGGGGCCGAGGCCGCTGTGCGGGGTGCGGGCCGACTCCCACCACGGGCGCTCCAGTGCGGGCGGCACGTCGTTCCAGGTCAGGTGGTCGGCGCGGGCCAGGACCCGGACGCGGGTGCCCTGTTCGGCGAGGATGGCCGCCGTCTCCAGCGCGGCCTGACCGCCGCCGATCACGGTGACGTCCTGGCCGCGGAAACGGTCGAGGTCGCCGTGGTGACTGCTGTGCGAGACCTGCGAGGGTTCGAGCTCGCGCAGGGCGGCCGGTACCTCGATGAAGGGCAGGACGCCGATGGCGAGGACGACCGTGCGGGCGTGCAGGACCTCGCCGTCGTCCAGGACCGCCTCGAAGCCGCCGGGGACGGCACTCACCCGGACCACCGTGCGCTCGTCGACCTCGGGCACCGCGTTGCGGGCGAACCACAGGCCGTACGAGGCGAACATCTCGACCGGGATCGGCTCGCCGTGCCTGGCCTGTACACCCTGACCGGCGCAGTACGTGTCGAGCCGCCAGCGGCCCGCGGGGTCGGAGAGGTTGGACGCCGCCGGCTCCGACTTCAGGAACATGCCGCGGGGCATGTGGTCACGCCAGGACGCCATCGGCCGGCCGAGGACGCGCAGGCTCAGCCCGGCCGCCGCGGCGTGGGAGGCGACGGACAGGCCGTACGGGCCGGCTCCCACCACCAGGAGGTCGTACATCAGCAGCTGCTCGCTTTCTCGTCGTCGGTCAGGGGAGTGGGGACACCCGGCTGTCGTACGACCCGCGCCTGAGCGGCGGCAGGAGCCGGATGCCGTACGCGGTCCAGCAGGCGCCGGCCCACATGGCGGCCCCACAGGGCCCACATCGCCAGCCCGGGCGCGGGGTCGTCGCGTGCGTGCCAGGCCAGTTCGCACCCGGCGGCCTGGGGGCGCAGCGCGCTGAGCGGGGCGTAGTTCTCCACCACGAACGCGCGGCCGGGCAGCGGCGCCGGATCCGGCAGCGGACGGTGCGTCAGGTCCAGGTGCAGGGCGCGTACGACGTCCAGGCCCGCCCCGTCGGCGAAGAGCCGGAACTGGGCGCCGGGGCGGGGGTTGAAGTCGAGCAGGTGGTAGCGGCCGGTGGTGCCGTCCCTGCGGAAGTCGAGGTCGAAGACGCCGCGGTAGCCCAGCACCCCGATGAGCTGTTCGACGAGCGACTGGAGCTGCGGGTTGGGGGTCCAGCGGCCGACGGCGGTCAGCCCGGCGCCGCGCGGCCAGGCGCGCTGCTTTCGGCCGGGCCCGCCTCCGCACACCGCCCCGGACCGGTCGGCGTACCCGTGGAAGAACCAGTCGCGGTCGGGGCCCGGCGGCAGGAAGGCCTGCAACAGCAGTCGGCTGCCCGCCTCCTCGGCGCGCAGATACAGCGCCTGCGCCTCCTGCGGCGAGCGCACTACCACTGTGCTGCGCAGCCCCGACCCGGCGGGCACCAGCCAGGGGCGGCTCCACTTCGCCACCACCGGCAGCCCCAACTGCCAGGCCGCGGCGACCGCCTGCGCCGGGCTGTCCGGGATCAGCGTCACCGGGTGCGGAACGCCCGCGCTCTCGCACACGGCGGCCAGTTCCGCCTTGTCGGCCACGCGTTCGGCGAGAGTTTCGGGCTGCTGCGGCAGCAGATAGGAGGGGGCGAGGTGTTCACGGCACCGGCCGACCGCTACGGCGCTCGCGTCATCCATCGGGATGAGTACGGCGGGACGGGATACGCGCGCGGCCACTCGGCGCAATGCGGTGACGATTTCTCCGGTGGATGCGCCGGGCGGTGGCGGGGGATGCATCTCGCAGACAAAACGCGACCTGCGGACGGGACTTCCCGTTGAATCGGCGACGACATGCACCTCCACGCCCGCTCTGCCGAGTGAGCGTGCGGCCCCCAGCGTTCCGTGGTGAAAGGGGTTCTGGTCGATCCGTAGAAGCACGGCGGGGACGCGGGTGTCGAGAAACGGCACGGAATTTCCTTCGGGTCGGTCACCCGTGCGGGTGATCGGCACACTCAAAGGCCGGAGCCTCGGTTGGCGGAATGGGTATTCATATGACTGAGTGTCAGTAGGCGGAAGTAGCCAGAAGGCAAATCGGAGTTCCGCAAGACGGAATGTGCCGTCGGAACAGCAGAGTGGAGAGAGGAGCAGGCATGGCCCCTCAGCAGCAACGGCCCCGGAGCAGGCGGCTGGCGTGCGTCGCGGCCGGAATCGTCGCGTCGGTCGCCCTGGCGTCGGGTCCGGGATACGCCGTGGGCGCCGGGGTGGTGGGAGTCGCCGATCCTCCGGCGCCGACCCCGGCGTCGGTGACCCCGGCGACGACACCTGTCACGCCCGCACCTCTCACACCACCCGCGACACCTACAACGCCCGTGACGCCGGCGACTCCCACGGAGACGACCGCGCCGTCCGTCCCCTCCGGGGAACCGAAGCCCGCCGAAAAGGCACCCGCGTTCGGCGCCTACCTCGACTACGGCGCCCGCGGTGTCGCCCGGATCGCCGAGCTCAGCAAGTGGCTGGGCGGTACCGAACTCCGCGTCGGGCACACGTATCTGCCCGGCGACCGCTGGAGCAACATCGAGGGCGCCCCCGGCTTCCTCGACGTCTGGGCGGACTGGCGGCTCGAACAGGACGACCGGATGCTCGTCCTCAACGTGCCGATGATGGAGCGCAACGAAGGGCACGTCTCCGACGCCGAGGTCAAGGTGCTGCTGCGCCAGGCCGCCGCCGGAGCGTTCGACAAGCACTTCCGCGCGCTGGCCGAACGCCTTGTCGAGCTGAAGGTGCCGGACACCGTCATCGTGCTCGGCTGGGAAATGAACGGCATTACGTACACCCATCGCTGCGGTCCCGACCCGGAGGCCTGGAAGAAGTACTGGAACAGAATCGTCACCACCATGCGTGCGGTGCCGGGACAGAAATTCCGGTTCGACTTCACCCCGAACCGCGGCCGGGACGCCATCCCCTGGACGCAGTGCTATCCGGGGGACGACACGGTCGACATCATCGGCATGGATTCGTACGACCAGCCGTCGGGGCTGTCATTCGACGAGCAGGTGAAAGAGCCGTACGGCCTTCAGGAGCACGTGGACTTCGCCAAATCCCATGGCAAGCCCATTTCCTATCCTGAATGGGGACTCTTCCGCAACGGCGACAATGCGGCGTACATGAAGCGCATGCTCGCGTGGATGGACGAGCACAAGCCGCTGTACAACACGGTCACCGACTACTGCCCGCACGGTGTGTGGCAGTGTGCGGACAACCCGAAGGCGTCCGAGATCTACCGCTCGGCGCTGTCCGGCCACACGGATCCCACCCCCGTTCCCACACCGCCCACTCCCGAACCGACTCCGCCGCCCACCCCGGTGCGCCCGCCCAACTGCTCGCCGGTGGACCTGAGCGACTGGGTCGAGTACTGGATCGGCGGGAAGCTCTGCCTCCGCTTCGACTGGTGGTCGCGCGACCGGTGATGGGGACATGAGACCGGTGGCGGCGGGTCGTTCACGGCCTGCCGCCACCGCGCTCCCTCCAGCGTCGCAACAGCTCCTTGCCCCGGCTGCGGACGGCGACGTCGCAGACGACCGCGGACATCAGCGGCGCCGTCCGTCGCCGGGAGAGCAGAAGACGCTGGTTGACGACGGGTTCCGGGCGCCAGTGGTGCTTGTAGGGCTCGTCGCCGCGCAGCAGGCTCAGCGCCGCACGTCCGCCCGCCTCGGTGTGCTGGGCGCAGGCGTTGAGCAGTATCACCGCGACGTCCGCCTTCCGCTCACGCAACTGCGGATGGGCGCCGTACAGATAGCCGCCCGCGAGGCGCCGCGACAGCAGCGTGAGGTCCACGGCCATCACGGTGTCGTCGAGCCGGAACTCGGTGACCACCGCGTCCCCCGAGCGCACCATCGGACCGACCGACCGGACCAGATGCTCGGAGAACCGCTCCTGAAGGTGTTCCGACGTCACCTTCCGCCCCTGCCACTGCAGTTGATGCAGTTCGAGCAGCCGCCGCAGCGCCGCGTCCACCTCGTCATGGCTTACGACGCGCTGCTCGACCCCGAGCGCACTGAGCTTGCGCAGCTTGGCCCGCACCCGCTGGGCCTTCGAGGAGGGGAGCCGGCCGACCAGCTCGTCCATGGAGGTGCCCGGCAGCTCCAGGCAGAGCGAGTCACGCACCCGGCTGCGCGGCCCGCGCCAGCGCTCGAAGATCCGCTCCACCGCGCCGCCGGGCCGTACCTCGCGGAAGTCGATGAGCGCGGTGCGGGCGGCCGCCGACAGCCCCTCGGTGAGGGTGGCCGCCGCCCGGTCGGCGTGCTCGTCGTCGATGAGGACGTCCCCGTAGTCGGAGATCGCCCCGCCGAGCGGTACGAGCGCGGGCAGCGGACGGCGTACGCGCATCAGTGGTGCCACCGCCCGCAGCTCACCGCCGTCATCACGCACGAGCACCAGACGCAGGCGCCCGGGAGTGCCGTACGAGAGCCACCAGGAGTGCAGCCAGGCGTGACTCTGGAACGGGGTGGCCGTGGCGCAACTCCGATACAGGCGGCCCCAGGCCGGGCCGAGCTCGGCGAACTCGCGCTCGTCGGTGACGAGTTCGGCCACCAGCGTCCCGGCGGCGGCGGTTTGCAGCGTGCCGCTCACATCTGCCCGCGCACATCGGCGGCCATGGCGGGGCTCGGCACGGAGGCCGGGCGGGCGGTGCCCGCGGTGCGCCGGGGGCGGACGAGCAGCACCAGTCCGCCGAGCAGGCCGCCCGCGCTGGCGCCCACCAGCCCGGTCACCGACGCGGAGGCCGAGGACGCCTCGGTGGGCTTCGTGGCGCGGGCGAACTGCTGGAGTTCGACGTTCGTGTCGGCCTTGGCGTCGTTCGCGTGCCGGGTCAGCGCGCGCGAGACGGCGTTGGCCATGTCGGCGGCGAGGTCGGGGCGCGAGGACGTGGCCGAGACGGAGACCATAGGGGCGTCCGGGGAGGTCGCGGTCTGCACGCTCTCCTGGAGGGTCTTCACCGGCACACCGGCCCACACCTGCGCGTCGCCGAGCACGGCGAGCTGGGTGGCGACCCGGCCGTACGCCTGGGCGAAACCGAGGGCGGCCGCCGGGTCCGACTTCTCGGTCGGTACGGCGACGACGTAACTCGTGGCCGTGTACGTCGGGGCCTTGACGACCCCGTAAGCGCCGCCGAGCAGCCCGCCGAGCACGGCGCCGGCGGCGAGCAGCGACCAGGGGGGCATGGTCTTCGCCCGGGCGATGGCCGCTGCGTTCGGGCGGAGGCCTCTGGTGGGGTTTTCGGTCATCAGGAACTCACTCCCAGTCAGGTGCGGGACACAGCGGCCGCGTACACGTCCATGAGCTGTGCGGCGCTGCGGGTGATGCAGTAGTGGTGGGCGGCGTCCGGTACCGAGCGGGGCGCGGGGCCCTCCTCGCGGACTTTTCTCAGGGCGCGGGCGAAAGAGTCCGACCCGCCCTGGACCCGACGGGCACTGCGTCCGGCGTGTGCCGGCAGGTCCTCGACGGCCGGGCAGGAGACGTACAGCACGGGCAGTCCGGCCGCCATCGCCTCGACGACGGCCAGGCCGAACGCCTCTTCGGCGCAGGGCGAGGCGAGGACGTCCATGGCGGCTATCAGCGACGGCAGATCCGCGCCGGGCAGGCCGCCGGTGGGGCGCTCGCCGGTGAACAGCACCCGGTCCGCGATCCCGGCCTGCTGCGCCGCCCGCCGCAGCACGCTCTCCTCCGCGCCGCCACCGACGAGCAACAGCCAGTAGTCGCTGGGCAGTTCGGCCAGCGCGCGGATGAGCACGTCGAACCGCTTGGCCGCCGTGAGCCTGCCGACCCCGCCCACGACGTACGCGCCCTCCGGCAGCCCGAGCCGGCGCCGGGTGCGCTCGCGCAGCACCGGGTCGAAGCGGAAGCGGGCCAGGTCGATGCCGTTCGGGACGACCTCGATGCGCGGTGCGGGCACGCCCCAGCGCTGCAACCGGTCGGCGACGGTCGGCGAGACGGCGACGGTCGACCGGCCGAGCCGCTCGCTGGCCAGGTACAGCGCCCGCACTCCCGCGCTCAGCCTGCGCCCTTCCATCTGGGAGTCGCCGAGGGAGTGCTCGGTGGCCACGACGGCCCTGACTCCCGCCAGGCGGGCGGCGAGCCGGCCGTACACGCAGGCCCGGTAGAGGTGCGTGTGCACGAGGTCGTACCGGCCCGCGCGGATCAGCCTCACCAGGCGGGGGAGCGCGGCGAGGTCGCGGTTGCCCGCCATGCCGAGGTGCGTGACGCGTACGCCGTCGTCGGTGAGCCCGTCGGCGACCGCGCCCGGGTTGGTGAGGGTGACGACATCACAGTCGACCGGCAAGTGGCGCAGAAGCAGCCTGAGTTGCTGCTCGGCGCCGCCGACACCGAGGCCCGTGATGATGTGCAGGGCCTTCATCAGACTCCCTCGGCCGGACGCCTGCGCAGCCGGTGCAGCTTGAGCTTCAGCAGCAGGCGTACGGCGGTGTCGTTCTCGCCGATGTGGACGCGGGGGAGGGCGTGCGGGCCGGTCAGCGGGCCGGGGTCGATCGCGCAGGCGTACGTGTATCCGGCGTTCCGTACGGCGTCCACGACCCGCTGGTCGATCGTCCCGTACGGATAGCAGAACCCCTCGACGTGAGCACCGATCAATTCCGAGAGCACTGCTCTGCTTTCGGTGACCTCGGTGTACACGAGGGCGTCGTCGGCCTGGGTGAGGTCGACGTGGGTGAGCCCGTGCGAGCCGATCTCGATGCCCACGGAGGCGGCGGCGAGCCGGATGCCCTGCTTGCTCAGCAGCGGCTTGCGGGGGCCGAGCGGGTCCCAGCCGTTGTCGCCGCTAAGCCGGCCGGGCAGGACGAAGAGGGTGGCACCGCAGTCGTGACGCTGCAGGAGCGGCAGGGCGTTCTCGACGAAGTCGGCGTACCCGTCGTCGAAGGTGAGACCGACGAGGTCGCGTCCCTTGCCCCGGGCGCGGGCCGCGAGCAGGTCGCTCATGCTCACACCCCGCAGGCCGCGCCGCCGCAGCCAGGTCAGCTGCTGGTCGAGGCGGTCGGGGGAGACCGTGATGCGGTACGGGTCGTCGGAGGGGTCGCCCACCGAGTGGTACATGGCCACCCACGGGGCCGTCGTGTCGAGGCGTCTGGTGGCGGGTGCGTCAGCGGAAACGGGCATGCGGGAGCCTTTGTGTGAGCGAACGGAGGGCGGGTGCGAAGCCCTGGACCCCCAGGGCCCAGGCGAGCAGGGCGAAGACGACGGTCACGGCTGTGCCGCCGGCGAGGAGAGCGAGCAGGGGGGAGTCCACGCCGCTCGCGCAGAGCCCGCCCACCACGGCGGCGACCGCCGCCGCGCGCACCGGTTTGCTGAGCTCGGCCAGCACCTGCCGGGTGCGGATCGGCACACTGCGCGGGCCCATGCCGTACAGCAGGAGCACGGCGCTGACGGTGATGCCGAGGGCGTTGGCGGCGGCGATCCCGAGCACTCCCCAGGAGCCGACGGTCAGCGCGCCGACCCAGGAGGTCGCGATGATCCCCACGGTCATCGCGAACAGCGGGTACCAGGTGGGCCGCCCGCCCGAGAAGTACGAGCGGACGAGCGCGCCGACCAGGGTGTGGCCGAGCAGCCCGAGGGCGTACACGCGCATGACGGAGGCGGTGGCCGCCGTGTCCTGCGCGGTGAACGCGCCCCGCTGGAACAGGAGATGGATCATCTGGGGCGCACACGCGACGACCACCGCCGCGCCGAGCAGCACTGTGCAGGAGACCAGTGCGAGATCGCGCTCCACGCGGTTGCGGGCGCGCTCGGTGTCGCCCTCGGCGATCGCCTGCGCGACCACCGGGAAGGTGACGGTGCACAGCATCAGCGAGAGCACCATCGGCATCTGGGCCACTTTCTGGGCGTAGTTCAGATGCGAGATGGCGCCGGCGGGCAGCGAGGAGGCCAGGAAGCGCTCGATGAGGATCTGGGACTGACGGCACAGGGCGAAGAGCAGCACCGTGGTGACGAGGCTCAGGTCCATCGGGCGCGTCTCCTCGACGGTGCCCAGGTCTTCCGCCGCCACCGGCTTGCGCCTGAGCTGCCGCCACAGCGAGGGCGCCTGCGCCGCCACCATCAGCCCGCTGCCCAGCGCGACCCCGAGGGCCGCCGAGCGCACACCCCAGTGGCCGCCCAGGACGAACATCGCCGTGATGATCCCGGTGTTGTACGCCACGTAGATGACCGCGGGTGCGACGAACCGCCGGTGCGCCCGCAGCACCGCGCTGCAGTACCCCGCGAAGCCGAAGCCCAGCACACAGGTCGCCGTCAACCGGGTGCAGTCCACGGCCAGTTGGCGATCGGGCAGACCGGGTGCGAGTGCTTCGACCAGCTGGGGCGCCCCGACGATCAGCAGCGCACAGGCGGCCACGAAGGCCAGCGACAGCCGGGGCAGGGTACTGGCGACCAGCGCACGGACCGGATCGCCCGCGGCTCCCTGCGCCCGCCTGGCCACCGCCATGCTGAACGCCGGGATGAGGATGAAAGCCAGCCCGTCCTCGATCAGCAGCGTCGACGCGAACTCCGGCACCGTCCACGCCACCAGGAACGCGTCCGTCTCCGCCCCGGCCCCGAAGAGATGCGCCAGCGCCTGGTCCCGGCCGAGACCGAGCAGGGCTCCGGCGATGGAGAGAGCGACGGTGACGAGGGCGGCCTTGGCGAGGAAACGGTTGGATGAGGAGGGCGGGTCGTCGGGTTTCGGAGCGGCTGGGGGGGCGGTGCGGGCGGCGGGCAGGGGGACGGAAGCCGCGTGCCCCCGGGAACCGCCGGCACCACTCGCGTCGACGCTGGGGCCGGTTGCACACGGGGCTCTACTGGCGTCGGCTGCGCCTGTCACCGTGCCGGCGCCGGTCGCGCCCGGAGCCTTGCCGGCGTCGGCTGGGCGCACAACGGCGTTGGGAGTTGTTGTGCATGCGCCTTTGTCGGCGCTGGCTGCACGCGTCACGGCGCTAGGAGTGATTGTGCCCGCGCCTTTGTCAGCGCTGGCTGCGCGCGCCACCGTGCCGGCGCCGGTCGCGCCCGGAGCCTTCCCGGTGTCGGTTGTGCGCGCACCTTTGCCGGTGTCGGCCGGGTGCGCCACCACGCTGGGGCCGGTTGTACCCGGAGCCTTGCCGGCGTCGGGTGTGCGCGTCAGCATGCCGGCGCCGGGTGCGCCCGGAACCTTGCTCGCGCCGGCCGGGCGCGTCACCGCGCTGCCGCCGGTGGTGCCCGCGGTCTTGCCCGCGTCGGCCCGGCGCGTCACCACGCTGCGACCCGTACCGCTGACCGTGGGCCCGGCCGTGCCGTCGACCTCGCCACCCGCCCCACCCTCGGCCCCGGCCCGAGGCGGCGTCACAGTCATCGCGCCAAGGCCTCTTCCAGTGATCCCGGGGCTGCCACCGACCGTGACGGCGACCCCGGTGCCGAGGAAGCCCGATCCATCAGCGCCCACCAGCCCACGAGCCCGAAGCAGACGGCCGTCAGCACCGTCGAAGGTCCGCCGATGTCGGCGTACATGAAGTCGATCAACTGCCAGCCGAGCAGCCCGCACGCGACCAGCGCGCAGTCGAGGCCCGAGGCGGTGCCGACGCCCGACGGGGATTCACTGTCCGACGGTGTCAGCCGCACTCGTACGAGCCCCCGCAGCGCGCACGCCAGGAGTGCCAACCAGCTGCCCGCGAGGGCGAGCAGTCCGATCAGCCCCTGTTCACTGAGGACGAGGAGGTACATGTTGTGCGGGGAGAGCAGCGGCTGCTTGCGGAAGGCGGCGCCGGCGCCTCCGGTGTCGCTGCCCGAGGAGAGCGCGAGGGAGGCGTGGCCGTCGCGGTGGTCGGGGAAGCCCTTCAACCCGACGCCGGTCAGGGGGTGTTCACGCCACATGTCGACGGCCGCGGCCCACATCGTGTACCGGTCGGTCACCGACTGGTCCGGCGCGTCGGTGACCTGCGTGATGCTGCTGATCCGCTCCTGGAGCATCGCGGAGCCGACGCCGAAGCCGCCCACGAGGATCACCACCGCGGCGGCCACCACCGCGCCCACCTTCACCGCTCGCCGCAGCCCCGCCAGCACCAACTGCGCCCCGCACGCCGCCGCCGTGGCGATCCACGCGCCCCGGCTGAACGACAGCGCGAGCGGCAGCAGCAGTACCAGCGAGCACACCACGGCGACCGTCCGCTGCCGGGCGGCGCCCGACCCGAGCGCCAGCCCCACCGCGCACACCAGCCCGAACGCCACCACGGTCGCCATCCCCATGATGTCCGACGCCCCGAACGTTCCCACCGCCCGGATGTCCTCGCCCTGGTACGAGGCACCGGTCCCGGTGACGAACTGGTGCACCCCGATCGCCCCCTGCCACAGCGCAAGACCGACGAACGACCAGGCCAGCAGCCGGAAGTCACGCCGGTCCCGCACCAGCAGCAGCACCGCCGCCGGGACCAGCACGAACACCTGGAGGTAGCGGGCGAGGCCGGTGATCCCGGCCCCCGGGCCCGCCGCCCCGGCAGCCGCGACCGCGATGCCGATCACGGGCAGCCCGATGACCACCGCCGCCGTACGGGACAGGGGGCGCCGCCGGCCTCGTACGAGACGCACCGCGCAGCACAGCACGACGAGCCCGGAGACGGCGTCGGCCACCGTCGCGCCGCCCTCGCCGCCGGGCGCGACCGGCAGCCCGAGCAGGGCGATCACGGCGACGACAGGCAGAACGGGCAGCGTCCGCCCGAGTGCGGACGTCAGTGTGCCCAGGGGCGAGAGGGGCAGGACTTGGCTCACCGGCTCAGCTCCCCGTCGGACGTACGAGCGCGGCGGCCGTGCGCAGCAGGATGCAGATGTCCTGCCACAGCGACCAGTTGTCGATGTAGGCGTTGTCGAACCGGCAGCGGTCCTCGATCGAGGTGTCGCCGCGCAGCCCGTGCACCTGGGCCAGTCCTGTGATGCCGGTCCGCATCCGGTGGCGGGCCGCGTAACCGGGGTAGGTCTGGCTGAACTTCCCCACGAAGAAAGGGCGTTCGGGGCGCGGTCCGACCAGGCTCATGTCACCCCAGAACACATTCCACAGCTGGAGCAGCTCGTCCAGCGAGGTGCGCCGCAGGAAGTGGCAGAACCGGCTCATCTCGCGCTCGTTCGCCACGCTCCAGCGGGTCGCGGCCTCGTGCGCGTCGACCGGTCGGTGGGTGCGGAACTTCAGCAGCGTGAAGGGGCGTCCGTCCTTGCCGATGCGCTCCTGCCGGAAGACCACGCCGGGCCCGTCGCTCAGCCGCAGCACGACCGCGCACACCAGGAGCAACGGACTGACCAGCAGCAACAGCGTCCCGGAGACGGCGACATCGAGGAGCCGCTTGCCGATGCTGCCACGGCGCCTGGGGGCGGACAACTGTCGGCAGGAGAACCCCGCGAGCTGGCCGTGCTGCCCGTGCGTCCCGCTGTCGTACGACGGCGAGTCCGCGTCGATCTCCCACACCACGCAGCCCGCCTCGGCCAACGCCCGCAGCAGCGGCCCGCGTTCGCCACCGGACTTCACGACGAGCACGGCCCGCACACTGTTCTGGATGAGGGCCCGCTGCACCTCCTCGCCCGTGGTGAGGACCGGCAGCCCCTCACCTCCGGACGCCTGGTCGGCGACGATGCCCACCGGCCGTACACCGCAGGCCGGATGGCGCAGGAAGGCGGCGGCCACCCGTTGGGCCGTCGCGGCGGGACCGATCACCAGCGCGGCGCTCGGGCGCCCCACAAGGGCCCTGCGCCGCCGCCAGTGGAGAGTGCCGCGGCCCGCGCAGCTCGCCACCGACTGCAGGACGCAGCCCACGGCCAGGGTCCGGGCGGACAGCACGGCGGCGGGGAAGAGCGCCGCGAGCACGGCCGCCGGCACGCACCAGGCCACCGCGATCCGCGCGCAGACCGCGGGCAGTTCGTCCAGTACGGCGGGCACGGGCTCGGCGCGGTACAGCGACGCGTGTGCGTTCAGCCAGACCACGCCGAGCACCAGCGCGAGGATCAGGAGCGGCTGGCGCTGGGTCTGGGTGAGCGCAAGACCGGCCAGCAGCGCCGCACCGCCGTCCACGGCGAACAGCGGCAGCCGCGAGGCCCGCCGCACGGAAGGCCGGTGTCCGGCCGGGAATCTGAAGCCGCCTGCGGCCCCGCGAGGTGGGATGACCGAGACGGGCGAGAATCCGTACTCCCGGGGCTGTCCGCCCGGGGAGGGAACGGTGCTTTCCGCAGTCACGAGTGGATGGACTCCCTGCACTCGGTGGGTTCCCCGCTCGCGGCGTGTACGCCGAGCCTCGGAGTGAGCAGCTCGCGGTAGAGGTCCGCGACCGCGTCGGCCGTACGGCGCACGTCGTGCGTGGTCAGTACGTGACGGCGTCCCTGATGGCCGAGGGACTCGCGCAGCAGCGGGTCGGACAGCAGTTCGGAGATCGTGTGGGCGAGCGGGCCCGGCGCCTGCGAAGGCACCAGACAGCGCTCGCGGAGGTCCGGCGGCAGGCTTTCCCGGGCGCCGTCCACGTTCGTCAGTACGACCGGGCGCCCACAGGCCATGGCCTCCAGCGGAGCCAGCGCCATGCCCTCCCAACGGGACGGCAGCACCACCAGATCGGCGGCCTGATACCAGGGCACGGCATCCTCGGCGGCCCCGGCGAACAGCACCCCGTCGGGCGCCCCGGCGTGCAGCGATTCGGCGTCCGGTCCGTCCCCGACCAGCACGAGCCGGGCCGCGGGCACCCGCCGGACCACCTCGGGCCACGCCTGAAGCAGGACGTCCTGCCCCTTCTGCCGGCACAGCCGCCCCACACAGACCACCAGGGGGGTCGCCGGTCCGACCCCAGCCTCGTCGAGCAGCGGAATCCCGGCTCGAACGGTGTCCACGGCCGCGGGGTGGAAGCGCGCCGGATCGATCCCGTTCGGGATCACATGCCAGGGAGCGTGCACTCCGGCGCGTACGCCGGTATCGCGCTCCGCTTCGCTGACACACACCACCCGGGAGGCCCAACGCGCCCCCCACCGTTCCCACTTCAGCGCGAGCCCCGCGGTGACCCCGCCGACGGCCTCGAACGACCAGGCGTGCGGCTGGAAAACGGTCGGCACCCGCC
Organism: Streptomyces sp. NPDC093544; assembly: GCF_040683495.1. NCBI lineage: Bacteria > Bacillati > Actinomycetota > Actinomycetes > Kitasatosporales > Streptomycetaceae > Streptomyces > Streptomyces sp. NPDC093544. The sequence continues at coordinate 123,942 of NZ_JBFBEA010000012.1, read as the reverse complement.
CGCGTACGGCGAGCCGGGCGGCGAGACCGGCCTTGGCGCTGTGCGCGTGCACCAGATCGGGCCGCACGTCCGCGACGACGCGCCCGAGCCGCCGTACCTCCTGAACGAGCGAAGGCCCCGGCGCACGCGTCGCCGGCCAATCGCGTACGTCGCCGCCGAGCGCCCGGAGCGTCCGGGCGAGGTCGCTGCCGCCCGGGCACGCGACGGTGACGTGCGTTCCGGCGGCGAGCTGCGCCTTCACCAGGTCCGTCACCACCCGGGCGACACCGCCGTCGACCGGCTGGGTGACGTGCAGGACCCGCGACGGAGGGTCGGTTGACAGTTGCATGCGCGGTTCCTTGCTCACTGGCGGCGCGCGGGCGCGCGCGTCACTGCTTCGCGTCGACGGCGGTGAACAGTGCCCCGACCCACGCCGTGTCCCGCTGCGAAACGAGCCGGAAGGTCAACTGGTCACCCCCACGGCGGATCCCCTTACCAAGTTCGAGGACATCCGAGTCGTAGCCGAGCGTGTTCGGATACGCGGGAACCCGCTCCATCGCGCCAGGACCCGGCTCGCTGATCGTCGAATTGAGCACGTCGTCACGGGGGTTGGCCCCGTCGCCCAGAGCGGTCGGCGCACCGCGTCCGGTCGACACGGTCAGCGAGTCGCCCCGGCTCCCGCGATCGCCGTTGTAAGCGACAAGCCCCGCACGCCCGCCGGCCCCCTCGGGGAACCGCAGCCCGCGCAGCCGGATCACCTGGTCCGCACGCGGACCGAGCGCGTCGAAGCCGTCCCACATCGCCAGATGCCGCAGCGGTTCAGACTCCTTCTCGTACGCCACCATCAGCGTCCAGCCGCCCCAGGCCCCGGCGGCCGAACGGCCCATCGCCACATTCACCTGTGCCACCGTGTACAGCCCCGAACCGTTCGCCCGCACCAGCTTCGTGACGTCCGCCGAGGCCTGGAAGGCGTCGGCGCCGCGCGCCACCCGGTGTCCGACGACGCTGTCCGCGAGCACGGCCTTGTACTCGCCGTCGGGCTCCGCGATCAGCACCCGCCCGTTGTCCTTCGCCGGCTTCTGCTCACCGACGCGGAGGTTGCCGCCCCAGTACAGCCGCGCGTAGGTGACCCGCGCGCCCTGAGGCAGACGCACCTCGCCGAGACTGGAGTTGTACGTGTTCGGGTCCTTGTCGACGTCGACGTAGAACATGTCGAAGTCGCCGTTCACGGCCGTTCCACCGGTGCGCGCGGCGGAGCAGGACGGCGCCGGCCGCGTGAGCGTCGCACGGCAGCTGATGGAGGAGTTGGCCGCCCGGACGATTCCGCCGTGCTGCAGTGCGCGGTACCGCTGGGTGAAGGTGACGCTCTCCGCCTCGGCGGCGGACGGTGCGGCCGTCGCGGGGCAGCCCGGTGCCAGGAGGGTGGCGAGGACAGAGCAGCCGACCATCGCACGGCGCAGCAGAGGACCCGGGGAATTACGCATGACCGGCGGTGCCCTTTCGGGGGAAAAGGTTCTGGACCAGCGGACGTCCGGAGCGTTCGGTGTACTCCGGATCGACGGAAATATGTAGATCACATATGTGCGCGCTGACTCCCCGTCTGTTCACGACGTCTTGTGAGGCCTGCTGCCACGCAGTCTCGGGAGGAACGCAACACTAGCCGCTATCCGTATTTAATCGGTGAAAGCTGACAAGTGTGTCGGAATGGTGAAGTCGGGCAGTTTAGGAGATCACCCTTTCGGAGGCACAACCCGCGCGTGTGCCGCGCGTTGATTGAGGAGCCGGGCATCCCCGCCCGGATGTTGTGTCGATTTCAAGGAGCACTTCTCCATGTCGCGTATCGCGAAGGGCCTGGCCCTGACCTCCGTTGCCGCCGCCGCCGTGGCGGGCACCGCCGGCATCGCCGCCGCCGACAGCGACGCACACGGCGCGGCCGCCCACTCCCCGGGCGTCCTGTCGGGCAACGTCCTGCAGGCCCCGATCCACGTCCCGGTCAACGTCTGCGGGAACACGATCAACGTCATCGGTCTGCTGAACCCCGCGTTCGGCAACACCTGCGTCAACGACTGACGTCAGCGCGGACCTTCTGCCGGCCGTCCTCCCCAACGGGAGGGCGGCCTGTTCGCGTTGCCTCGAATGGGGGGAAGCGGGTCCTCTCTCCCGGTAAGGCGTCTCACCAGGGAGGACGCCGGTGCCAAGCGCGCACCGGTCCGCTACATGGAGCACTCGATCGGTTGCATACGGCGATGATCACTTTCACGGTGAGCACAAGGTCCGAACGAACCATCGAAGGGAACCATCCATGCGTGCTCTGCCCGCACGGCGCATCGCGTCCTCCGCACTCTGCGCCACGCTTCTGCTCGGGATCGCCGCACCGGTCGCCATAGCGGCTGACGGTGACTCGGCGCGTGGCCACACCTCTGCGGTGGCGGCGCCCGTCCCCGGCGCGGACGCGCTCCTGGCGCAGGTCAAGTCCCTCGCCGACATCGCCGGCGTGCTGGCACCGGTCACCGATCTGCTCAACGCCGTGCTCAAGGCGGACAACGGCCAGCTCTCCGCCGACCAGGCGGCCACCCTCGGCCAGGCCGTGAAGGACGCGATCGCCAAGCTCACCGCGGCGGCTCCGGTGACGCCGCCGGCGGCGGTCCCGGCGGTGCCGGCCGTGCCCGCGGTGCCGGCCGCTCCGGCGCTGCCTGCCTTGCCCACGCTGCCCAAGAGTGCCGAGGCCCAGGACGACAAGGCTCCCGGCGCGAGCGGTCCGCGTGCCGCGGCTCCCGCGGACCTGGCGGGTGACGCGCTCGCCGCCCTGCAGAAGGCGGTCGACACGCTGCTCGCGGCGGTCACCTCCGGCGATCCCGCCGGAGTGGTCCCCGCGGCGACGGCTGTGGTCACGGGACTCGTCAACCTCGTTGTCGCCATCGTGCTCGGCGGCGGCCTGCCCGTGCCGGACCTGCCCGGTCTGCCGAGCCTGCCCTCTCTGCCGGCGGTTCCGGCGGCCCCTGCGGTTCCGGCCCTCCCGACGGGCGGTCTTCTGCCCTCCTGAGTACGGGGAGCGGTGCTGAGGCGAAGCAGTCTCTCCCCTGCCGCCGTGCCGGCCGATCCGGTCGGCACGGCGGCTGTTTTGCATTCGCTCTTATATGAGAATGCGACGCGCCGTTCATTCGGGTGGGGTGCAGGAAACTTCTGCACACGGGGTTTCCGTCGCGTCCGGTCCTCGTTAGCCAGGGCGTATGCACATTCCCTCTGGTGACATGAGTTGCCGAAGAAAGGAACACGATGAAGTCCCTGAAGGCCGCCGCTGTCGTTGCCGGGTCCATCGCCATCGCTGGTGCCGCCGCGCCCGCCTTTGCCTACGAGGCCTCCGACGTCACCCCCACCAGCCTCAACGGCGCCCTGGAGACCATCACCAGCCAGCGCTCGCTCAGCCTGAAGGACGTACAGCCTCTTCAGCACCAGTCGGACGCGCTCAACACCGAGAACGCGAGCTCCCCGCTCAGCGCCGTGAACAACGCGACGGACGCGCTCAACTCGGCCGGTGGTCCCACGGCGCTCCTCGGCGGACTTCCCCTCCAGGGCTGACCCGAGCTAATCAGTTCATTTCATCGCGTGTCTTTTCCGCAAGGCCTGCTGACACCTCCATACGCTGGAGCAAATCTCCGAGGAAAGGGCTGACGATGAACACTGCCAAGAAAGCCGCTCTGATTATCGCCACCGCCGGAATGGCAGCCGGTGCCGCTTCGGGCAGCGCCTTCGCCGACGCCGGTGCGCAGGGTGCGGCGGTCAAGTCCCCGGGCGTCCTGTCGGGCAACGTTGTTCAGGTACCGGTGCACGTTCCGGTGAACGTCTGCGGCAACACGGTCGACGTCATCGGGCTGCTGAACCCGGCGTTCGGGAACACCTGCGTCAACAAGTGACGCCGTACGCGGGCTGAGTCGTACGCAGGCTCCAAGGGGCCGATTCCGCACCTTGCGGAATCGGCCCTTCGCGTTGTCGGCTGCGCGTCGGCGGCCGGGGGTGCCAGCTGTGCATTGGCTGCTGTGGGTTGACGGCTGTGGGTTCTCGGCTGTGCGTTGTTCGAAAAACGTCCCTCTTTCGTGTGGTCGGGCGGGCGGTTGTCGCCCGGGCGGGTGAGAAAGGGGCGGACCCGTTCGGGTGCGTCGATAAGGTTCCGCGGTGACCTCAACCTCAAGCGAAACGCGCCCTTTCCGGGCCGCCGATCTCGGCACGCTCGCCGTGATGGCCTTCAGCGGCGACGCCCCCGACGGCGACATGCCGTATCTCCTCGCCTATTCCCTGGGCGACAGCGAGGGCGGCCCGGAGGCCACCTCGGCCGCCATCGAGCGGCTGCTGAGCGACAACGGTCTGCCCGTCGGCGACACGCTCCTCGACGGTTCGCGGTTCCCGAGCCTGCCGCTCACCCTCCTCGTCGAGGCGGGCCAGGCCGTCGTCACCATGCCGTCCCTCAACGCGCAGTGCGTCGTTCCTCCCGAGTGGCTCGCGGCGGTCGGCGAACGCGGCTACGCCTACTTCCTGTTCGCCACCCGCGCCTGGCCCGACGCCGAGCCCGGCAAGCCCGTCGACCCGGAGAACCTGGCCGCCTTCGCGGGTGACGAGGAGACCCTGAACAGCGCGGCGCACGTCCTGCTGCCCGCGCGTCGCCTGCGTAGCTGATGACACGGACCGCGGGTGGCAGCCGCGCGCTCGCCCTGCTGCTGGTGATCACGGGGGCGGCCGGTCTGCTGGCCTCCTGGGTCATCACCATCGACAAGTTCAAGCTCCTGGAGAACCCGGACTTCGTGCCCGGCTGCAGCCTGAACCCGGTCGTCTCCTGCGGCAACATCATGAAGAGCGACCAGGCCTCGGCCTTCGGGTTCCCCAACCCGATGCTGGGCCTGGTGGCGTACGGCATCGTCATCTGCGTCGGTGTCAGCCTGCTCGCCGGAGCGGTCTTTCCGCGCTGGTACTGGCTGCTCTTCGACGCGGGCACGTTGTTCGGCGTCGGATTCTGCACCTGGCTGCAGTTCCAGTCGCTCTACCGCATCAACTCGCTGTGCCTGTGGTGCTGTCTGGCGTGGGTCGCGACGATCCTCATGTTCTGGTACGTGACGTCATTCAACGTACGGAATGAATTCCTGCCCGCGCCGGGCTGGTTGAGGGGATTCCTCGCGGAATTCACCTGGGTCCTGCCGGTGTTGCACATCGGCGTCATCGGAATGCTGATCCTGACCCGATGGTGGGACTTCTGGACGAGCTGACTATTGGGCTCGTTGGGGGAATCTTGCGCTGATGACGTTCTCAGGATCGTTACGCGGTACGGACGTTGACCCCCCGAATCCTGAAAGGGACCGTACCTGAAATGAAGTCGACCACTCGAGGAACTCTTGCCGCTGTCCTGACCGGCGTCGCGGCAGCGGTGGGTGCCACCGCGGCCCCCGCCGTCGCGGCCGAGACGGTACCCGTCCCCGTACCGCTGGACGGTGTGGAGAGGGCCCTCAACGTGCAGACGCCCAAGATCGCCGGGCAGCTGCCGGTACCCATGCCGGGCAGCCCCGACGGCCCCCGGTATGTCGAGGGTCGGCTGCTCCCCGAGCGTGCCCTGCCGCAGCTGCCGGTCAGTGCCGGGCTGCCCGGTGCGGACGTACACACGCCCCTTCCGCATGTTCTCGGGGACGGCTTCGACCACCTCGGAGTCGGAGCGCCCGCGGCCGACCTCCGGACGCTGACCCCCGGGCTGTCCCTGGACACCCCGCTCACCCCGCCGAACCCCGACAACTTCGGTCTGCCGGAGCCCAAGCTCCCCCAGGTCGCCGTACTCACACCGCTGCTGCAGACGGTGCCGGGCGCGAACGTGGTGATGGGGGCGGGGGCGTAACGGCCGTACGGGGCGAGGCCCGGGTGCCCGGCCCGGGCCTGCCGCCCGCACCGCCCCGCGAGTGATTCCGACCGACACCGACCGACACCGACCGACACCGACCGCACCGGTCTGATCCGGCTGATCCGTCCGGCGAGGAGAGAACCATGTTCGTCAACAGAGTGCCGAGCAGAGTGTCGAGCGCGGTGTCGGTGAGGGCGGTGGCGCCGGTCGTCCCGGGGAGCGCGGGGCAGGCGGGCCGCCCGGTGGGCTCGCGGCGCGGGACCCGGCGGGACGTTGTGCGCGGCCTGCTCGCGTCGGCCGTCGCCGTGGCGCTGGCCCCGGTCGTCGCTGCCTCCCGGCCCCCGCGCCCTCCGGTGCCCGCCCGACCCGAGGACCTCTCGTTCGACGAGATGTACCGAGGTCGCCACCTTCTCGGTGCGAAGACCGGTGTGGGCGGCCGCGCCGCGTTCGGCGGGGGCGAGTGGCAGATCAGCGTGGACGGCCGGCCGCTGCATCTGATGCGCCGCGCGGACGGCACCTATCTGAGCATGGTGGACCACTACCGGTCGTATCCGACAGCGCTGGCCGCGGCCCGCGCGGCCGTCGACGAACTGGGCCCCTCGGAGCAACTGCGCGGCATGGACGCGGAGGAGAGTGACACCGAGGGGCGTGACGCGGAGGGGGGTGGTCACGAGCATGGTGTACACGCGTAAGGACGTCAGCACGCTGACGCGCGCGGAGCGGCGTCGCTTCGTCGACGCGATGCTGGAGGTCAAACGCAGGGGCGAGTACGACGAGTTCGTGCGCACGCACATCGAGTACTACGTCTCGGACGGCGAGGGCGGACTGCGTACGGCCCACATGGCTCCCTCCTTCTTCCCCTGGCACCGGCAGTTCCTGCTGGACCTGGAAGGGGCGCTGCGCCGCGTGGACTCCGGGGTGAGCGTGCCGTACTGGGACTGGACGCGGGACCGTACGACGTCGTCCGCGCCGTGGACCGCGGACCTGCTCGGAGGCAACGGGCGGCGCTCCGACCGGCAGGTCATGACCGGGCCCTTCGCCTACGCGCACGGCAAGTGGCGGATCAGGGAGGCGGTGACCGACGGCGAGTTCCTCACCCGCGAGTTCGGCCGCCCGCAGGCGCCGATCGAACTGCCCACGAAGCGTGAACTGGACTCCGCTCTGGCAGATCCCGTCTACGACACCGCGCCCTGGAACTCCACGTCCTCCAAGGGGTTCCGTAACCGGCTCGAAGGGTGGGGCTCGGGGTCCGGGCCCGCGGCCTGGCGCAACCACAATCGCGTGCACCGCTGGGTCGGCGGGCACATGCTCGGCGGCGCCTCGGTCAACGACCCCGTCTTCTGGCTGCACCACGCCTTTGTGGACCTTCAGTGGTCCCGCTGGCAGAAGCGGCACCGTGGCGCGCGCTATCTGCCGGAGCGGCCGCCGGGGCCGGGTGACGAGCAGAACGGACGGATCGTCGCCCGGCATGAGGAGCTGCCGCCGTGGGGTGTGACGCCGGACGAGCTGGAGGACCACAGCCGGATCTATCGGTACGCGTGAGCATCTGTCGGTAGGTGTGAGAAGGCCCGCGGCAGTGATCACTGCCGCGGGCCTTCTCGTACGTGCGTCGGGTCAGCTGCCGTAGCCGCTGGGGCCGTGGTGGCCGCCCTTGTCGTGGCCGCCGTTGTTCACGCAGGTGTTGCCGAAGGCCGGGTTCAGCAGACCGATGACGCTGACGGTGTTCCCGCACACGTTGACCGGCACGTTGATCGGGAGCTGGACGACGTTGCCCGACAGGACGCCGGGCGAGCCGACGGCCTCGCCCTGAGCACCGGCGTCCGCCATGGCCAGACCGGCCCCGCTGAGCACCACGGCACCCGTGCCGAATGCGACACCGGCTACCTTCGCGATGCGAGACATCACGTTCTCCTTTGATTCGGTGAGTGCGACCGCTCGACCGCGACCGCACTCACCCTTCAACGCGCGCACTCACCACTGGTCACGGCTGGTCGCGGCCTTCATCGGGCGATCGCTCCTGGGCACGCGGTGGACGCGGGTGGAAAACCGCTTCGGCTCGCGGTGTGCCCTCGCATAGCCTGCCGGGCATGCCAACCGACCAACTGATCGGCCTGTTCGCCGAAGAGACCCGGGCCCGCGCCTTCGCCGCGGTGGCCCTCGGCGCGGACACCCCCGCGAAGGTGATGGAGAAGGCAGGGCTCTCCCCGAAGGACGCGACCGTGGCGCTGCGACGCCTCCAGGACCAGGGAGCGATCGCGGCGGGCGGCGACGGGGGACTGAGCGTCGCCTACGACCGCTTCAGGGAACTCGCCCGCTCCGCGCGGGTGCCGTCCGCCGAGAACCACGGTTCCGGGGACGAGCAAACGGAGGCGGTCCTGCGGACCTTCGTGCGCGACAGGCGTCTGGTGCGGCTGCCCTCCCAATGGCAGCGCAAGCTTGTCGTTCTCCGGCACATCGCCGAACGGACCTTCGAGCCCGGCGTCGAGTATCCGGAGCGGACCGTCAACGAGAAACTGCGCGCCTGGTGCGAGGACGCGCCGGTCGACCATGTGACGCTGCGGCGGTACCTGGTGGACCTGCGTCATCTGCGGCGGCAGGACGGGCTCTACTGGCGGCCCGTGGGGGTGTGAGGCGGCACGGTTCCGGGGGCGCTGCTCAGCTGAGGCGGCGTACCGGTGAGCCCGCCAGGAACGCCTGGATGTCCTCGACCGCCCCGCTGTAGTACGCCTCGTAGTTGGCGCGCGACACATAGCCGAGGTGCGGGGTGGCGAGCAGGCGCGCGGCCGAGCGCATCGGATGGCCGGCGGGGAGCGGCTCGACGTCGAACACGTCGACGCCCGCTCCGGCGATCCGGCCCTCGTGCAGGGCGGCGAGCAGTGCGTCCTGGTCGACGATCGCCGCGCGTGAAGTGTTGACGAGGTAGGCGGTCGGCTTGAGGAGGGCCAGTTCGGCGGCGCCGATCAGGCCGTGGGTGCGGCCGCTGAGCGCGAGGTGGACGGAGACGAAGTCGCTGTTCGTGAGCAACTCCTCCTTGGAGGAGGCCAGCTCCACACCGATCTCGTCGGCGCGCTCCTTGGTGAGATTCTGGCTCCACGCGCCGACCCGCATACCGAACGCGAGGCCCACCTGCGCCACCCTGCCGCCGATCTTCCCGAGCCCGAGCAGACCGAGCCGGCGGCCGTACAGATCGGCGCCGAGGGTGCTCTGCCAGGGGCCGCCCGTACGCAGTGCCTCGTTCTCGGTGACGAGCCCCCGCGCGAGGCCGAGCAACAGTGCCCAGGTCAGCTCGACCGGGGGAGTGGAGGAACTCGGGGTGCCGCACACGGTCACGCCGTGCGCCTCGGCGGCCGCGTAGTCGATCACCGTGTTGCGCATCCCGGAGGCGATCAGCAGCTTCAGGCGGGGCAGCCGGGCCAGCAGCGACGCGGGGAAGGGCACCCGCTCGCGCAAGGTGACGACGATGTCGAAGTCCGTCAGCGCGGCGGCCAGCGCGTCCTCGTCCGCGAAGTGCCGGGCGAAACCGACGACCTCGACCTCGTCCGCGACCGGTGACCAGTCGGCGACCTCGGTCGCGGCGTCCTGATAGTCGTCCAGCACGGCACAGCGAAGTCGCATGTCAGGTCCCTTCCAGGGCTCAATCGGACCCTACCCGAGCGACGGAAGGGCGCCAGGGCGGGGCCCCAGGAGGCGGCTCCTCCGGAAGCCGCGACGGCCGCTCGCCCGCCATGGCAGTCTGGGCACCCATGAGAGCGTCCCTGGCAGTACGGAGCCTGCGCGCGGCGGTGTTCGCCGTGCTGTGCGTCCTGCTGGCCGCCGGGGGGCACGGGCTGGCGACGGGGGAGGCGCCGCCCCTCTGGGCGGACGGTGCCGGGGTCCTCGCTCTCTTCGCGGCGGGCTGTCTGCTGAGCGGCCGGGAGCGGTCGCTCGTCGGGATCGGCGGCGGGATGCTTGCCGCGCAGGCCGGACTGCATCTCGGGTTCGAGGCGGCCCGGCCACGCATGGCGATGAACATGGACGGCGCGCACATGACGCACCAGCACGCCATGACGTCCCACGCCACCGCCGCCCACCTGGCGGCCGCTCTCGTCGCGACCTGGTGGCTGCGGCGTGGCGAGGCCGCGCTGTGGTCCCTGCTGCGCCGGGCGGTGACGCTCGTACCGGGTCTCGCGGCCTGGTGGCGGGTGCGCACGGGGCCGTGCCACGCTCAGGCGCACTGGAACGTCGTATGCCGGAACGCGGCCGAGCCGTGGCCACTTCGGCAGGTGCTGCTGCGGCACGCCGTCTCCCGCCGGGGACCGCCCGCAGGGCTCGTGTACACGCCCTGACCTCATCCCCACCAGTACGGAGCTTCCCTGATGTCCCCGATACGCACCACCCTGCGCCGGGCCGGCCTTGTGGCCGGTCTCACCTCGGCCGCAGTCCTGGCCGCCGCGGGCGCGGCCTTCGCCCATGTGACGGTTCACCCCGAGAGCTATGCCAAGGGCGCCACGGACGGCGTTCTGACCTTCCGTGTCCCCAATGAGGAGGACACCGCCAGCACCACGAAGGTGCAGGTCTTCCTGCCCACCGACCATCCGGTCCTGGGGGTTCTGGTCACTCCGCAGAACGGTTGGACCGCGCAGGTGACGACGACCAAGCTGAAGACCCCGGTCAAGACGGACGACGGCTCGATCACCGAGGCGGTCTCGGAGATCACCTGGACCGGCGGCAGGATCCGCCACGGGGAGTACCAGGACTTCAACGTCGCCTTCGGTCAGCTTCCGGATGACGCCGACCAGTTGGCCTTCAAGACGCTGCAGACCTACTCGGACGGCAATGTCGTCCGGTGGATCGAGGAGGCGGAACAGGGCGGCGAGGAGCCGGAGAACCCGGCACCGGTGCTGACCCTCACGGCCAAGACGGCGGCCGACTCCGGAGAGGCCGCGTCATCGACCTCGGACTCGACCTCGGACTCCACTTCGGCGGCCGAGAGTTCGACATCGAGCAGTGACTCGACCGCTCGCGGCCTGGGCATCGCCGGTCTGGTCGTGGGTGTCCTCGGCCTGCTCGCGGCCGGATTCGCCCTCGTGCGCGCCCGCGCCGCCCGCTCCTAGCCCGCTGATGGCTGCCGCCCCGCCGGTCTCAACTCCCGTCGGCGGGGCGGCAGCCCACCCCTGCTCCACCTAGGCCGACCGCCAGTAGGCCACCGCCGCGGACCGGACGGCGGTCACTCACTGTTGAGTTGCCAAGGTGCTGTGTCGCTCAGTGCTGCTCCGGTGCGTTCTTCTTGTTGACGAAGATCAGCGCCGCGCCGCCGATCACGACGAGGGCGATGGCTATGCCCCCGATGATCGGGGTGGCGCTGGAGCTGCCGGTCTCCGCGAGGTCGGTGCCGTCGCTGAAGGTACCGGCCGATGTGGCCGGGCTCGGCTCACTGACCGTCTGGGTCGTGACGTCGCTCGCGCTGCCCTGTGTCTCGCAGTCGAGCATGCCGGTGAACCGCTTCTCGAAGCCGTTCTCGCCTGTGGCCGTGAAGTCGTACGACCGGTCCTCCTGGAGCGTCACCGTCACCGTCCGGGACTCGCCCGCCGGGATGGTGTGCTTGATCCCCACCAGCTCGAAGGTGAACGCCTCGTCGCCCTGGTTGGCCGCCGTGATGTCCACGCCGCCCCTGGCGCAGTTCTTCTCGGCGGACAGCGCGGGTATCGCGCCCTCCTTGGCCCAGTTGGCGGTCGCCGTCGCGGAGACCGTCGACTCGCTGGAGCCGGCGAGTATCTGGGTCTGACTGCGGGTCTCCGAGGCGAAGGCGCGCCCGACGGGCACGGTCGTCGACGCCTGCACGGTCAGCGAGGCCGAACCGTCCGTGCTGTCCTTCGGCACGTCGAAGTAGAGCCGGCTGCCATCGGCCGCGGAGGTGATCACCTTGCCGTCCGCGTCCACGATCCGCACTCCGCTGGTGGCGGCGTCCGCTGGTGGCGTCACCGTCACACTGTCCGCGTTGGTGTGCACCGTGACCGGGCCGAGCTTCTCGCCGGCGTGGCCGGAGACCGCCGACGAGTCGAGGGTCAGCGAGGCCGCGGGCTCCGCCAGGTTCTGCGCGTTCTTCTCCAGGTAGTCCGCGAGCTTCTCCGCCTGCGGGTTCACCGCGTCCACGTCGGCGCTGTCCGAGTACCGCCAGATGGCCACCTGGGTGCCGGCCGCCGCGTCCTGCTCGGTGAGACCGCTCGCCCCGGCCTGCTCGGCCAGCGCCGCGAGGTTGTTCACCTGCGGATAGGAGTTCTGCAGGATCCAGCGGATCTTGCCCGCTTCCGCGTTGCCGTTCAGCGAGGTGCCGCTCCAGGAGGTCTCCTGGTACTTGGCGTCCTTCTGTGTCGGGTTGTGGAGGTCGATGCAGTAGGTCTGCAGAGTGCCGCCGTTGTCGACGGACATCTCGAACAGGCCCGCGGACACCTGTAGGTCCTCGCCGTTGTCGTGTATCACGGCGGACCCGTAGGTCTTCAGGCCGCCTATGGTGGCCGTCGCACCACCCTGGTTCTGCGGCGTCTCGTCGGCGACGGCCGTACCTGCGGTGGCCATCGCCCCCGCGGCGACAAGCCCTGACACCAACCCCGCGGCGGCGAGGCGAGCGGCCCCTCGCCTGCACGCGGACAACGCAGAGAACGAAAAAAACACAGAATCCCCTTCGAGCAGGACCCGTTGACATGGGGGGACGGTCCCGCCAGCAGAATGAGAAGCCCAGTGATCCATGAGCTATGTCCGGCATCCTAAGGACGCGGCGCACCACACTCCCCAGTGATGTCATCCGATAACCGATCCGACTCGGAATCGTTATCGCTGAACACGCCTGTGAGCTGCGCTTATCGACAAATCCATGGAGTTGCTGTGAATGTACTTGTCGATAAGCCGCAGTTCGGTCAGGTCGTCTCCGACCCTGACATCACGTCACTCCGGCCGGTTCGGGCTGAGCTCCTGGCTCCGATTCCCAACTGGGTTCCGGCGGAGGGGTAGGACTCGATCCCGTGTCGCCCTTGGACGGACGTCGGTAGGCCGACGTACCGCGTGAAAGGTCGTGGCCGATCGCCACCGCGTCGATGTCGGCCGACGTCCAACTCTGGCCGTCGCGTTGCTCGGTGCGCACCTTCAACCTGCCCTGCACGATGACGGGATCGCCCACCGACAGCGATGCCCCCACATTCGTGGCGAGCGCTCGATTGGCCCACACCGTGAAGAAGTTGGTGTGCCCGTCCGTCCACGCGCTCTTCTCGCGGTCCCAGTACCGAGCCGTCACCGCCAGCCGGAACCTCGCCGATGCCCCGTTGGCCAAGTCCCGGTACACAGGTGGCGTTGCCACGTTGCCCACTGCGCACACCGTCGTCTCGTTCATCCCCGAACCCCTCTCCCGTACGAATGCGCCTGATGCGTTCGACGCGTCTGTCGCGTCTGTCGCGGCGACCGCATGCGCTGCGATCGCCGCGAGTTCAGACTGCCTTCGCCGGGCCGGGCCCGCTGAGCGCTGTGTCCTACCGGCCGGTTGTGGACAACCGCGTCACCCGGCGGGGTGATGCTGCATCGAGCGAACGCGGTTTTGCCGTGTGCAACGGACGCGGTTGTGCTGTGTCGAGCGGACGCGGTCGTGCCGTGTCAGCCGACAGGCGCTGCCGCCCCAATGACCCGTACGTACTGCTCCCGAACCTCCCGGTACCGCAGCAGTTCCGCTGCCACCGGATCGAGCACGCGTGCCCTTCCGCACCCGGCGGCGGCCTCCCGCAGTCGCCGTTCCGCTTCGAGCCCGTAGCGCCGGGCGGGGCCGCGCGCCGCCATCCTGCTGCTCCACTCGACGGCGGGACCGCCGATGATGCCTGTCACCATCAGCAGCACCGGCACCCCGAGATTCGGTGAGGTGATGCCGATGATCTGCCCCAGCAGCCACAGTCCGCCGATGACTTGGAGGATCGTCATCGAGGCCTGCGCCAACACGGCGGCCGGCCACCAGCCGGGCCGCGGCGGCCGGCCCACCGGCGCTGTGGCGCGCGCCGCCATCTCGTCCAGCGCCTCGGGCAGCCCCTGCGCCCCGCGCGCGGCGGCCTCGCGTACCGCCTGCGCCCAGGGAGCGGGCAGTCCGTACGCCGCCCGGTCCGCCACCGTACGTACGGCCTGCTCGACGCGCTGGCGTGCGGTGGCCTCCTCGTCCTCGGGCGCCCGTACGGCCAGCCGCCCGGTCGGGGGCTCGCGCCGGTCCTCGTACCAGCGCCACAGCCGCAGCCAGGGCGTGCCACACGCGCGGTTGGCGTTGCGGCGCCACGCGCGCTCGGCCGCGTCGCCGGCCGCGACAGCGCCCACCGAGTCCGCGAGCCGGGCCGCGAACTCGTCGCGCGCCTCCTCGCTGAGGCCGGCCCGCCGCCCGGTCGCGTAGACCGGGCGCAGCCGCGCCGCCGCGGCGTCCACGTCGGCCGAGATCCGGCGTGCGGCGGCGCCGCGCTCGCCCACGAACTGGCCGAGCGACTCGCGCAGTTCGCCGACGCCGTCCCCGGTGAGCGCCGACAGCGCGAGCACGGTCGCGCCCGGTTCGCCGTACTCGCCGAGCGCGATCCCGTCCTCGTCGAGGAGCCGCCGCAGGTCGTCGAGGACCTGGTCGGCGGCCTCACCGGGCAGCCGGTCCACCTGATTGAGGACTACGAACATGACCTCCGCGTGCCCCGCCATGGGCCGCAGATAGCGCTCATGGATGATCGCGTCCGCGTACTTCTCCGGGTCCACGACCCAGATGACCGCGTCGACGAGCGCCAGGATGCGGTCCACCTGTTCGCGGTGCTGGACCGCCGCGGAGTCGTGGTCCGGCAGATCGACCAGGACGAGGCCGCGCAGTTGCGCCTCCGCCTCTGCGCTCTGCAACGGGCGTCTGCGCAGCCGTCCGGGGATGCCGAGCCGGTCGATGAGCGTCGCCGCGCCGTCGCTCCAGCTGCACGCGATGGGTGCCGCGGTCGTCGGCCTGCGCACACCGGTCTCCGAAATGGCCACCCCGGCGAGCGCGTTGAAGAGCTGCGACTTGCCGCTCCCGGTGGCCCCGGCGATCGCGACGACGGTGTGCTGCCCGGAGAGCCTGCGCCGCGCCGCCGCCTCGTCGAGGACCCGGCCCGCCTCGGCGAGCGTCCGGCTGTCGAGCCGGGTACGGGACAGTCCCACCAGCTCGCGCAGCGCGTCGAGACGTGAGCGCAGCGCTCCGTCGTACGCGAGGGGGGCCGGCGGGGCCTGTACCGCGGGCTTGGGCTCCACCACCGGCGCCGCCTGTGCGTTGGCCGTCTCGGACACGCGCCGCGCGATCAGCCCGTCGTCCCACACGGGGCCGCCCTCCGCACGTGCGGAGGGGTCGTCGGCCTTCACACGTGTGTGCCCTGCTTCTTGACGCTCCAAGGGTGCGTGCCCCCCTTCCTGACGCTCCACGCGCGCGTGGTCGTCTCCTGAGGGGGCGTTGCTGGGAAACTCCTCCTCGGGGGGCTCGCTGTCGCCGGTGTTCTCTTCGGCTTTGCCCTTGCCCTCGTTCTCCGCCTCTTCCTCGGAACTCGCGTTCCCGGAGAGGTCGTTTTCGGATGTGGCCTCTTCGGAGGAGGTGTTTTCGAGCTGGTCCTCCCCGGGCTGGTCCGGGCGGTCGGCTTGATCCGTGTGGTCAGTGACGGCAGTCACCGCGGTCACCTCTCCTTCTGCAGTACGGACAGCGCGGCGATGAGTTCGGCCTGGGGTTCTGGATGTACGTCGAGTGCGTCGAGCGGGGCGAGCCGGCGCTCGCGTTCGGTGTGCAGGGCCTTGTCGAGGTAGTCGGCGAGCAGCCGTCCGCCACGGTCGCGCAGCCGCAGCGCACTGTGTGCCCCGATCCGCTCGGCGAGCCCCTCGCCCGCGGACCGCGCTCTGCGGCCGCCCAGCAGCGCGGTGGCGACCAGTGCGGCCACCACCTCGGCGTCCTGCGCGACGCTCCTGTCGAGGTCGCGCACCTCCTCCTCGGCGTACTCCTCGAGGATGCGCCGCCACCGTCGTACGGCCATTCCGATCCGGTGCTCGGCGCTCTCCAGCGTCGGATCACGGTCGGTCAGACCTGGAGCGCCCGCGGCCGGTTCGCGACGCCAGGTCTCGTCCACGCGCTCGTCGGCGGCTGTCACGGAGCACAGCAGGAGCGAGCCCAGGCTCTCGATGAGCGCGTCGAGCAGTTCGCCCGCGGTGCAGTCGAGCGGATAGGCGCGCCACCGCTTGAGCGCGTCCCCGGAGAGCACGGCCCCGGCCTGGAGACGCCCCCTCACGCGCGCGTGCTCGCTGTCGTACGCCCCGTCGACGGCCGCGGTGAGCCGCAACGCGGCGGCGTACTGAGCGGCGGCCGCACTGGCCAGCTCGGGCATCCGGGACTTCAGCGAGTCGAGGACCCCGTACGCGGTACGGGCCATCGAGTCATGCCGGGCCGCCGGGTCCTCCACCTGGTGCGTGAGCCACGTACGCAGTGGAGCGACGGCGGTGGCGGGCAACAGACCGCCGCCCCAGGCGGACTCGGGCAGCTCGGGCACGGTGAAGCGCGGCACCTCGCCCAGTCCCGCCTTGGTGAGCAGGGCGCCGTACTGCCGCGAGACCTCGGACACCACCTGATGGGGCACCCGGTCGAGGACGGTGACCAGGGTCGCCTTGTGCTCCTTGGCCGTGCGCAGCAGATGCCACGGGACGGCGTCGGCGTACCGGGCGGCGGTGGTGACCATGACCCAGATGTCGGCCGAGCAGATCAGCTCGGCGGCGAGTACGCGGTTGTCGGCGACCAGGGAGTCGATGTCGGGCGCGTCGAGGAGGGCGAGGCCGCGGGGGAGGGTGTCCGCGGTCTCGATCCGCAGCACCCGTTCTCCGCGCTCGCCGAGCGCGGGCAGGTCGTCGCCGGGCTCGTGATGGGGCACCCACACGCGCGCGAGGTCGGGCAGCACGCGCATCCCGCTGAACCAGTGATGGTCCTCCGGGTGGCACACCAGGACCGGCGTACGAGTCGTCGGCCGCAGCACGCCCGCCTCGCTGACCCGGCGCCCCACAAGGGAGTTGACCAGCGTGGACTTCCCTGCGCCGGTCGAGCCTCCGATGACGGCGAGAAGGGGTGCTTCGGGTTCTCTCAACCGGGGCACCAAATAGTCGTCGAGCTGTGCGAGTAGTTCGTCGCGGTTGGCACGCGCGCGTGGAGCCCCCGCCAGGGGCAGCGGGAAGCGTGCGGCGGCGACACGGTCGCGCAGGGCGGAGAGTGCGTCGAGCAGCTGAGGCCGTACGTCCAAGGTCACCACATGCGAAGAATGCCCAATTTTGGAGCCTTTCTGAAGCATATGAGTATGTCTGCGCGCCGACGGGACACACAGGGGCGGAAGGGACGACTGGGGCGCAGGCATAACGAGTGCACAACACCCGATGCGTGAGACGCCAAAAGCGGTGCACGATTCGTACCCGCCTGCGATTATCAGGACCGCTTCACTGAACCTCCACATCGAGCCACGGAGGCGAAGCGCGAGGGACAGGGAATCAGGAGCCCTATCCTTGTCCCCGGCAAGGTCAGGGATCAGCCCACACCCGGGCACCAGGACACAGGCCGCCACACCCGGCCCCCGTAGCTCAGTGGATAGAGCAGGCGCCTTCTAAGCGCTTGGCCGCAGGTTCGAGTCCTGCCGGGGGCGCCTACAGCATCTGTACGCGCCCGTACCTGCCGTGAGCTGGTACTTTCCGGCACGGTAGCGGTACCGCGGTTGCGTCGTCGCTGCTGCTGGCCAACCCCCTGTACGCGGCGCTGATGGGCGATCCGTCCCCGTGGCGTGGCATCGAGCGCAACGGCGTGTGGCGCAACTTCCTCGGCCCGGGCAGCCGGGTCCGTCACACACCGCATGAACAGCGCGCGTTCGAGACCGCACTCGTCGCCGACCTGCGCGCGACCGTCGGCCGATACCCCGCCGGCCAGCACCTACGATGCCTGGTCGGCCAGTTGCGCACGAACAGTGGCCGGTTCGCCGAACTGTGGGACTCCGGCGCTGTCGGCCGAGACGGGGCTGCGCGCAAGACCGTCGAACATCCGCAGGTGGGCGCCTTGACGCTGGACTGCGACGTGCTCAGCGTGGAAGGCAGCGATCTGCGCATCATGATCTACACGGCCGAACCCGGCACCCAGGACGCCGAGCGTCTGGCCCTTCTGTCCGTAGTGGGGACACAGCCAATGGTCGGATGAGCGCCCTGGCCGGGCCACGGGCAGGCCGCCACCGATCAGGTCCTGTGGCAGGTCGTCCTCCGGGTTGCGCCGCGGGGTTCGCCCCACCACCGGCTACTGAACAGGCTGAGCCGCCCCAGGAATTCGTGAGTCCGGTTCACGACGTGGACACCCCCCCCGATCGCCGCTATCACCGTCCGCACGCCGCTGACCAGCCCATTGGCCACCGTGTTCAGGTTGTGTTCAGGCTCGGGCCAGCCTTGGGCAACTCGGGTACCGGAAGCGCCAAAACTCTGGCAAAGGGGTCTGGGGCAAGCGCTGGGCCCCGTGCCATCGTGCCTGCCATGACGACAGATCACCTCACTCACGACCGGCCCCCGCGTCACGCGCGACACGCGGCGAGCAAGGTGCCGGAGGTGACCGTCTACTTCTGGATCATCAAGGTTCTGACGACCGGCATGGGCGAGACGGCCTCCGACTGGCTGGCCCACCTGTTCGGCCCGGTCCCTGCGGTCGGCCTCGGCGGCATCGCCCTGCTGGCCGCCCTGACGGTGCAGTTCGCCGTCCGACGGTACGTGGCCTGGATCTACTGGACTGCGATCGTCATGGTCAGTGTGTTCGGCACGATGGCCGCCGACGTCCTGCACGTCGGCCTCGGCGTGCCCTACGCGCTCTCGACCCCCTTCTTCATGGCCGCGCTGGCTGCCGTCTTCGCCCTCTGGTACCGCAGCGAGAGCACCCTGTCCATTCACAGCGTCCACACCCGGCGCCGCGAGATCTTCTACTGGGCCGCCGTTCTGGCCACGTTCGCGCTGGGCACCGCCGCGGGCGACCTGACCGCCACGATCGGCTTCGGTTACCTGGGTTCCGCCGTCCTGTACGCCGCAGCGATCTCCGTTCCGGCCGTCGCTCACCGCTGGGGCAGCCTGAACGCGGTCGCCGCCTTCTGGGCGGCGTACGTCATCACCCGCCCGCTCGGTGCCTCCGTCGCGGACTGGATGGCCGTCGGCCATGACCGGGGCGGGCTCGGCCTGGGTCTGGGGCCGGTCACGCTGTCCTGGACGGTGGCCATCCTCGGCTTCGTCGGCTATCTGGCCGTCTCTCGCAAGGACATCGGGAACGATATGCCGTGACGTGCGGTACCCCCGGTGGGGCTGTCCGCCGCCGGGATCCGCGCGTTGCCCGGGCTCGAAGTACCGTGAGGCGAACGGGGGCGGTACGACGGCCCCCAGACGCGGGCCGTCGAAGGTGACCGTCAAGTGGTCTGGTGCGTCCAGGAGTTCTGGTGAGCTGGAGGCGCTGGGTGTACGTCGTCCTCGGCGATGGCGACGACGCGGGGTCGGCGGGGGCTTGTCGGCCTCGATGCGTCAGGCCGGGCGGGGCCATCCGTGGTCGCGCAACCGGCCTACCTCGTAGCCCCGTTGCTCACAGGTGTCGAGAATGCGGGGGAGCGCGCCCAGGGCCGAGCGCCAGGCGCCCGGGGCGGACGTGCAGTCGGAGTCGTGGAGCAGGATGGTGCCGCCGCCGTCCAGGTCGGATGTGACGGTGTGGTGGACGGATGCCGGTGTGGCGCGGGCGGTCCAGTCCTCGCCCCAGCAGGTCCACAGCACGGGGGTGAGACGGAGGCGGTGGGCTGCGAGATGGGCGGCGGTCGACATGACGCCGTACGGGGGCCGGAACAGGGTGGGTTGAAGTCCGGTGATGTCGGTGACGGTGTCGCGGGCGCGGGCGAGGTCGTCGTACGTGGCGCGTGGACCGCGTAGCAGCAGCGGGCGGTGCAGCCAGCCGTGGATGCCGATTTCGTGTCCCGCCGTGGCGATCTCGCGGACCAGGCCGGGCGAGCGTTGCGCCTCGCGGCCCAGCAGGAAGAAGGTCGCTCGGATTCGGCGCGCGTCGAGGAGGCGCAGGAAGTGCGGGGTGGACAGCGGGTCGGGTCCGTCGTCGAAGGTCAGGGCGATGTGGTCCGGGCGGCCCCGGCCTGAGAGGCGGGGCATGGTGCGGTTGCGCAGTGGCCCGAAGGTGGAGAGGGCGGGTGCGCAATGGGCGGCTGCGAGGGCGGGCAGGGCGGCGAGAGCGGCGGTACGGAGCAGCCGTGCGGCGGTCACGAGTGATGGCCCTCGGTGTGGGAGGTGAGGCCCGGGGGCGGGTCCTCCGGGTCGTCCGGGTCGAGACTGTGCCCGATGGCGTGGATCATGCCGGGCCCGTCGTACGCGGTGGCGATCCCCGTGCCGACGGCGCAGGCCCACACCGCGCATGCCACGGCGGCTGTGGCGAGTAGTCGGCGTGCCGCGCGGCGCCGTCGTCGCGCGGTGGGCCGGGCGGGCAGCGGGGGCGGCCCTGTGTGGTGAACGCGCGCTATCTCCGTGGCGGGTCCGCCGTCGGGCTCGGTGGCGAAGAGGGCGAGGCCGACCGTGCGTTGGCTCAGTCCGAGCGAGCCGTCGATCAGGTCGCACAGCACGGACTTGAGGCCGGCCGGGTCACGGATCCAGACGGCCGCACCGGCCTTCTCCAGAGCGGCGGCGTTGGTCAGACCGTGGCCCGGTATGCACCGGTAGCTCGCCACGGGCAGACCGGTGGCGAACGCCTCCAGGGAGCTGAGCCCGCCGGCGTTCTGGACCAGCACGTCGGCGGCGTGCATCAGGGCGGGCATGTCGTCGACCCAGCCATAGGTGTGTTCGATGCCGTCCGCTCGAAGCCGCTCGGCCAGCGTCTCGTTGCGGCCGCAGACGACCACGGGGACGGCGGCGCCGCAGTCGCGCAGTTCCAGGGCGACCTGCCGGACGGGGCCGACCCCCCAGGAGCCGGCCACGAGCAGCGCCAGCGGAGCGTTCTCCGGCAGCCCGAAGCGTGCCCGGGCCGCGTCGCGCTCCTGTGCGCTGCCGGGACGGAACCGCGGGTCCACCACCGGGCCTCCCACCCTGACGTTCCGTGCTCCGGCGGCACGCGCCTGGGCGGCGGGCACGGCGTGTGCGGCGAGGTGGACGTCGACACCGTCGGCCACCCACAGCGGGTGCACGGAGAAGTCGGTGAGATAGGTGAGGACGGGCGCGGCGAGCCGCCCGCGCAGCCGCAGGCTGCCCAGGACACGGCTGGCCCCCGGGTACGTGGAGACGACCGCACCGGTGTCGGGGTGCAGGGCGTCCAGCATGCGCTCTTCGGCGGTTCGCAGCAGGGCTCTGGCCAGCGGCCCGCCACCGCCTGCGCGTTCTGTACTGCGGTAGACCCGCTGGTAGGCCCAGGGGGCCTGGACGAGCATGCGGTGGTAGCCGTCCCGGACGAGCCGCCCCAGGCGGGCCGGCAGCAGGTCCAGGAGGTCGAACCGGTCCACGACGAGGCCGTGGGCCGTGAGTCGGCGGGCCAGTTCGGCGGCGGCGCCGTCGTGGCCGGCGCCGATGCTCGCCGAGACGATCGCGACGCGTTCGACCCGTGCCGTGGCCGGCACCGGACCGGGGTGCGGGGTGGCGGCCGCCAGGGCAAGCGGATGTGCCGGACTTCCGAGGTGGGGCATGGGCTCGTTCCTCCGCAGGTGGAGTGGGCGGCCAGACTCTACAACATGTAGTAGGTAAACTCGTACAAGATGTAGTAGTTCCTGTGGTGGAGATTCCCCCGGCGTCCTACATGCCGTAGTAGGTCTGCCGGTAGGCTGGGGTGCCGAACGGAAAGGCGGGTGAACGATGGGCGACCGGACGAGCGGCGGAAGCGGCGGGGCGACCGGCAGAAGGGCACGCGGAGAGCTGGAGAGCGGTGTCCTCGCCGCCCTGTGGGCCGCGCACGAACCGCTGACCGCACGGCAGGTCTTGGAGCGGCTGACCGGAGATCTCGCCTACACGACGGTGCTGACGATCCTGTCGCGCCTGCACGACAAGGGCATGCTCGTACGGCATCCGGCTGGCCGCGGATACGCCTACGCGCCCGTCCGGGACGAGGCGTCCGACACCGCCGTACGGATGCACGGCCTGCTGGAGCGCGGCTCGGACCGGGAGGCGGTGCTCACCCGCTTCGTCGACGAACTCTCCCAACAGGACGAGCAGTTGCTGCACCGCCTGCTGGGTGAGCAGGACGCCGGACGTAGCGACGACGGGCCGTGAACCGGTGACGATCAGCGTCTACATACCCCTCCTTGTCACCGTGGTTCTCGCGGTGCTCGCCCCCCGGGCGGCCCGGCGGCCGGCACCGCGGCCCGCGGCCTGGTTCCTGGCGTGCGCGGCGCTCGTGACGGCGACCGGCTGGCTCGGCTCACTGGCCCTGCTGGCCTTCACCGGGTTCGCACAGATCCCCGAGGTCGCTGAGCAGGGCCACTGGTCGGTGGCCCTGCTGCGCACGCAGGACCCGGTCTCCCTGGGCGTCGCGGCCGTCAGCGCCCTGGCCTTGACGGCGGGGCTCGTATCGCTGGGGGTGGCTGCCGTACGGCAGGGCCGCCACATGCTGTGGGCCCGGCGGGAATGTCTCCGGGTACCGGGAGACACCGAACTGGCGGTGCTCGACGACGAAGCCCCGCAGGCGTTCGCGCTTCCCGGCGCCCCCGGACGGATCGTGGTGTCCCGGGGGATGCTGCGCTGCCTCGGTGACGCGGAGCGTGAGGCCCTCCTGGCGCACGAACGGGCCCATCTCCGAAGCCGTCACCATCTCTTCCAGGCCGTGTGGAGACTCACCGCGGCCGTCAACCCGCTGCTGCGACCGTTGGCTGGGGCAGGCGGGTTTGTACTGGAGCGCTGGGCTGACGAGGAGGCCGCGGCCCAGGTCGGCAGCCGAACAGTCGTCGCCCGCGCCGTCGGGCGGGCGGCTCTCGCCTCTGTCGGCATGCCACGCCCCGCCGCCCTGGCCGCGACCGGCGGGGCTGTGCCCCAGCGAGTGCAGGCGCTGCTGGCCCCGCCGCCCCCACGCCGTACCCTGCCCTTCGTGGCGGGCGCCCTCCTGCTCACCCTGTGCTGCGCGAGCCTGGCCAACGCCGCGTCGGACAGCGAGGGCCTGGTCGACAGCGCGGAGCGGGCCCAGTGCGCCGCGGACGCTGGGGCGTCGGGCGCGGGGCATCCCATGCCGCGGCCGGACGCCTGCTGCGACCACCGCGGAGCCGACGGAGACGGATAGCGCCGCACGTCGTCGCGTAGTAACGCGACGAGCGGGGACGGGAAGCTGGGCAGCCTGCTCGCCTCTGCCGAGACGCCGAGACTTGTTTACTGCGGAACTCTCGCTGGTTGACGACCGGGCAGCGAGACAGCGGAAAGCTCAACGAGACCAGCTGCAGCGCACTCTCGATGGACTCTCGAGCCGACAAGAGAACATCCTCCGCCAGGCCGAGAACGCAGGCCCCGGTGATCCCTTCACGAAGGGGCTCAGGACGATCTGCAACAGGCTGGAGTCAGAGCGAGCGGCTGCTCTGGCAACCCTCGCGGAGCTGAACGCGGCCGACGCCGCCGAACCCGTCCGGCCGACCGAGGAAGACGCGGACCTGCTTGATGCACTGCCGTACTTGGTGCTCAATCTCGTCCATGCGCCCCAGCAGCTTCTTCGGCGGCTGTTCGAGGTCATACAGCTCACGATCCAGCTGCACTACGACCCGAACGAGGCAACCATCCGCATTACGTTGCCCGCCGACATGTTGCCCGACATCGCCACGACCGCGGAAAGGATGCAAGACGTCATGCCTGCCACGTCGAGGTCAGAGGTCCCAAGGTCCACATCACGTACAGATGCTGGCGGCGCCACCCCGGGGGCGCCACTGACGTCCCGTCGGATCGGCGACGTTTCCGCAGGTCGGACTGTAACCAGCTGGTCATCCAGGCGAATTGGACTGCCTCCCTTCGCCGGTGGTGGCGCCCCGGTGTCCTCGGATGTGCCGTTTGCGGTCGCCGATGCCTTTGAGTCGGTGCCCTTCGCGCCGTTCCGGGCGTGGCAGAAGGGCCATGTGGCCGTCTGGCGACAACCGACCGCCGCGTTGGCCTCGGTGGCGGCTGGTCACTGCGGCCGGTGCCTTCCGTTCGTGCCGTGGCGGAAGTACGCAACGTGCCACCACGAGCGAGTAGCCGCCTCAAAGTTCTTTGGCGGTGGATAGGCAACTCCGGTCGCGCCTCGATGAGAGCCATGCGCGAAACATCCGCGCTCACCGGCCCGACGGGCACCGCACCGACGGCCACCTGTCCGTCGTTGTCGGCGTTGCCCATCCCTGCCGCTCTTCCGGGGCCCAGTGGCGGCCCGGCGGTCGCTCCCCTCATGCTGCCCGACGCCCCGGAGGGGTCGATCCCGGCCTGCCGCGCGACGCCCCGATCCGGATGGTGTTCGCCGGTATGAGATTCCTCGATGCCTTCCGAAAGACCTACTCGGACATGGTGACCGACACAGTGTTGGACACTGTGTCCAAAGCGCGCTACGGTCGTATTCGGGTGATCTCGTAGGGCTTCGCCGGAGGAGCCCAGTCAGAGGCTCGCTCGCACGATCTCGACCCACAGCGTTCCCGCCTGGGCCAACCGGATTCGAGGAGGTGCTTTGTCGTGCAGCTACGGGCACACCAGCCCTCCGAACAGTGCACCGGCCCGTTCGTGGCGGCGCTGGCCTTCGCAGGGTTCGTCGCGGCCATCACCCAGACTGTCGCCGTCCCGCTCATACCCAAGTGGCCGAGCCTGCTGCACACATCGGCTCTCTCGGCGTCATGGGTGGTTACGGCGGCTCTGCTGGCCGGCGCCATCGTCAATCCGATCGCCGGACGACTGGCCGACATGTACGGCAAGCGGCTCGTCATCCTGGGGAGTCTGGTGCTGCTCGCCATCGGCTCCCTGATCTGTGCCGTGAGCGAATCGGTGGTACCGGCCGTGATCGGCCGCGCCGTACAGGGCGCCTCGCTGGGGATCATCCCTGTCGGCATCAGCCTCTTCCGGGACCGGTTGCCCGCCCATAAGAGGGGGGTCGCGACGGCGGTGATGAGCTCCATGCTGGGGACCGGTGCCGCCCTCGGTCAGCCGTTCTCCGCCGCGGTGGTGGCCCACTTCGACTGGCACCTGCTGTTCTGGTTCACCGCCGTGCTGGCCGTGGCCGCCCTGCTCTGCGTCGTCGTCGCCGTCCCGGCGGATTCATCCGCGGCCCGGACGGGCTCCTTCGACGGGGTCGGAGCGCTCGGACTCACGGTCGGCCTGGTCTGCCTCCTGCTGCCGATCTCCAAAGGCGAGGAATGGGGGTGGACGGCAACTCGCACCCTGGGGCTGTTCGCCGCCTCCGTGGTCGTGCTGGCGGCATGGGCGGTCTGGGAGCGCAGGTCGCCGGCTCCGCTGATCGACGTGCGGACCTCGATTCACCGCACCGTACTCATCGTCAACGGGGCGGCCGTACTGCTCGGGTTCGCCACCTACGCGATGACCCTGACCATCACTCAACTGCTCCAGTCACCCAGTGCCGACGACGGCCTCGGTCAGTCGGCGCTGACCGCCTCACTGCTCATCGCACCCTCGGGTCTTGTGATGCTGGCCATGTCACCGGTGGCCGCCCGGGTGCTGGCCCGGCGCGGGGCGAAGGCGTGCCTCGCGGCGGGCAGCGCCTTCATGGCGGGCGGCTGGATCCTGGGGCTGGCATCCATGCGAAGCCTCTGGATGCTGGCGATCACAGGCTGTGTGATCGGGATCGGCGTGGCCCTGGCCTATGCGGCGATGCCCATGCTGATCGCGACGGCGGTGCCCGCCGGGCAGACGGCGGCGGCGAACGGACTGAACACGCTGACGAGGTCCATCGGCACTTCTTCGTGCAGCGCCGTCGTCGCCGCCATCCTGGCCGGCGCCGCCAGTTCCCAGGGCATCCCGACCTTGGGCGCGTTCCGTATCGCCTTCCTCTGCGCGACAGCCGCAGCCCTGCTGGCGCTGTGCGCCACCACCTTGCTGCCATCCGCCCAGCGGGAACTGGGCCACGCCGACGGAGATCCCGCCGGGCGCCGTGTCCCAGAGATCCGGCCACCAGGCCGGAATCACTACAAGAAATCTAAGAGGTAGAAGAAATGGAACCGTTCACCCTCACTTCCCCGGCCGTGATGACGATCGGAGGAGCCGCCGTCGACACCGCCACCTCGCTCGATGTCATCAACCCGGCGACCGGCAGGCCCTTCGCATCGGTGCCCGCCGGCGACCGTACTCACGTCGACGCCGCCTTCGAGGCAGCCACCCGCGCCTTCCAGACATGGCGTGAGGACGAGGAGTACCGCCGGCAGTCGCTGCGTGCCATGGCCGATGTGGTCCAGGACGCTGCCGGCGAACTCACCCAAGTGCTCACCGCCGAGCAGGGCAAGCCGCTGAGCGAATCCCAGCGCGAGTTCGCCGGAACCGCTGGGTGGCTGCGCTACTACGCCGACCTTGAGGTGCCGCCGGAAGTCCTCAGGGACGACAGCGAGGCGCGCGTCGAGGTCGTCCGCAGGCCGCTGGGCGCCGTGGCCGCCATCGCGCCGTTCAACTTCCCCATCATGATCGGCTTCGCGAAGGTCGCCACGGCTTTCCGGGCCGGCAGCACCGTGGTCCTCAAGCCCTCGCCGTACACCCCGCTCGCCACGCTCAGGCTCGGCGAGCTGCTGGGTCAGGTCCTGCCGGCAGGGGTGCTCAACGTGCTCAGCGGCGGTGACGAGATCGGGCCGATGATGACCACCCACCCCCTGGCGCGGGCGGTGAGCTTCACCGGCTCGACCGCGACGGGCAGGAAGATCGCGGCAGCGGCCGGGGACGATCTCAAGCGCCTGACTCTGGAACTGGGCGGCAACGACCCGGTGATCGTGCTCGACGATGTCGACGTCGACGCGGTCGTCGAACAGCTCTTCCCCCGGGCGTTCAACAACAACGGCCAGGCGTGCGTGGCTCCCAAACGGATCTACGTCGCCCGGGAGATCCGCTCCGCGCTGGTCGACGCGTTCGCCGACCGGGCGCGGGCGGTGAAGGTGGGCGACGGCTTCCTCCCCGAGACCGTACTGGGGCCGCTGAACAACGCCCCGCAACGGGACCGGGTGGCCACGCTGGTGACCGAGGCCGTGGCCCACGGCGCGAAGGTGGTCACCGGCGGCACGGTGATCGACGGCCCTGGGTACTTCTACGAGCCGACCATCCTGACCGATGTCTCCGACGGGGTCCGGATCGTCGACGAGGAACAGTTCGGCCCCGCGCTGCCGATCGTCGAGTACACGGACATCGAGGACGCACTGCGGCGCGCCAACTCCGGCATGTTCGGTCTCGGCGGCTCTGTCTGGAGCGCGGACACCGACCGGGCCGCGGCTGTCGCGCAACGCCTTGAGACGGGCATGAGCTGGGTCAACACCCACACAGCCATCTCCCCGGCGATGCCCTTCGGCGGTGCCAAGTGGAGCGGCCTGGGCAGCGAGGGTGGCCCGCGCGGCCTGGACGGCTACAGCGACTTCCAGGTGATCTACCGTTCGAAGAAAGTGCCGGGTTCTCGCGTGTGAGCCCTCGCCCGCAGGAGGCGGCCGGGCGTACCGCTGCTCCCGGGCGGCGCCCGGCGCCGCCGAATCCGGCAGGCATCAGCGAGAATTCCGTACAACTCGTCGGCAGGAGACAGCCATGGCTTCAGTGACTCGCCCGCGCTCGGGCCGGCTCAAACGGCGCGCGGAGATCGAGGCCGCCGTGCTTGCCGCCACCGAGCGGCTACTGGCGGACGGGGCCAGTTTCACCGAACTGGGTGTCCAGCGCATCGCCGCGGAGGCCGGGGTGGCCCGGTCGTCCTTCTACATGTGCTTTCCCGACAAGGTCACCGTTCTGGTGCGGCTCGTCGGGAGCATGAAGGACGAACTCTTCGGCAAGGCCACCGAGTGGCGCCCGACCGGGCCGGACGGCGGTGTCGACGGCCTCGCAGCGGTCTTCGCGAGGCAGCTCGCGTTCTACCGCCTCCGGGCACCCCTCCTTGCCGCCATCAACGAGGTCTCCACCTATGATCCGACGCTGCGCGAGGCCACCGCCCAGGAGATCAACCGGTTCGTACAGCACGCCACCGAAGTGCTGGAAGAGGAGCAAAGAGCCGGAAGGATCCCGGCCGATATCGATCCCGTCGTCTCCGGGAAGGTGCTCACCTGGGGTGGCGCGCAGGTCATCGCCCAGCAGATCGCCATGGGGGACCCGGACGGCGACAGTGTGGTGGCACTAGAGCTGGCAAGGTCACAGTGGTACGGCACCTACCGCCGTGGCGCCGGGCCCGCCTGACCCAGGCGCGGTGGGGCGCTGCCGAGTATTTCGGGTCCGCCGCGGGCGCGGCGGACGAGGTCGGCGGCGGCTCCCGGCCACTTGGGGTGGTCGAAGGTGAAGCCTGCTTCGAGCAGGCGGCCGGGGACGACGCGGCGGCTCTTCAGCAGGAGTTCGGTGTCCGAGCGGAGGGCGAACGCGCCGAGTTCCGCCATCCACTTGGTGGCGGGCAGGCCCACCGGGACGCCCCACGCGGCGCGCAGCGCGCGCATGAAGGCGCGCTGCGGCAGTGGAACGGGAGCGGCGAGGTTCACCGGTCCCGAGATGTCCTCCCGGGTGGCCAGGAACTCGACCGCGCGGACGAAATCGTGGTCGTGGATCCAGGACACGTACTGGGCGCCGCCCGCCACCGGGCCGCCGAGGCCGAGCCGGGCCAGCCTCAGCAGGATGTCGAAGACCCCGCCGCGATCGGGGCTCATCACCATGGCGGCGCGCAGGGCGACCTTGCGGGTGTACGGGGTTTCCGCCCGCTCCTGAGCCTGCTCCCAGGCCTTGGCGATCTCGACGCTGTAGGCCCAGTAGTCCGGGACACCGGGTTCCGTGCCGCCCAGTACGCCCGTCGCCTCGTCGTTGGGTGCGTCGAAGCGGTGGGCGTAGACGGTGGCCGTACTCATCTGCAGCCAGAGGTGCGGAGGGTGTGTCGCGGCTGCGATCGCCTCGCCGACCACCTGGGTGGAGCGCACGCGCGAATCCATCATGGCCCGCAGGTTGGCCGGGGTGTAGCGGCAGCTGACGCTGCGTCCGGCCAGGTTGACGACGATGTCGCTGCCGTCGACCACCTCGGTCCAGGGGCCCGGGTTCTCGCCGTCCCAGTGGATTTCACGGTCGCGCGTCGGCCGTCTGGTCAGGACCACGACTTCATGGCCCGCGGCGGTCAGGGCACGGTTCAGGATGGTTCCTACCTGACCTGTTCCTCCGGGTATGACTACCTTCATCGGGCTCCCCCTTGGCGTACGGCGGCTTGAACGGCCGTTGGGGAGGAGCTTAACCCAGAGAGTTGAACACGTTCAAAAATGTCGGAGTGTGGTCAAAGCCATGGAGGCCGGCGCTCGCGGCTGTCCTCAAGGCGGCCTCGATCCGGACAAGAGTGTCCAGCCGCCTGAGTGACGCTCACGCCCCTACGGTCACCACGAGCACGTGCCATCCGGCACCGCGACGGTCACGCCGACATGACCGATCGTTATCCTTCGGCAAAACGTTCAAACGAACTTGCGGTGGTGGGAGGGGCAGGTCATGAGGGAGTCGTCCGGCGTTCGGCACACGCGGATCCTCGCGGTCGTGCGATCGCGAGGTGAGGTCCGGCTCAGCGAACTCGCCGAGGAGATGGAGGTCTCGGTCATCACGATCCGGCGCGATGTCGAAGCGCTCGCCCGGGAGGGCAAACTCCGTCGCGGACATGGAGTGATCCGGCCGGTGGTGCCGGCGCAGCGGGCCGAGGCGGCCCACGAACCACCGGGCGGGACCGTTGCGATCGTGGTCCCGGAGCGGCACGCGTATCTCTACGAGACGATGAACGGCGCCCGCGAGGTTCTGGAGGCGGCCGGCTTGCGGGTCGCCCTGCACATCGCGCCGCAGGCGCCCGGCACCGAACGGCCGCTCGTCGAGCGGGCGCTGGCCGATGGCGCCAAAGGGCTGCTGATCGCACCGCAGTGGCGCAGCGCGGCCGCCGAGCAGGGCGACGACGGCTGGCTCTCCGCCGTTGCCACGACGGTTCCCGTGGTCCTGATGGAACGGCGGCCCCAGGCGGGCAGCGCGCTGCACGCGGTCGACTCCATCTGCTCCGACCACTGGTACGGCATGCACCTGGCCGTCGACCATCTGGCCGGACTCGGGCACCGGCGCATCCTGTTGGCCTCGCGGGACGACAGCCCCACCGCGCGCGCCTTGCGCGTGGCGTTCGCCGGGATCGCCGCCGCCCGGGGCGACATCGAGGACTGGGACGTGGTGCGCAGCGCGCCGGACGCCACCCCCGACGGCCTGTCCGGCCCGCCGGTGGACCTGGCGGCGCGGCTGCGTGACCGCGGTGCCACCGCCGCCGTACTGCACGGTGACGTGGATGCGCTGGTGCTGGTGCAGCAGTTGGCGGACGCCGGACTGAAGGTGCCGCAGGACTGTTCGGTGGTGGCGTACGACGACGTGGTGGCGGCGCTCGGCAGCACACCGCTGACCGCTGTGGCACCCCCCAAGGCGGAGGTGGGCCGGGCGGCGGCCGAACTGCTGCTGCGGCGGTTCACCCACGGGCAGGCTCCTGGCGTGGCGCGGGGGTATCGCGTGGAGCTGCTGCCGGAGTTGAAGGTCCGGGGGTCTGCGCAGCCCCTTTGATTGTTTGACCGCTTTAACTTGTTTCTGATCGATATATTGACCTCACTCGATCATCCGGTCAGGATTCCCGTGTCTCCGACAAGAGCCACGGGAGGTCCTTGTGCCCCGTCGACCAAGCCGCCGATCCCTGCTCGCCGCAACCGCCGCAACCGCTGCCACAGGGACGGCAGTTGCCGTCAGTGGTTGTTCCGGCGGCGCCAGTGGTACGACGCACGGCCGTACCGGTGCCGTGCGCATCAGCTTCTGGTCCGCCCTGCGCGGCAGCCAGGAGGTGGTGGACGCCTTCAATCGCACACACGACCGCATCCAGGTCGACTTCCAGCAGATCCCGTCCGGCAACCAGGGCGGCTACGCCAAGCTGAGCAATGCCGCCCGCGCCGGGAACGCCCCGGACGTCGCCACGATCGAGTACCCGCAGATCCCCGGGTTCGCCATCGACGGTGTCGCCCGGGACATCACCGACCTGGTGGGCGGAGAGCTGCGTGCCAAGCTGCTGCCCCAGGCGTTCGATCTCACCACGTTCGAGAAGCGGGTCTTCTCCGTGCCGCTCGACGTGGAGCCGATGGTGCTCCACTACCGCTCCGACCTGTTCGAGGAGTTCGGCCTCGACGTGCCGCGCACTTGGGAGGAGTTCGCCGACACGGCGCGCGCGGTCCGCCGCACATCCGGCGAACGCCGCCTGGCGCTGTTCCCGACCGACGGGGGTACGCAGTTCGCTGCCTACGCCTGGCAGGCAGGCGCACAGTGGTTCGACACGCGCGGCGGGTCGTGGAACGTCTCCCTTTCGGACGCGCCCACCCGGAAGGCCGCCGCGTACTGGCAGCGCCTCATCGACGAGGACCTGGTGTTCGCCAACGCCGCCGACAGCCGTCAGAGTGACGCCCAGCTCGGCGAAGGCCTCGTGCTGGCGCGGCTCTCGGGCGCGTGGGACGCCGGTGCGCAGATGGGCGCGCGGCCGGGACAGAAAGGGCAGTGGGCACTGGCCCCGCTTCCCCAGTGGGACCTGGACCGTCCCGCCGTCGGCACCCACGGTGGCTCCACCTTCGCCGTCACCAAGGACAGCCGGCACCCGGAAGCGGCGATCGAGTTCATCGCCTGGCAGGTCTCGCACCCCGACGCGCTGCGGGCCCGGCTGTCCAGTGGGACCAGCAGCCAGTTCCCGGCCGCGCCGGCCCTGGTCTCCGTCGGGCGGGCCGCGTTCGACCGGTCCTACTACGAGGGCCAGGACCTCTACCGGCTCTTCGCCGAAGAGGCCGGGAAGATCCGCGACGGCTGGGTCTGGGGTCCGCGCATGTCGGCCACCCAAAGGGTCATGCAGGACGGCTTCGCCCGCGCCGCCGCCGGCCAGGGCTCCCTCCTGGACGCCGTACGAGCGGCGCAGGACGGCACCATGCCGGACCTCAGGTCCCTCGGTCTGTCCACCACCCAGCACAGCACCTGAGAGGCAGGTGACCGACGATGACCACCACCATGAGCCCGGCCCGCACCGGGAACGCGTCCACCGCCGCACCGGCCAGGCGTACCCGGGCCGGTGCGCGACGCCGCGAAGGCGCGGCCTGCGCCGTCCTGATGGCGCCGTTTCTCGCGCTGCTCACGATCGTCTTCCTGATCCCCGTGGGCACCGCCGTGTGGCTGAGCCTGTTCAGCGACGACCAGCCCGGACTCGGCTTCGGCCCGGAACGTACGGTCTTCACCGGCCTGCGCAGCTACGCCGCCGTGCTCACCGACCCGACCTTCCTCGGCGGTCTCGGCACCGTCGTCCTGTACTGCCTGATCTACCTCCCGCTCATGGTGGTCGGCGCGCTCGCCCTCGCCCTGCTGTTTGATTCCGGCGCCGTCCGCCTGCGGGCCTGGGCGCAGTTGGTGCTGTTCCTGCCGCACGCGGTACCCGGCGTCATCGCGGCGATCATCTGGCTGTATCTGTACACCCCAGGCATCAGCCCGGTCGTCGCCCTGCTGGCCAAGGGCGACATCACCGTCGACTTCCTCGGCGTGCACACCGTGCTCCCCTCGATCGTGAACATCGCGCTGTGGAGCAACCTCGGCTACAACATGGTGATCTTCTACGCCGCTCTGCAGGCCGTGCCCCGCGAGGTGATCGAGGCCGCGGTAGTCGACGGCGCCGGACCGGTCCGCACCGCGCTGAGCGTCAAGGCCCCGCTGGTGCGCCCCTCGATCGTCATGGTCGCCGTCTTCACCCTGATCTGGGCACTGCAGCTGTTCACCGAACCGATGCTGCTCAGCCAGTCCACTCCGATGATCAACTCCCGGTTCACACCCAGCATGTACATCTACGACGCGGCTTTCACCCGCAACAACTACAGCCTGGCCGCGGCCGCTTCGGTCATCCTGCTGATCTGCACCATCGCGCTGTCCTACGGCGTCACCCGCTGGACCAACCGCACAGGCAAGGAGGCCGGCCGATGAGCAACGGCTCCGCCACCGCACTGCGCCCCCGGCTGCTGGGCCGCACCGCGGTCAACACCGTCATCGGTGTAGCCGTCCTCTACACCCTCCTGCCGGTGCTGTGGCTGGTGCTCGCCGCCACGAAGAACCGCGACGCCCTCTTTAGCAGCGACCTCTTCAACCTCGGCGACTTCTCCCTCGTACGGAATCTGGGTGACCTGTTCGCCATGGACGGCGGGCTCTACGCCCGGTGGTACGCCAACAGCCTGCTCTACGCCGTGCTGGGCGCCGCGCTCAGCGCCCTGATCAGCGTGGCCTGCGGCTACGCCTTCGACAAGTACCGCTTCCGGCACAAGGAGAAGGTGTTCGGCCTGGTCCTCGCCGCCGTGATGGTGCCGCAGACCGTGCTCGCCCTGCCGCTGTACCTGATGGCCTCCGAGGCCGGCCTGGTCGACACCTTCTGGGCGGTGTTCATCCCCGTGCTGTTCAACCCCTTCGGCGTCTACCTCGGCCGGATCTTCAGCCAGGGATACGTACCGAACGAGGTGCTCGAAGCCGCCCGCGTCGACGGAGCCGGCGAACTGACCACGTACGTACGGGTCTCGCTGCGGATGCTCGGACCCGGCCTGGTCACCGTCTTCCTCTTCCAGTTGACTGCCATCTGGAACAACTTCTTCCTGCCCATGGTGATGCTCTCCGACGAGCACCTCTATCCGCTCAGCCTGGGCCTGTACACCTGGAACAGCTCGGCGACCGTCTCGCCCGAGTACTACCCCGTCGTCGTCACGGGCTCGTTGCTCGCCATCGTGCCGCTGATCGCCGCCTTCATGCTGCTCCAGCGGTTCTGGCGCTCGGGCCTGACCGCAGGAGCCGTCAAGTGACCCTGTCGCAGCACCTCACGCAAGCGGTCCCGGCGCACCGTCCCCGGGCCGCACTCGCCATGTCGACGGACGCGGCGCGCGCCGTGCTCGGACCCGGGGCCCGCGCCGCCCTCGCCCGCGTGTGCGATCTGCACGAAGGGCCCGTGCTCGACGACTTCACCACCGCGTACGCCCGCTCCGTGCTGCGCGACGCCGAACTGCTGGTGACCGGCTGGGGCTGTCCGCCCCTCGACGAAGCCGCTCTCGCGGCGGCGCCTCGGTTGCGTGCCGTCGCCCACACCGCGGGTAGCGTACGCGGCCACCTCACCCCCGCCTGCTGGGAACGAGGCATCGAGGTGTCCTCGGCGGCGGCGGCGAACGCCCTGCCGGTCGCCGAGTACGCCGTCACCATGATCCTTCTCACCGGCAAGTACGTACTGGAACGCGCCCGTGCCTACCGCGCCGCGCGCACTGCCCCCGACCCGCTCGCGGTACCCCACGAGGTCGGCAACCACGGCCGCACGGTGGGCATCCTGTCCGCCTCCCTCATCGGCCGCCGCGTCATCGAACTGCTGCGCCCGTACGACCTGCCCATCCTGCTGCACGACCCGTACGTCTCCGCCGAGGAGGCCCGCGCACTGGGCACCGCGCCGGTCCCGCTCGGTGAACTCTTCGCGCGCAGCGACGTGGTGAGCGTCCACACCCCGCTGCTGCCCGCCACCCGCGGCCTGGTCGACCGCACGCTGATCGACTCCATGCGCCCCGGCGCCGTACTGCTGAACACCGCCCGCGGCGCGGTCGTCGACCAGGACGCACTCACGGACGCCGCCGTCGACGGACGCGTCCGGGCCGTCCTGGACGTCACCGACCCCGAAGTGCTGCCGCCGGAGCATCCGTTGTGGGACTGCGACAACGTGCTGATCACCCCTCACCTGGCGGGCTCCCAGGGCAACGAGTGGGGTCGTCTCGCCGATCTCGCCGTCGCCGAGGTGACCCGCTGGGCCGCGGGCGACGGCTTCGCCCATCCCGTACGACCCGAGAGGCTGGCCTTCCTCGCATGAGTGCCCTGGAACTCCCGGCCGACGCGCGGGAGTTGAGCCCCCGCACCGGCTACACCCGCGACCATTGGGAGGCCGCTGCCGACGGCCTGCTCCGGGCTGCCTGGCGGTGGGCGTCCCCGCGTGGGGCCCTGCTGGACCTGCCGGGGCGCCCCTCTGCCTCCGGCGTGCGGTCGGACGGACTCGAAGGCTATGCCCGCACTTTTCTCGCAGCGGCCTTCCGAGTCGCCGGCGCCGGCGGCAAGGACCCGCACGGCCGGCTGGAGCGGTACGCCGCGGGACTGGCCGCGGGCACGGCCACGCCCGGCCGGGACGACGCCGAGTCGTGGCCGGCCATCCGCGACATCCACGTCCACGGCCAGCCCATGGTCGAGTCCGCGTCCGTGGCCCTCGGGCTGCGCCTGACCCGGCCCTGGCTGTGGGACCTGCTGGAGCCGGACGTACAGGACCGGGCCGAGCAGTGGCTGCGCGGAGCTCTGCGTCATGTGCCCGCGCCCAACAACTGGTACCTCTTCCCCTACACCGTCGCCGGGTTCCTGGAGTCGGTCGGCCGCGGTGACTCGGAGACCACCCGTGCGCGGG
Organism: Streptomyces sp. NPDC093544; assembly: GCF_040683495.1. Classification (NCBI taxonomy): domain Bacteria; kingdom Bacillati; phylum Actinomycetota; class Actinomycetes; order Kitasatosporales; family Streptomycetaceae; genus Streptomyces; species Streptomyces sp. NPDC093544. Next base: position 88,474 of record NZ_JBFBEA010000012.1, on the reverse strand, counting down.
AGCGGGCGGAGTACCTGCTCGACACCTGGTACCGCGGCGAGGGCTGGTACGCCGACGGCGACGGCCGTGCCTTCGACCACTACAACGGCTGGGCCCTGCACCTCTACCCGGTGCTTGACGCCCATCTGGCCGACGACAAGGACCGGTTGGCGCGACTTGGCGCGCGACTGCGCGAGCACCTGGACAGCTTCGGCCTGATGTTCGGCGCGGACGGCGCCCCCCTGCATTTCGGCCGCTCCCTCACCTACCGCTTCGCCGCCGGCTCCGCTGTCGCCCTCGGGGCGCTCACAGGGCACACCCCGCTCTCGCCGGGCAGCTCCCGGCGTCTCATCAGCGGCTGCCTGCGCCACTTCCTGGACCGCGGAGCCGTCGACTCGAACGGGCTGCTGAGCCTGGGCTGGTACGGGCCGCACGAGGCCACGCTCCAGCCCTACTCCGGCCCGGCCTCGCCGTACTGGGCGTCCAAGGCGTTTGTGTCGCTGCTCGCCCCGGCCGGACATCCGCTGTGGACCGCGCCGGAGGAGCCCGCGCCCAGCGAGACAGCCGACCGCGTCCTCGCCCTGCCGGGACCCGGCCTGCTGATCCACTCCACTCGCGCGGACGGCATCGTACGGCTGCACAATCACGGAAGTGACCACGTACGGCCACATGAAGGGGAGTCCGCCGCTCAGGACGACCCGCATTACGGACGGTTCGCCTACTCCACCCGCACCGGACCGACCGCGCGCGCCAATGTCGCCGACAACCACGTGAGTGTGGAGGTCGCGGGTGTCGGCAGCGTGCGCCGGCGTATCCGCCCCCTGGGAGCGGGCCACGTCGGGGACTGGGGCTGGGCGGCCTCCTGGCACCTGCCGGTGTTCGTGAGCGGGCCACCGATGGTGCCGGGACTGCGGGTGGAGAGTGTCACCGTGGCGCGCGGCCCCTACGAACTGCGTGTGCACCGGGTGGTGGGCGCCCCGCCCGGCGCCCGCGTGACGCAGAGCGGCTGGGCCACCGAGCCCGGGGATTCCTTGGCCTCCGTCCTGCGGCCGCTGTACGGCTGGAGCGCGGAGGACACGGTGTGCGCGCCGCAGGGCACCGCGTTCGCCCGGTCGTCGGTGCTGGTGCCGCGTCTGACCGGCCCCGCGGACGGCACGTCGGTGTACGTGTCGCTGGCCGCGCTCATCGGCGAACCCACCCCGGCCGCCGCGGCACAGGACACGGTGTCCGGGGTGCGCGTCGCCGACGGGACCGTCGAGGTGCGCTGGACGGACGACGGCTCGCTGACCCGCGTCCGCTTCGAGCCGTTGAGCGTCGAACGGATCGACGGCTCGAAGCAGACGTAGACGTCGAGCGGATCGCGACGGCTCGAAGCAGACGTAGGTCAGGCCGAGTTAGCTCAGGCCGAGTGGCGGATGACCAGTTCGGTGGGGAGGATCAGCGGCGTCGGCTGCTCGCCGTTGATCAGCCGGAGCAGCATCCGGGTCATCTCACGGCCCAGCGCCTCGATGGGCTGGTGGACAGTGGTCAGCGCGGGCTGGGTGTGCTGGGCGGTGACGATGTCGTTGAAGCCGACCACCGCGATCTCGTCGGGTACGGCACGGCCGCGCTCCCGCAACACCTTCAGGGCGCCGGCGGCCATCGCGTCCGAGGCGACGAACACCGCGTCCAGATCCGGGTGTTCGTCCAGGAGCCGGATCATCGCCGCGGCGCCGCTCGGCTCGCTGAAATCACCGTGCGCCACGCGCTTGTCGCTCAGACCCGCGAGGACCACCGCCTCGCGGTAGCCGAGATAGCGGGCGACGCCGACGTACTGGTCCTGCTCGCCGGTGATGGTGGCGATGCGCTGTCGCCCCATGGAGATCAGGTACTCCACGGCCTGCCGGGCGCCGCCCCGGTTGTCGGCGTCCACGTACCACCGCGGTGTCTTCTCCAAGGGGCGTCCGCCGTGCACCACGGGGACCCCGCCCTCCTCGGAGATCTTGGTCAGCGGGTCGTTCTCGCGCAGCGCGAGGAGCATCACGCCGTCGGCACTGCGCGACTGCAGGATCCGGGTGAGCCGGGCGCGCCCTCGTTCGGAGGCCGCCAGGACGAGCAGCAGCTCCAGGTCGGTCTCCTCGATGACGGAGTTGACGCCGGTGATCACCTCGGCGAAGAACTGGTTGGCGAACAGTGCGGGATCGTCGCTGGAGATCGCCAGAACGACCGCACCCCGGCGCTGTGTGGCCAGCGAACGCGCCGCGGCGCTGGGCACATAGCCCAGTTCCGCCACGGCCCGCTGCACCGCCCGCCTGGCCTTCTCGCTGACGTGCGGGGCGTTGTTCATCACGCGCGAGACGGTCCCGCGGGACACACCGGCGCGCTCCGCCACCTGGTCAAGAGTGGGCTGATGATTGCTCATGTACCGAAACACTCCGGGGCGAGGGGGAGAATGCGGGGCAGAGTACCAAGGTTGTGACCGCTCCCAGTCGGATGAGGAACGGCTCGCACCGACAACGGGGTCACAGGGCGCCCCGCTCGATGACACCGGCGTACCAGCGGGCGCTGTTCTTGAGGGTACGGCGCTGGGTGGCGTAGTCGACATGCACGATCCCGAAGCGCTGGGCATAGCCGTAGGCCCACTCGAAGTTGTCGAGCAACGACCAGGCGAAGTATCCCTTCAGCGGTACACCGGAGGCGATGGCCCGGGCGCAGGAGCGCAGATGAGCGTCCAGATAGGCGATGCGGGCGTCGTCGTGCAGGGGTTCGTCGAAGGCGGCGCCGTTCTCGGTGATGTAGAGAGGGAGCGCCGGATAGTCGCGGGCGAGCCCCGACAGCAGGGCGAACAGCCCTTGTTCGTCGATCTCCCAGCCGATGCCGGTGCGGGGCCGACCGCCGTCCATGACGCGTACTTGGGGTGAGCCGACGTACGCGGTCGGGACGGGTTCGGTGGCGGCGCTCACGAGCAGAGGCGCGTAGTAGTTGATGCCGAGGAAGTCCAGCGGAGCGGCGATCGTCTCCAGGTCATCGTCCTGGACGTGGCCGAAGTCCGTGACGTCCGCGAGGTCCTTCTGGACGTCGTCGGGGTAGGCCGCCCTCAGCAGCGGGTCCAGGAAGATCCTGTTCTGAATGCCGTCGATGCGGCGGGCCGCGTCCTGGTCGGCTTCGCCGGCGCTGTGCGGGCGTACGTCCGTCAGGTTGAGGGTGATGCCGACGCGGCTGCCGCCCAGCACCCGGGCGGCGAGGCCGTGCCCGAGCAGCAGGTGGTGGGCGGCGCGCACGGCGGCGGCGGGCTCGCGTCGGCCGGGGGCGTGGCGGCCGGTGGCGTAGCCCAGGAACGCCGAGCACCACGGCTCGTTGAGGGTGGTCCAGTGGGTGACGCGATCGGCCAGGGCCTCGTGGACGATCGCCGCGTACTCCGCGAAGCGCGACGCGGTGTCCCGCTCGGGCCAGCCACCCGCGTCCTCCAGGGGCTGGGGCAGGTCCCAGTGGTAGAGGGTGGGCCAGGGCTCTATGCCCCGCTCAAGGAGTTCGTCGGTCAGGCGGCGGTAGAAGTCCAGGCCACGCTGGTCGACGCGGCCGGAGCCGAGCGGCTGGACGCGCGGCCAGGCGATGGAGAAGCGATAGGCGTCCAGGCCCAGGCCGGCCATGAGCGCGACGTCCTCGCGATAGCGGTGGTAGTGGTCGGCGGCCACGGCGCCGGTGTCCCCGTTGTCGGTGGCACCGGGGGTGGCCGAGAAGGTGTCCCAGATGGACGGCCCGCGGCCGTCCTCGGCGACGGCGCCCTCGATCTGGTAGCCGGATGTCGCGGCGCCCCACAGGAACTCCGGGTCGAAGGTGCTCAAGCCTTCACCGCTCCTTCCATGATGCCGCCGATGATCTGCCGGCCGAACGCGACGAAGACGAAGAAGAGCGGGACGATGGCGACCAGAGCGCCCGCGAACATGAGGGTGTAGTCGGTGTAGTACGTGGTGGAGAGCTGGCTCAGCGAGAACTGCACGGTCGGGTTGTCGGCCTCCAGGACCGCCAGCGGCCACAGGAACTCGTTCCAGGTGCCCATGAAGGTGAACAGACCGAGCACGGCCGCGCCCGGGCGCAGTGCGGGCAGGACGACCGTCCAGTAGATACGGAAGGTGGAACAGCCGTCGACGCGGGCGGCTTCGATGAGTTCGTCGGGTACGGCGCGCTCGGCGTACTGGCGCATCAGGAAGACGCCGAAGGCGGAGACCAGGAAGGGGACGATGACAGCCTGCAGACGGTTCTGCCAGCCGAACTCCACCATGATCATGTAGAGCGGGATGATGCCCATCTGCACCGGGATCATCATGGTGGCGAGGATGACCAGGAGCAGCGCGTTCCGGCCGCGGAACCGCAGTTTGGCGAAGGCGAAACCGGCCAGCGAGCTGAAGAACACCACGGCCACGGTGACCGTTATGGACGCGATCGCGGAATTGAGCATGCCGGTGAGGAAGTTGGCGTCCTCGGCGGCGAACAGGCGGGAGAGGTTGCCGCCCAGCTCGCCGCCCGGCAGCAGTGGCGGCGGCCAGTCGCCGACGACGTCGTTGGTACGGGTGGCGACCACGAACAGCCAGTACAGCGGGAAGACCGACAGGCCGATCGCGACGAGAAGGGTGAGGTAGACCAGCGGTTGGGAGCGGCGCACGGTTATTTCGCCCTTCGCGTGATGAGGAAGTTGACCAGGGTGAGCAGCCCGATGAACAGGAAGATCATCCAGGCGATCGCCGAGCCGTAGCCGAGGTCGAAGTCCCTGAACGCCTTCTCGAACATGTACATCGACACGGTCTGGAACTGCCGCAGACTTCCGCCGGAGATCGCGTACGCGCCCTGTCCGAAGATCAGCGGCTCGGTGAACAGCTGCATCCCCGCGATGGTGGAGACGATCACGGTGAAGACGACAGCGGGCCGGATCATCGGCACGGTGATCGACCGGAGCTGGCGGAAGCTGGACGCGCCGTCGATGCGTGCGGCCTCGTACAGGTCCTTGGGGATCGACTGCATCGCCGCCAGGTAGATGAGCGCGTTGTAGCCGGTCCAGCGCCAGTTGACCATCGCGGAGATGGCGATCCACGACGACCACTTGTCCGCCCGCCAGTCCACCGGGCTCACTCCGACGAGACCGAGCAGGCCGTTCACCATGCCGGCGTCCCGGTCGAAGATCTGGCTGAAGACGATGCCGACCGCCGCGACCGAGGTCACGATCGGGATGAGCACGCCCATGCGCAGGAAGGTCAGCCCGCGCAGCCTCTGGTTGAGCAGGGCGGCGAGTACCAGAGCGATCAGCAGCTGCGGAACAGTGGCGAGGACCAGCATGCCGACGGTGTTGACCACCGCGTTCCAGAAGTCGGGGTCGCCGAACAGCTCGGTGTAGTTGGCCAGTCCGACGAACTCACCCTGGCCGGCGAGTTCCCAGTCGTGCAGGGACACCCAGGCGGTGAAGCCGAGGGGGAAGAGCCCGAATACCCCGAAGATCACGAAGAACGGGGCGATGAAGAGGTAGGGCGAGCCCTTGGCATCCAGGCGGGACAGCAATCCACCGCGTGGGCCGGTGCTTTGGGAAGACCTTCGTCCGCCGGTGGCGGGGGTGGGGGTGGGGGGGCCCGGGTCCCGGGCGCTCTGCCCGGACGCGCGTGGCGGCCGTGTGTCAGTCACCAACTCAGTTCCTTTTGTGCTGGGCGCCGAGCAGTCTCGGGGGAGGGCCGGCTGCGTTCAGCGCGTCTGTGCCCGGCGCGTGCCTGTCCGGGGGTACGTGGCCGTCCGGGGCGGGCGCGGCACCCGCTCCGGGCGCCGCGCCACGGCCGGTCGGGCTACTTCGCCGCGCGCTCCGCGTCGTCGAGGGCCTTCTTCCAGGCCTCGTCCGCGGAGAGCTTCCCCTGCTCCAGGGCGGAAAGCGCGTTGCCGAAACGGTCGTTGATGGGGGTGTTCTCCGGGCCCAGGTAGACGGGCTTGAGCGCCTTCACGCTCTCGCCGAAGATCTTCCCGACCGGGGCGTCGTTGAAGTACGGATTGGTGAAGCCCTGGACCGTCGGGTCGTCGATCGCTTTCAGGGCCGAGGGGAAGTTGTTCTTCGTCTTGAAGGCGGCGGTCTGCCCCTTCGCGCTGGTCAGGAACTTGACCAGGTCGGCGGCCTCCTTCTGGTGCTTGGACTGCTTCGGCACGGCGAGGAAGGAGCCACCGCGCACCGCGCCGTCGCCGGGCACCCTGGCGACGTCCCACTTGTCGGCGTTCTCCGGTCCGGACTGCTTCTCAATGGTGCCGAGCATCCAGGAGGGGCAGGGGATCGTGGCGAAGGTGCCCTTCTTGAATCCGGCGTTCCACTGCGGGCTCCACTGCAGGATGTTCGCCGAGAGCCCGGCGTCGATCATCTCGGCGGTCTGGTCCCAGGCGGTCTTCACGCCGGGGTTGGAGTCGACGACGAGATTGTTCTCCCGGTCGTAGTACGTGTGGTCGCCCTGCTGCATCAGGATGTTCTGGTAGATGCCGCCGGCGGAGTCGAAGAACCGGGCATCGGTCTTGGCGTCGGTGAACTTCTTGCCGGCGTCCAGGTAGGCGTCCCAGGTGGGCCACAGCTCGCCGACCTTCTCGCGATCGGTGGGCAGACCCGCCTTCTTGAACAGGTCGGTGCGATAGCACATGCCCTGCGCGCCGACGTCGGTGCCCAGGCCGACCAGGTTCTTGCCGTCGGGCGTGAGGGCCTGCTTCCACTTCCAGTCGAGGTACTCGCCCTCGAGGTCGGCGGCTCCGTGGTCGAGAAGGTTCACGAACTGGTCGGGGCGCTCCATAAACTTGGAGATGATGCCCTCCTCCAGCGCGACGACGTCGCCCGCGCCGCTGCCGGTGGCCATCCACTGTTGCAGCTTGGGCAGGTAGTCGCCCATCTGTGCGATGTTCTCCTCCTTGATCTCGATGCCGGGGTGGGCGGCCTCGTACTCCTCGTAGAGCTTGTCGTAGCCGAACTGGCTGAAGGTCTTGACGACGAGCGTGGTCTTTCCTGATCCGGATGTGTCACCGGAGTCATTGCCGCAAGCGGTGATGGCGGCGAGGGAGCCGGCGAGAGCTATGGCCGCGAAGTGGCGGACCAGACGTGCGGACATACGGAATCTCCAGTCACGGACGGGGCGGCTTCCGTAAGCGCTAACGGTGTGAATGTGCGCTCACGGAGGCCGGTGAACACCTGTTGAGCTGCGGTGACGCCACGACTCTGCCGGTGCTGCGCTCGCAATCTGCTCAATAATTGGGAGCGGTTACAGCGAGGTTAGGAGCAAGTTGGCTCGTTGTGAAGCCAGTTGCAGCACTCGGATTTGTTTCCGCCCCGGGCATTGACAGCCGTCGCCGGGCGGGAGCAGGATCCGCCACTGACGCCGCGCTGTGCCGGGAACCCGCCATCCGAGAGGGCCCGGTATGACCGTCCCCATCAGGCTGACCGCGCTCGGCCTGCCCCTTGTGCTCCTGCTGGGCGCCACCGCATCAGCGGGCGCCGCCGATGCCGATGCGTACCAACGGGTGCTCAACGGCGCCTTCGAAACCGGGAAGACTCCCTGGTGGAGCAGTGCCAACTCGCCCTCGCGGGTGGAGTCGGGTCGGCTCTGCGCCGACATTCCCGCCGGCACCGTCCAGCCGTGGGAAGCCATGATCGGCCAGAACGACATTCCCGTGGAGGCCGATCAGCCCTACACCCTGCGCTTCACCGCGTCCGCCACCCGCGGCGTCACCATCCGCACCGCTCTGGAGCCGGTGGCGCCGAAGGGGCCCGCGGCCTTCAACAAGCAGGCCCAGCTGACCAGCGTGCCGAGGCAGTTCGAGTTCAGCGGCGTCTCCAGGGCATCGACGCTGCACGCACAGCTCAACTTCCAGGCGGGCGGCGCGCCGGAGCCGTACACCCTGTGCCTGGACGATGTCTCCCTGACCGGCGGCGTCGTCCCGCCGGGCGGCGGCCGTGACTTCGGCTCGCCGGTGCGCGTCAACCAGTACGGCTACGCTGTGAGCGGTCCCAAAAAGGCCAGCATCGTCGACCCCGCCACCGATCCCCTGCCCTGGAAGCTGCGCGACGCCGAGGGCAACGAAGTCGCCTCCGGCCGCACGAGCGTCTTCGGTGACGACCCGATGTCCGGCGACCACGTCCATATCGCCGACTTCTCCCGGCTGCGCACCACCCGGACAGGCCTCACCCTGCACGTGGGCGACCAGGTCAGCGAGCCTTTCGACGTGCTGAAGAACCCCTACGACACGCTGCGCCGGGACTCGCTCGCGTACTTTTACCACAACCGCAGTGGCATCGAGATCGAGGAACAGTACGTCGGAAAGGAGTACGCGCGACCGGCCGGTCACCTCGGTGTCGCGCCGAACAAGGGCGACACGTCCGTGCCCTGCCTGCCCGGCACCTGCGATTACTCCCTCGACGTGCGCGGCGGCTGGTACGACGCGGGCGACCAGGGCAAATACGTCGTCAACGGCGCGCTCGCCGCCTGGCAGCTCATGGACAGCTACGAGCGCTCCCTGCACGCGCGCGACACCGAAGGCGTCGGCGACGGCCTGCTGGCCATTCCCGAACAGGACAACGGCACGCCCGACGTCCTGGACGAGGCCCGCTGGGAGATGGAATTCCTGCTGCGCATGCAGGTGCCCGCCGGTGAACCGCTCGCGGGTATGGCGCATCACAAAATCCACGACGCCGCCTGGACCCCGCACCCGACGCTCCCGCACAAGGACCCCCAGCCCCGGCACCTGTACCCGCCGTCCACGGCCGCCACCCTCAACCTCGCCGCGGCGTCCGCCCAGTGCGCCCGCCTCTTCGCCCGCTGGGACAGGGCCTTCGCCGCCCGCTGCCGCGACGCTGCCGAGACCGCCTTCAAGGCCGCGCTTGCCCACCCTGACCGCCATGCCCCCGACAGGGGCGTCGGCGGCGGTGCCTACGACGACACCGAGGTCGGCGACGAGTTCTCCTGGGCGGCCGCCGAGTTGTACGCCACCACAGGCAGGCGCGGATACCTCCCGTACGTCGACACCGAACTCACCGCCGAGGGGTTCTCCTGGAAGGACACCGGGGCCCTCGCCGACCTCACCGTCCTGCGGCTGCCGCACCGCTTTCCGGCCGCCCGCGCGGCAGCGGCCCAGCGGCGCCTGCTGGCCGTCGCCGACGGCCACCTGCGTGACCTGCGGGCCCAGGGCTACCCCAACCCCTCCCTGCCCGCCGACGGGGAATACGCGTGGGGTTCCAACAGCGCCACCACCAACAGCGCGATGATCCTCGCCATGGCCTACGACCTGCGGCACAGGCCCGCCTACCGGGACGCCGTCCTGGAGTCCATGGACTACCTGCTCGGCCGCAACGCCCTCAACCAGTCGTTCATCAGCGGCTACGGCGAACGCGCCGCCCACAACCAGCATCACCGGCACTGGGCCCACCAGTTGGACCCCACGCTGCCGAGTCCGCCGCCCGGCTCCCTGGCCGGCGGCCCCGACTCGAAACTCCAGGACCCGGTGGCCCAGCAGAACCTTCCGGGCTGCGCCCCGGCCAAGTGCTACATCGACGACATCGGCTCGTACTCCACCAACGAGGTGGCCATCAACTGGAATTCCAGTCTGGCCTGGCTCGCGGCCTTCGCCGACTCGCGCTGAACCACCCGCCGTCGGTCCCGCCCGTGCACGGGACGGTGCGCGTGCGGGACCGAGCCGAGGGCTCCACGGCAGCCCACACCCGATGAGAGGGGATCACCATGCGTGTCCGCAGCCGTCTCACCACGGCCCTGCTCATGCTCGCCGCCCTGACCGTGCTCACCGCACATCCGGCGGCCGCGGCCAGTCCCATCAGTCTGACCAGCGGCTTCTACGTCAACCCCAACTCCTCGCCCGCCACCTGGGCCAGGAACAACGCCGCGGACTCCCGCGCGGCCCGTATCAAGTCCGCGATCGGCGACCGGCCCATCGCCCGCTGGTTCGGCAACGAGAGCGGCGCCGACGCCATCGGGGGCTACGTCGGTGCGGCCGACAGCCACGACAAACTGCCCGTCCTCGTGGCGTACAACATCCCCGGCCGCGACGCCTGTGGCGGGCATTCCGGCGGCGGCGCCGGCAGTGTCGGCGCCTACCGCACCTGGATCGCCACGTTCGCGGCCGCCGTGGGCGACAAGCCCACTGTCGTGATCATCGAGCCGGACGCCCTGGGCGACTTCAGCTGTATGACACAGCAGGCGATCGACGAACGTCTCGGGATGCTCCGCTACGCCACCGAGAAGTTCAAGGAGAAGGCCCCCAACACCTACGCGTATCTGGACGGAGGCAACGCAGGCTGGGTCGCCCCGGCCACCATGGCCGGCCGGCTGGACGCGGCAGGCGTACGCAACGTCCGCGGGTACTCCGTCAACGTCTCGAACTACTACACCACCAGCGCCTCGGTGAACTACGCGAACCAGGTCAACTCCGCCCTGGGCTACAGCGCACCCTTCGTGATCGACACCAGTCGCAACGGCAACGGCTCCAACGGCCAGTGGTGCAATTCGCCCGGCCGCAAGCTCGGCGTCCCGGCCCAGGCCGGCGGGGGTGCCGAGATGCTGCTGTGGGTGAAGACCCCCGGCAACTCCGACGGGGAGTGCGGTATCGCCCCCACCACCCCGGCCGGCCAGTTCAATCCCACGCTGGCCACCCGCCTCATCGACGGAACCTGAACCGGGCGGCGGGGCGCGGCACTTGACGGCCGCGCCCCGTTGTTCCGCGAGTGCCGCGAAACCGGCCACTGGTCCGCGTCGACGTACGGACAGTGGGCCACGGTCACGCGGAACGCTCGGCCGGGAATCCCCGGCCGAGCGTTCCGCGTGAACCGCCTGTGTCAGACCTTGGCCGGCGTCCGCCCCTCCTCGGCAGGCGCGCCCTCGGAGATGCCCAGCCGCTTGTGCACGGCACGCAGTGGCTTCGGCGCGTACCAGGCCGTACGGCCCAGCAACCGCATCGCCGCCGGTACGAGTACGCCGCGGACGGCCACCGCGTCGATCAGGATCGCCAGGCCGCTGCCGAGCCCGAACATCTGGATGAAGCTGACGTTGGCCGTGCCGAAGGCGAAGAAGCTCACCGCGAGCAGGCCGGCTGCCATGGTCACGATGCGGCCGGTGTGGGAGAGGCCGCTGGTGACGGCGGTCTCCGTGTCGGCGCCCGAGTCGTGCAGTTCCTTGATCCGGCTGGTCACGAAGACCTCGTAGTCCATGGACAGACCGAAGGCGATGCAGAACATCAGCACGGTCATCGAGGTGTCCATCGGCTGTGGCGTGAAGCCAAGGAGAGAGGACAGATGGCCGTCCTGGAAGATCCACACCATGACACCGATGGCCGCCGTGAGGCTGATGCCGTTGAGGACCAGCGCCCGCAGCGGCTGGATCACGCTGCCGGTGAAGAGGAAGAGGATCACGAACGTGGTGCCGGCCACGAGGCCGATGGCGAAGGGGAGCCGGTCGGCGATCGAGCCCTTGGAGTCGACGAGTCGCGCGTCGGTGCCGCCGACCAACGTCTCGGTCCCGGCGGGCGGATCGATCGCCCGTACGTCCTTGACCAGGGTCTGCGCCTTGTCCGACTTGGGGGTGAGGTCGCTGACGACGGTGATCCGCTGGGCGTCCGGCCGGCCGAGTGCGGCGGCCGCCGGGCCGGGCGGGGCGGACCGGCCGTCGGTGAAGGTGCCGGCGGAGGTCTCCACGCGGGCCGCGCCGTCGAGCCGCGACAGGTCGGTCGCGTACGCGCTCAGCTCGGCCGGGGCCACGGGCCCGGTCGTGACGATCTGTACGGCGGACTCGTCGCTGCCGGTGAAGTCGTTCTGCACGGCGGTGGCGACCTGCCGGCTCTGGGCGGTCTCCGGCAGTACCCGCTCGTCCGGCGTGCCGAAGGTGACGCCGAGCAGCGGACTCGCGGCGAGCAGCAGGATCGCGAGGACCGGCAGCGCGGTCAGGGCGGGCCTGCGCATGACCGTACGGGCCAGCCGGCCCCAGAGCGGCGCCTCGGCGCTGCGTACGGTCTTCGCCCAGGGCAGCCGGCCGTTGTTGACCCGGTGGCCGAGCACGGCGAGCAGCGCGGGCACGACCAGCAGGGCGCTGACCGCGGCGATGATCACGACGCCGATGCCCGCGTAGGCGAACGAGCGCAGGAAGTACTGCGGGAAGACCAGCAGGGCGGAGAGCGCGATGGCGACGGTCGCGGCGGCGAAGGTGATGGTCCGGCCGGCCGTTCGCACCGTGTGCCGGAGCGCTTCGGGGACGTCGGCGCCCTCCGCGAGGTGTTCGCGGAACCGGCTGATCATGAGCAGCGCGTAGTCGATGCCGAGGCCTAGGCCGAGGGCGGTGGTGAGGTTGATGGAGAACACCGACACGTCGGTCAGGCTGCCGAGGACGTAGAGCTCGGCGAAGGTGCCGGCGATCGCGATCAGCCCGATGACCAGCGGAATCAGCGCCGCGACGACGCTGCCGAAGGCGATCACGAGGAGGATGAGGATCAGGGGTACGGCGATCGCCTCGGCCACCGCGAGGTCCGTGGCGACCTGGCTGGTCACGTCCTTGCCGACCGCGGCCTGGCCGCCGGCCTGCACGGTCAGTCCGTTCCGGTCGCCGGTGTACTCGTCGATGATCGCCGAGGCGTTGTCGGCCTGCTCGCTCTCGTCGCCCTTGATGTGGACCAGCACCAGGGCATCGTTCCCGTCGCGGGAGGTCAGCGAGGAGGCGCCGGTGTCCCAGTACGAGGTCACGTTCGCCACCGTCGGCTCGCCCTTGAGTTCCGAGGTGAGGGTGGAGCCGGCACGCTCGGCGGCGGGTGAGCCGATGCTGCCGTCGTCGGCCCGGACCAGCAGGACCAGGTTGCTCTCACCTCCGAACTTGTCGTCGATGAGCTCCTGGGCGCGCGTCGAGGGCGCGCTCGGATCCTCGAAGCCACCGCCCAGGAGCTTGCCGAACGCCCCGAAGCCGATGACCCCCATGGCGACCACGGCCACCACGGTGAGTGTCAGTACGAGCCGCCCCCGGCGGAGGGCCAGTTCCGTAATTCGGTCGTACATGGTCATCCCCCTTGATGTTTACGCTATTAACATCGACCGTGGCATACAAAGTTAACGGCGTCAACTTTGGGGAGTTAATGGCGTCAACTTGGGGCAGGATGAAGTCGGGACGGAGGCAGGATGAAGCCACGGCAGAGGCAGAATGGGCTCATGGAATCGATCACGGGCGGCAAGTCCCGCTACCACCACGGCGACCTCCGCAACGCGCTGATCGAAGCCGCCTTCGAGCTCGCGGCAGAGGGTGGCCCCGAGCGGGTCGTCCTGCGCGAGGCGGCCCGCAGCGTCGGCGTGTCGCCCACCGCCGCTTACCGCCACTTCAGCGGCCAAGGGGATCTCCTTGAAGCCGTGAAGGTCCGCGGTCAGCAGGCGCTCGCCGAATCGATGGTCGAGGCCGTCCGCGTACTGCCCGCACTCGACGATCCGGGTGAGGAGGCCGTGCGCAGGACCGAGGCGATCGGGCGCGGGTATGTGCGGTTCGCGATCGAGCACCCCGGGCTCTATCGCACCGCCTTCTGTCGTACGCCGACGGAGGACGGTGACTTCACCGGTCTCGAAATCCCTGAGGAGAGGCCGGAGTTCGCGGCGTTCGTAGAGCTTTCGAACACGCTCGACGCGCTGGTGGCAGGGGGGCGGATGCGGCCGGAGAACCGGCCCGCGGCCGAGGTCGCCGCCTGGTCGGCCGTCCACGGCCTCTCCCTGCTCATCCTCGACGGCCCGCTGGCCCGCCTCTCCGCCGACCAGCGCGACGCGGTGGTCGAGCGCACCCTCACGACCATCGTCGCGGGGCTCACGCGACAGGTGTGAGCTGGTGCGGCTGCCGTCCTCGCGAAGGTGGACTGTCAACCGCCACCGCCACCGCCACCGCCACCGCCACCGACGCCGACTGCGCCACCGCCATCGACTGCGCCTTGCCGCGTAGGCATAGGGTGTTGCCTATGACGCAAGGCAATGACGAGCTGGACAGCCTGGTACGGAAACGCATCCGTGCGCTGCGGGTGGCCCAGGGCTGGTCCCTGGAGGAGCTGGCCGGCCGCGCGAAGGTCAGCCAGTCCACGCTCAGCCGCATCGAGAACGGCCGGCGCCGCCTTGCCCTGGACCAGCTCGTCACCCTCGCCCGCGCCCTGGACACCTCCCTCGACCAACTGGTCGAGACCGCCACGGACGACGTCATCTCCAACCCGATGATCGACGGAGCCCACGGGCGGATGCGCTGGCCCATCAAGGCGGAGCCCGGCATGACCGTCGTACGCCAGCGCATGACCGATCCGCCGCCCGACAATCCCTCGCGCATGCGCGCCCACCCGGGCCGCGAATGGCTCGTCGTCCTCTCCGGCACCGCGATCCTGCTCCTGGGCAACCGGCGCCTGCGGATCGAGACGAACCAGGCGGCGGAGTTCCCCACGATGCTTCCGCACGCCATCGGCGCGGAGGGTGGACCCTGCGAGGTCCTGGGAATCTTCGACCGCGACGCCCGCCGCGGTCACCAGCGCGGTGAGGACGCCGGGAAGGCGAACCGCCCGTCACCGTCACCGTGATCGTTTGCGTGTTCCGCGGTCCAGCGGGCCATCGTCTTGCGCATTCCGCAACCTGCCAGGTCGGACACGAATGGCCCGCTTAGCGTGAGCGCATGAATCACCCCTCACCGCACACAGCGCACGACATTCACCGGCATGAGCATGAGCATGAGCACGACGCCGACGACCAGGTGGAGATCCTCGACCTGGACGCGGAAGTACTCGCCGAACACATCGCGTCCATCACCGCCTGGCTGCCCATCGAGACCAGCCCCCGCCGCATCGTGGATCTGGGCTGCGGGACCGGAGCCGGCACCCTCGCTCTGCTCGAGCGTTTTCCCGAGGCAGAGGTGACGGCCGTCGACCTCTCGGCCGCCCACCTGCACCGGCTGCAGGAAAAGGCAGCCGCAGCCGGAGCGGCCGACCGCGTACGCATCGTGCAGGCCGACCTTGATACAACGGGGTGGCCCGAACTCGACGCGATGGCGTGGCCCGAACTCGGCATGCCGCCGGAGCTGGTCTGGGCGTCGGCCTCCATGCACCACGTCGCCGACCCCGACCGCACCCTGCGCCAGGTCCACGACCTGCTGGCACCGGGCGGGCTGTTCGCCGTCGTCGAGCTGGCCGGCTTCCCCCGGTTCCTGCCCGAAGACGCTCCGGAAGGCGCTCCCGGTCTTGAGGAGCGCTGCCACGCCGCGATCGACCATCACCACGCCGAGCAGGTCCCCCACCGAGGCGCCGACTGGGGAACCAAGCTGACGAAAGCCGGCTTCACCGTCGAAGGCGAACGCACCATCACCGTCGACATCGGCCCACCCCAGACCGACGCGGCAGGCCGCTACGCACTCAGCAGCCTGCGCCGCATGCGCGGCGGCGTCGCATCCGCCCTGACCGCCGAGGACCTGGCCGCTTTCGACCAGCTGCTCGACACCGAAAGCCCGCACAGCATCCTGCGCCGCAGCGACCTGGGTGTGCGTACCGAGCGCACGGTGTGGGCCGCCCGCCGCACCTGAGTTCGGGCGTGCGCGACCAGGTGCAGGCCGGCGTGTATGAGCCGGTCCAGGGGGCCCTGAGCGGTGTGATGATGGCGTGATGTGATGATGGCGCACGGATTCCTGTTATGCCGACGCCGACGAGGAACCCTCCTCCAGTCATGACCGAGACATCACACAGCGGGTACGACGGGCCGGACGAGCCCCGGACGCGGGCCGCCCTGGTGCGGTCCGCGCAGGGCGGTGACCAGCGCGCCCTCGACACACTCGTGGCCGACTATCTGCCCCTGATCTACAACATCGTGGGACGCGCGCTGGACGCCCCCGCCGACACCGATGACGTCGTACAGGACGTCATGCTGCAGATGATCCGGGATGTGCCCAAGCTGCGTGACCCGGAGGCGTTCCGGTCCTGGCTGGTGGCCATCGCGATGCGGCAGGTGCGCCGGCACTGGCGGCTGCGGCGGAGCACGCCGGCGACCGCCGGGATCGAGGGGCTGGAGGAGATGGCCCTGCTCGCGGATCCCGGAGCCGACTTCGTCGACCTGACGATCACCGTGCTGAACCTGTCGGGGCAGCGGCAGGAGACGGCCGAGGCCACGCGCTGGCTGGACGCCGACGACCGCCAGCTGCTGTCCCTGTGGTGGATGGAGGTCGCGGGCCGCCTGACCCGTGCCGAACTGGCCACGGCGATGGAGGTGCCGACCCCGCATGCCGCGGTCGCGGTGCAGCGGATGAAGGCCCGGCTGGAATCCGCACGGGCGGTGGTCCGTGCGCTGGGGGCCGTGCCGCGGTGCGCGGAGATGAACACGGTGCTGCGCGGCTGGGACGGGCGCCCCGCCGGCCTGTGGCGCAAGCGGATCGCCCGGCATGTGCGCGCCTGCCCGGAGTGCGGCGGCGTATCGGTCGGCGTGGTGCCGGCGGAGCGGCTGTTGGCCGACCTGGCGCTGGTGGCCGTTCCGCCCGCTCTGCTGGGGCTGGTGACGTTGGGTGCTGGTGCTGGTGCTGGTGCTGGTGCTGGTGCTGGTGCGGGTGCCGGCGCGGGAGGAAGCGACGCGGCCACCGCGTCCTTCCACATTCAGTCCACGGTGGGCACCACGGGCAAGGCAGCGAGCCACGCCCTACGGAAGTCGGCGGGCATGGCCTTCGGCAAGGCAGCGGTCATTTCCTCCGCCGTCGCACTGGCCCTCGTGGCCACCACCGTCGCCTACACGCTCGGAGTGTTCGGGCAGGACAGCCGCGCTGACGACTCCTCAGCCGGTACGACCGTATCGGCGCCGCAGGCCTCCGGCGCCCAGCCGTCCACCACCGCGTCCACGACCCCCACCCCCTCGCCCTCGGCAACCGCGAAGCCGAAGGCCTCGGCCTCGCCCAAGGCCGCCGCGGCACCGAAGCCGGCCGCCGGGAAGGCGGCCACCGTCACCGACACGAAGCTGCCGGTGCGCGCGGCCTTCTACTACCCCTGGTACGACGAGAACTTCACCGACGGCGGCAGCCAGTACACCGCCTCGGCCGGCAAGTACGACGTCGACGACCCGGCCACCGTCGAGCGCCAGATCAAGGACATGCAGTACGGCGGTCTCCAGGCCGGCATCTCCTCCTGGTGGGGCGAGGGCAAGCGCGAGGACGTACGGCTGCCCCTGCTGATGTCCAAGGGAGCGGAACTCGGCTTCTCCTGGACGGTGTACTACGAGCACGAGGCGTACGCCAACCCCTCGGCCGCGGAGATCAGGGAGAGCCTGACCTATCTGCGCAAGTACTCCGACCAGCAGACCTGGCTGCATGTCGACGGCAAGCCGGTGATCTTCGTGTACGGCGGGGGCGGCGACGCGTGCGACATGGCCACCCGGTGGTCGCAGGCCAACGAGACCGAGGGCTACTACGTCGTCCTGAAGGTGTTCGGCGGCTACAAGGACTGCGCGAACCAGCCCGAGGGGTGGCACCAGTACGCCTCCGGCCTGGACGTGCAGAAGGGTTACTCGGCGATCGTGTCGCCCGGTTTCTGGCTGAACACCGCGAAGGAGCCGACGGTTCCGCGCGACCTCGACCGGTTCCGCGAGGAGGCCACCACCGTCGCCACCTCGGGTGAGCCGTTCCAGCTGGTGGTGACGTACAACGAATGGGGCGAGGGCACGGCCGTCGAGTCGGCCACGGACTGGCCGAGCTCCAGTGGCCACGGCGCCTATATGGACATACTGCACGAGGTGTTCACGGCACATCCACGCTGAGGGCCTGAGGGCCTGACGGCCTGAGAGTCCGAGGGCCGGGTGACCGTGATTCGCACGGCGCCCGGCCCGGCCCGGCTCACCTCACGTCAACGGATGCGATGTCCTGCCCGACTCCTGGTCGATCTCGTCGTGCGCCTTGGTCAGCAGCTTCATCGCCAGTTCGTTGAGCGCCCTGGCTCCCGCGACCTCCTCGCCGACCCGCGGCTGGTTCGAGTCGGAGGGGTGGCGGCTCGCGTAACCGTGGGAGCGCACCTCGCTCCCGTCCGGCAGCCGTACGAGTGCGGCGGCGCGCGTGCGGTGAGGATCCTCCTCGAATTCCAGCTCGACATGCCATCCGACAGCGGTCTGCGCCATCACGATCACCTCCGGGTCCCTGTCCATCTCGGGTCCCCTGCCTATGAGTGTCCTCCCTCACCGGTGGGAAGGGACAGGCCACGGAGGACCGCTGAACGGGTTGCCATCGCGGGCGGCCGTCAGGCAAGACGGGCGTGCCGCTTTCCTCATGGAGGATGAGGGGGGTGGGGATCCACGGCTTGCAACATAGTCCCGAGGTGGCTCCCGGGGACCTTTATGCCCACCCCCCTTGACCGCGGACCTCGAAGGTTCTCTGACCGGTCTCACTCCACCAGGCAAACTAGCAAGCCGCACTGACAACGACCTGGCGCCAGGATGGGCTGTTGCGCGCCCATGGGTGTGCCGGCTGCCTGGGCTGGGCCGTCCCTGGGCCGTGTGACGTCGTTCAGCAGTGAGCACCGGCGACAGTCAGTGACGGATCAACTACCGGTGTGATCACCGAACGTCCAGGTCATGGCTCCCGGTACGTCCAGGTCACGGCCCCCGGCCCGAACTGGTTTCCCCCGGGGGCTGGCCGTCAGGCAAGATGGGGTGTATCTGCTCACTGCCGATTTCAAGCGTCCGGACGGTTTCTCTTGGCTGAGTTCATTTACACCATGCGCAAGACGCGCAAAGCGCACGGCGACAAGGTGATTCTTGATGACGTCACCCTGAACTTCCTGCCCGGAGCGAAGATCGGTGTGGTCGGACCGAACGGTGCCGGTAAGTCCACCGTTCTGAAGATCATGGCGGGGCTCGAGCAGCCCTCCAACGGTGAGGCCTACATCTCGCCCGGCTTCAGCGTCGGCATCCTCATGCAGGAGCCGAAGCTGGACGAGTCCAAGACGGTCCTGGAGAACGTGCAGGACGGCGCCGCCGAGCTCATGGGCAAGCTCAACCGTTTCAACGAGGTCGCCGAGCTGATGGCGACCGACTACTCTGACGCGCTCCTCGACGAGATGGGCAAGCTCCAGGAAGACCTGGACCACGCCAACGCCTGGGACCTCGACGCCCAGCTGGAGCAGGCCATGGACGCGCTGGGCTGCCCGCCCGGCGACTGGCCGGTCACCAACCTCTCCGGTGGTGAGAAGCGCCGCGTCGCGCTCTGCAAGCTGCTGATCGAGGCCCCGGACCTGCTCCTCCTCGACGAGCCCACCAACCATCTCGACGCCGAGTCGGTGAACTGGCTCGAGCAGCACCTCTCGAAGTACGCGGGCGCCGTCGTGGCCGTCACTCACGACCGGTACTTCCTGAACAACGTCGCCGAGTGGATCCTCGAGCTGGACCGCGGCCGCGCGATTCCCTACGAGGGCAACTACTCCACGTACCTCGACAAGAAGTCCACCCGCCTCAAGGTCGAGGGCCGCAAGGACGAGAAGCGGCAGAAGCGGCTCAAGGAGGAGTTGGAGTGGGTTCGCTCCAACGCCAAGGGCCGTCAGACCAAGTCCAAGGCGCGCCTCGCCCGTTACGAGGAGATGGCAGCCGAGGCCGACAAGATGCGGAAGCTGGACTTCGAGGAGATCCAGATCCCGCCGGGCCCGCGTCTTGGCTCCATCGTCGTCGAGGTCAACAACCTCTCGAAGGCCTTCGGCGACAAGGTCCTCATCGATGACTTGAGCTTCACCCTGCCGCGCAACGGCATCGTGGGCGTCATCGGCCCGAACGGCGCGGGCAAGACCACGCTGTTCAAGATGATCCAGGGCCTGGAGACCCCGGACTCCGGCGCGATCAAGGTCGGCGACACCGTCAAGATCAGTTACGTCGACCAGAGCCGCGCCAACATCGACCCCAAGAAGACGCTGTGGGCCGTCGTCTCCGACGAGCTCGACTACATCAACGTCGGTCAGGTCGAGATGCCGTCGCGTGCCTACGTGTCCGCCTTCGGCTTCAAGGGCCCGGACCAGCAGAAGCCCGCCGGTGTCCTCTCCGGTGGTGAGCGCAACCGCCTGAACCTGGCGCTGACCCTCAAGGAGGGCGGCAACCTGCTGCTCCTCGACGAGCCCACGAACGACCTCGACGTCGAGACCCTGTCCTCGCTCGAGAACGCGCTGCTCGAGTTCCCCGGTGCGGCCGTGGTCATCTCCCACGACCGTTGGTTCCTTGACCGGGTCGCGACGCACATCCTCGCGTACGAGGGCGAGTCGAAGTGGTACTGGTTCGAGGGCAACTTCGAGTCGTACGAGAAGAACAAGGTCGAGCGACTCGGGGCGGACGCGGCACGCCCGCACCGTGCCACCTACAAGAAGCTGACCCGGGGCTGATCTTGCGGCACATCTACCACTGCCCACTGCGCTGGGCGGACATGGACGCGTACGGCCACATCAACAACGTGGTCTTCCTCCGGTATCTGGAGGAGGCGCGTATCGATTTCCTGTTCCGCCCGGAGAAGGACTTCCAGCAGGGGTCTGTGGTGGCACGCCACGAGATCGACTACAAGCGGCAGTTGGTCCACCGGCACACGCCGGTGGACATCGAGTTGTGGATCACGGAGATCCGGGCGGCGTCGTTCACGATCACCTACGAGGTCAAGGACCCGGACCAGTTGTACGTCCGGGCCGCGACGGTGATCGTGCCGTTCGACTTCAAGGCTCAGCGGCCGCGCCGCCTCACCGCCGAGGAACGGGAGTTCCTCGCGGAGTACCGAGACGACAAGGACGAGGCCGTCGCCGCATGACGGCCCTGTTGCACCTCGCCGACGAAGGGGAGGCGGCGGACCTCGCCGCCTTCCTCGGCCGGCTGATCCACTACGACCGTGCCGCCGCGGTACGCCTCCAGGCGTCCGGCACCACGCTCGCGGTCTTCGGGCGCCCGCCGTCTTTCGAGGTCCTGGCCATCCGTACGGCGCGCCTTGCCAAGCCGTACGAGGACGGGCTCGACGTCCTGCTGGATGTGACCGTCTCCGCCGGTGAACTCCTGGAGTCCATCGACGAGTCGGCGGCCACGGTGGCCGTCCCGGGGGCCGTCACGGGGCCGCCGTGGGCCGGGGTGCTGCCGCCCCGCCGCGGCTGGCGTCCGGAGCCGGGGCTGCCCGCGCCGGACGCCGTGCGCGCGATGGTCACCGCCGCGGTGGCCGAATTCCGGTTCCGTACGCAGGAGTTGGCGGTCGAGCGGCGTACCCGCGGCGAACTCGACGGTATCGGGCGGGAGATCTGGTCCCGGCCGATCGGCGACACGAGCCTGCCGGTACGGGCCGCGCACGCGGCGCAGTCCCTGGGATTCCTGCGCCCCGCACGCCAAGTGACGCCCGACGAAAGCCCGTTGGGGCTGTACTCGTCCGGCGCGTGGCTACGGCTGCGCACCCCGTACGGGTCGATCGCCGTACGCCGGGCCGGACTTGGCGCCCTGGACGTCAGCGTCCGCTGACTCGCGGTCGCGGGCCCCGGGTCAGCCGGCCGTGTTCACCATCGAAGCCGCCGCGTACGTCAGGTAGTTCCACAGCGTGTGCT
Organism: Streptomyces sp. NPDC093544; assembly: GCF_040683495.1. Taxonomy (NCBI): domain Bacteria; kingdom Bacillati; phylum Actinomycetota; class Actinomycetes; order Kitasatosporales; family Streptomycetaceae; genus Streptomyces; species Streptomyces sp. NPDC093544. The sequence continues at coordinate 66,961 of NZ_JBFBEA010000012.1, read as the reverse complement.
CGTGTTCCGCGGAGAGGCCGAGCTCGTCCACGGCGACGCGCATGTGCTTCAGCCAGGCGTCGTGCGCGGCCTGGTCGACGGCGAAGGGGGCGTGCCGCATCCGCAGCCGGGGGTGGCCGCGGTTCTCGCTGTACGTCGTCGGGCCGCCCCAGTACTGGATCAGGAACAGGGTGAAGCGTTCCTCGGCAGGACCCAGGTCCTCCTCGGGATACATGGCCCGCAGCACCGGATCCCCGGCGACTCCCTCGTAGAAACGGTGCACCAGGCGGCGGAAGGTCTCCTCCCCACCGACCTGCTCGTAGAAGGTCTGCTCCTGAAGCGTGCCGCGCCGGATCTCTGTCACCCGTCCATGGTCTCAGACGCGGTGACCGAGGTTAAGTACGGACCGTAGGTATCAGAATTGGGGGTGTAAGGGCACACACGGTGATGAGGAGGGGCAATGGCGACCGCAACCGTACAGATAGCCACCGAGGTGGCAACTCGGACCGCGCGGGAGTACCTGCGCGTCAGCAAGGGCCGGGGGCGCACCGCGCGGTCCATCACCGACCAGCACACCCAGAACCTCGCTGCCGAGGCGGAGCACGGTCCGTGGACCTGGGGCGAGCCGTACAAGGACACCGGGTCCGCCTCCAAGTACGCCACCCGGGCCCGAGGCGACTTCGACAAGCTGATGGCCGACCTCACCTCCGGCGCTTTCGGTGAGCCGGGTGACGTGCTGGTGCTGTGGGAGATCAGCCGTCTCGCCCGCGAGACGGGCAAGGGTGTGGCGATCATCGACCTGTGCGAGGCAGGCGGCTACCTGATCCACCTCACCAGTCAGGGCGGGGACCTCGGGCGGACCTACGACCCCCGCAACTGGAGCGACCGGGCCGAGCTGATCTCCGGCATCAACGACGCGGAGAAGGAAGCCCGCAAGCTGTCCGCCCGTACGCTGCGAGGCGTGAACTCCGCCGCCCGCGAGGGTCGCCCGCACGGCCGCATCCCGTTCGGCTATGCCCGGGACTACGAGGTGATCGACGGCCGTCCCCGCTGCGTCCGGCAGTACGCGGACCCCGTCACCGGCCCCCTGATCAAGGAGCTGTTCGAGCGGGCCGCCGGGAGTGACGACGCCCTCCCCGAGCCCGTCTACGCCATCGCCCTGGACTGGGCGGCGCGCGGTATCCGCACACCGGCGGGCAAGCCGTTCCATGACGGCAACCTCCGGGAGATGCTGACCAAGGCCGTCTATGCGGGGCTGCGTGACCACAACGGCACACGGGTGCCGGTGCAGTGGGAGGGCTGGACGCCGATCGTGTCCGAGGAACTGTTCGACCGGGTGCGAAGGGTGTTCGCCGACCCGTCCCGCCGCACCTACCTCGGCACCGGCGTTCAGCATGTCCTGACCAGCACGCTGCGGTGCGACGGATGCGATGGCCCGATCACCGTCCGCTGCCGCAAGACGGGCGTGCCCGGGTACGAGTGCGCCAAGAAGGGCTGCGCCCGCGTCGACAAGACGGAGGTCGACCGGGTCCTCATCGGCGACCTGGAGGCCGACGAGCCGAAGCTGGGTGTCGTCCTGGCCTACCTGTCGGCGCAGCGGTACACCGAGCGTGTGCGCCGGATGGAGGCGAGCACCAGCGAGGCGGAGCAGGAGGCGCGCACCGAACTGGCCTCGCTCCGTGGCGAGTTGGAAGAGCTAGAGGCCGCACCCCGCCCCAAGACGGCACGCGCTCGGCTCACCCGCACCACCGACATGGAGGAGCTGGAGACCGACATCGCCGCCCTGGAGGTGAAGCTGAGCAAGCTCACCGCGCCCGACCCGCTCACGGGCATCCTGCCGTCCGACCCCGGGACGGACCTGGTGCAGTGGTGGAGGTCGGCCGACGTGCACGAGCAGCGCGCCGTAGCCGCGCGCCTGCTCACGCCCGAACTCCTGGGCCAGGTACGGATCAAGGCGTCGCAGGGCTGGAGGGACCCGGTGACCGACCGGCTCAGGTGGGTCACCGCCTGACCCACACACACGGCGACGCCCGGCCGGGCAGCACCACCGGCCGGGCGTCGTGCTGTTGGGGCGGCTACAACTTCCGCCGCTTGACGGCTCTCCACATGATCCGGGCCTCGGGGCACATGGCCTTCGCGCACGCCTGGCACGACTGCCCGTGGTCCAGGAGCCTGCGGTACGCGTCGGCGTCGTACGACGCCACCTTGCCGACGGGCGTGCTCATGCGCGCTCACCCCGGCTCCGGGAGTTGGCGTGAGCCACGCTGGCCGACAGCCGCTCGGCCGCCGTGACCCGCCGCACCCGGTCCGGCAGGCAGTCCCACTCCAAGCCACCGCCGACCGGCCGGAGCTGCACCCGGCCCCCGACCTGTCCCATCATCACGCCGACCCGGCGGCCCGCTTCGTCGTACGCGAGATCACCGACCTCCGGCGCGTTCCCGGTCATGCGCAACCCCCGCCCTGGTGCGCCCGCATCGCCACGTTCAGGTCGGAGACCGCCGACAGGTCACCGGTCCGCCGGGCCGTCGCTCGCTGCTGCGACAGGGCCTCGCACCTGGGGCACCCCTCGGTCGGCTGTGGCTCGGGATCCGGCAGGCCGAGCCGGTACGGGCCGCTCATGGTCGTCTTGCTGATCATCACTCGCTCCCCTCGCAGGTCACCCCGACCAAACCGGTTCGAGTGGATCTCCCACAGGCGCCGGGTAGGGGGCCTACAGGGGGCCTAACCTTGAGGCCCGAGGGGGCCAGGAATGCAGACCACGGAACGCAAGAGGCAGTTTGGGCACTACCTTGCGCGCCTGCGCCGGGAAGCCCGCCTGAGTCAGCGGCAGTTAGCGGACCGGCTGTGCACGCTGTCCGGCGTGCCCACACTCACCCGCAACGAAGTCGGGCGGTGGGAGCAGGGCCGACGGCTGCCGGATGCGTGGCTGCCCGCGCTTGCGACCGCCCTTGGGGTTCAGCTCGGCACACTGGAGCGGGCCGCGTCCTGGGCCCGGGGAGAGCCGGAGGGGCGCCTCCCTGGAGCGTTCGCCACGCTGGCCGAGCTGTTGCCCCCGGGTGACCCGCTTGAGCGGGAGACGGGAACACAGGGCCGCCGTATCGGCCCGTCCACCGTGGCCGCGCTTGCCGGTCGGGTGCACGGACTCCGCCTGGCGGATGACGTGCTGGCCGGGGGTGACCTCATCGTGCCCGCGTTCCGCGAGCTGTCCGGCGCCGTGGTCCTCCACCGCGAGCGCACGTACGACGAGCCGACCGGCCGGGCCCTGCTGGTGCAGATCGGGGAGCTGGCGCAGATCGCCGGGTGGATCGCCTCCGACGCCGGTGAACACTCCCAGGCGGCCGAGGCGTACGCGCTCGGCATCTCCGCCGCCCGGCAGGCCGGTGACGGCACCCTCACTGCCAACCTGGCTGGGTCGCTCGCCTATCAACTATCCAACACCGGTCACGAGTTGGAAGGTGTCGACCTGGCCGAAGCAGCCGTGGCCGAGGCGGGACCCGACGCCCCGCCCGAGACCCGTGCCCTGTTCCACGACCGCGTCGCCTGGGCTCACGCCCGGCTCGGCCGCCCGCACTCCCAATCAGCCATCCGCGCCCTCGGTCAGGCACACGACGCCCTGACGGACGAGGGCGGCCCCGAGGCCCCGCAGTGGGCGTACTGGGTCACCCGCGATGAGCTGGAGGTGATGGACGCCCGGGTGTTCACGGAGCTGGCCCGCCCGCTGCGCGCCGTGCCGCTACTGTCCCGGGTACTGGAGCGCTACGACGCCACCCACGCCAGAGAGTTGGCGCTGTACCTGTCCTGGCTCGCGGTCGCGTACGCCGACGCCAACGAGCCCGAGGCCGCCGCCGACACCGCAGTCCGCATGTTCGAGCTGTCGGCCGACGTCGCCTCCGACCGCACCTCCGAGAGGGGCCGGGTCGTGCTCGGTCGGCTGGCCGAGTTCGAGGACGTGCCCGAGGTGCGGGCCGTGCTCGCCGAGCATCCTCCGGCCGCCTGACGGGCAGCCCTCTGACAGCACCCTGAGAGCCCCTTGCCGGCTCATTAACCGAATCGGTTAAATCCCCAGCTCAGTTGGGTGTCGTACGCCGCCGAATCCTCTGGAACTGAGCGGTACGAGGACGTACGCTGGAACCAGCAAGAAGACCACCAGACCAAGGAACCCGCAGCACGGTTCCTTGGTCTTCTTCGTGTGCGGGTTCCGGGTCCTGACCGGAGGAGCCCACATGGGCGAACCACCCGCCACCTTGGACGAGATCCGCACCTGGCCCGCGCTCGTCCCCCTCGCACAGGCGGCCCGAGCCCTCAACATCGGCCGTACAACTGCCTTCACCCGAGCCGCCCGGGGCGAGTTCCCGGTGCCCGTCGTGCGGTCCGTGGGTGGCCAGCGTGTCCGCACCGCCGACCTGATCGCCTACCTGGCGGCCGACGGGGGTGCGTCGTCGTGATCGGCCTCGTTCTGGTCGTCGTCGCGGTCGACCTCGTCCTGTGCCTGCCCTGGAGGCCATGGGGCCCGGAGAGGGCTCGGGCAGTGCGTGCCGCTCACATCCGCGTGTGGCGCCGGGTATCGCCGCGCCTCGCCCCGTGGGTCTTCCGCTGGCGCCCGGCCCGCAGTTCCCGCAAGGGCGTGCCGCTGGCCCGGCGGGGAGTGCTCGGGCGGTGGGTCAGGGTGCGACTCGCTCAGCACATCCTGATCACCGGCGTCACCGGCTCGGGCAAGTCCTGCGTCCTGCTCGCGCTCGCCGCCTCGGCCCGCTCCCTGGGCATGGACGTCGAGTTCTGGGATGCCAAGGACGGCCTGGAAGGCCAGCCGTACGCGGTGGCCGGGATCCCCGTGATCGAGCTGGAGGACCAGCCCGGCCGCCTGGCGGAGTTGCTGATCACCGAGCTGCCCCGCCGGGCCGACATCCTCAAGGCTCGTGGGGCCCGGCAGTGGGACCCAGGCGTGGACGGGCCCGAACTGGTCGTCATCCTCGATGAGTTGGGCGTCTCGCTCGGCACCCTCTCCATGGCCTCCATGGCGGTGCTGATCAAGAAGTGCCGGGCGTACGGCGTATGGATCTGGGCCGGGGAACAGCTCGGCAAGGCGTCCACGGTCGACACCGACATCCGGTCGCAGTTCCTGTGCAGGATTGCGCTGCGCACCGGCCGCGCCTCCGACTCCCGGATCGTCCTCGGCCCCGAGCCCGTTGCCGACGGGTGGGCGCCTCACGACCTTCTGCCCCGCTGGCTGCTGGTGTTCGACCCCGATCACCGGCGGCCGTGCCCGGCCCGGTGCGCCACCGTCAGCGATGCCCTCCTGACCCGGTACCCGATGCCGCACCGGGTGGTGCTGGAGAAGGCCCCGGTCACCGTCTCCCTGGAGGGCAACGGACCAGGCAACGGCAACGGCAACGGCAACGCTGCTGGTTCCGTGGTGTACCTGATCGGTTCTGAGGCCGCTGGTGGAATGGTGAAGATCGGCCGGACGGTCGACGTACCCAAGCGGCTCGCGACCTTCCAGACCGCCAGCCCCGCCCGGCTGGCCGTTCTGTGGACCACGCCGGGCGGCTCCGCCCTGGAAGCCGCCCTGCACCGGGAGTTCGCGCACCGGCGACGGAACGGCGAGTGGTTCGACCTCGGCCCGGATCCGGTGTCCGCCGTCCGGGACGCGCTCGTCCGGATCGGTCCGAATCCGGATCCGGGGACGGATCCTCTTCCGGATCCGTCGATGGCCGATCTGATCACGGAAACGCTCATGCTGACGCCGGATCCGCTGTCAGGGCGGGAGATCGCCCGGCGCCTCGGCAGCAATCCGGGCACCGTCCACCGGGCCCTGAAGAAGCTCGCCGCCGACGGTGCGGTTGCCAGCGCCGCCGACGGCTTCTCCATCCCCCTCAGCCGCTCCGCAGCAGAAGAAAGGGACCTGACGTGAAGATACGCAGCGCGCACCGTACGCGCACGGTGCCCAAGACGATCGACGGCCGAACTCACCAGGTTGACGAGACGTACACCGTCGAGCTGCCGGTGCCGCCTCCGGACCGCGACGCGCAGGCGCTCAAGGCAGTGACCGGCCTCGCCGTGCTCATCGTGACCGGAGCCATCGTGTGGTCCACCGTGGCCATCGGCGGCCTGCTCTCGATGGCCTTCAACCCGGCTATCAGCTACGGCATCGCGTGCGTTTTCGACGCCACCTGGATAGGCCTGATGACCCTGGAGTGGATCGCCCGGTACGACTCCCAGCGGGCCTCTCTGCCTCGCCGAATGGGCTGGGCGGCCCTGGTTCTGTCCATGGCCCTTATCGCGGCTCACGGGGCCGTGGGCGACTTCCTGTGGATCGGCATCGCGGGTGCCGCCGTCAGCCTCGTGGCCAAGTCCTTCTGGGCCGTGGTCATGAGGACGACCGAGGCCCGGCTCGACCCCGCGACCGCTCAGTGGGTCGCGGCTGAGCGCTCCGAGGTCGACGGACAGCGCGCGCTCGTCGCCGTACGCCGTCAGCTTGAGCGCTCGAAGGCCAAGGCCCGTGATGAGGCGGAGGCACTGTCCTCCGGCGGATCCGTCACCGAGATCGAGTGGCGCACCCCGGCCACCGAGGGCCTGACGGAGGACCGGATCCGGACCGAGGTGGAGCAGGCGGCGGAGCGGATCCGGACGGCGCAGTCCGCCGGATCCGGATCCGCCCGGACCGATCCGGATTCCGGATCCGTCAAGGACCGGGTCCGCGCCCTTTATGACTCCGGCACCACCGACCCGGCCGCCGTGGTGGAGGCGCTGCCGGACGCCAACCCCGAGACCGTCAAGCGAATGGTCCGCCTGGTGCGGACGGAAGGAGGCTACGCATGATCGCCTTCGGTTCTCTGATCGCGCTGGGTGTGCTGCTCGCCGCAGGAAAGCAACACCGCCTAGCCGTCGGAATCGCCATCGTGGCAACGGTTCTCTTGATGGGCAGCTTCGCTCAGTTCGGGGCCTCCCTGACCGGCATTCTCACCTCGCTGGGCTGACCGATGACGGAACCCCGCCGGGTACGCCCGGCGGGGTTCCTGTCATGTTCTCCATGCTGTAGGGGAGTTGCGAGCCGGCAAGCAGCCCACCCAGTTCAGGCGGGCCAGTACCGTCCGTCGTCGTCCCGGCGGACCATCGACCGGCTCCACACCTCGGTGAGGCCGTCGGTGATCAGCAGCCGCATCCGTACGCGGTCGGCGGTAGCCATCAGTTCCGCGCGAGTCAGCCCGGGGTGCGCCTCCACGAACTCCCGCAGTTGCCGCCGCTGTCCGGGATTGATCCGCAGGGGCCGATGGACGGTCAACTGAGTCCCGCCCGGACCAGGTTGTCCGCGATGGCCTCGCGTACGTCTTCCAGCAGCTCGGGCATCAGCTCTCCGAGGGGCCGGGGATCGCCGGGCAGCATCCACTGCCGGACAACACGCATGGCCTCGACGTACGCGGCGGCCTGCCGCTCCATGCGGGCCAGCTCGGGGAAGTGAGCGTCCATGACCGACGGCTTCACGGCGGTCAGCGTGAGGCCGGTCTGCTGCTCCACAACCCGCACCACCGCCGCCGATGCCTCGACCGAGGCGCGCTGAATGTCGGCCAGCGCTTCACGCCCGGCCTGCGCGATCTGCTCGCGCTTTCGGTCCAGATCACCGGACATCGTTCGCCCTCCTCGCCCAGGTGACGCCGAGCCGGAGGAGTACACGCTTCTGCTCGGCCGGGGGCAGGGCCGCGAAGTGTGCCAGGCAGGGCCTCAGGTTGCGGCCTGCGCCCGTGCAGGCGCACCCGTCCGGGGCACTCACGACGGCCGCCTGAAGGGCTTGGGCCTCAGGGCCGCCTGACGGTCGCTCTCCGCGTGCGCGGCGCACTGGTGCTGGACGTCGCAATCGCACCCCGGGGGCACCGTGCTGACGCGCACGTAGCCCGGAACCGGAGTGTGGCTGAAGGTGCCCCGGCGGCGGGCCTGAGCGGTCGTGTCCCGGACGACCGAGGGGTCGATGGTGGACATGGCCTGGGTCGCGCTCCGCAGCCGGGAGGCAGCAGCCTCCGCATCCCTGCGGGCCGCCTGGAACTCCCGCCGGGCGCGGTCCTGTTCGGCCGTCCGCCGGGCGCGCTCCTCGGTGATCCGCAGCCGGGACATGGCGGCCCGGTTCGACTCCGACACGGCCCGCCAGCGCTGGGCGTCCTTTGCGCACGGCTGCCCCAGCAGGATCTTGTATGCGGCCTCGTCCCGGGGCGGGTGGGTCTGGTGAACCTGCGCGCTCATGTGCGCCCAGCAGGTCGGGCAGCCGCCCTCGTGGAGGATGCTGTCCCGGCTGGCTGCCGCCTCCAGGACGTCCCGTCCGAAAATGGCGAACGTGTCTGCGGACAGTGCCCGGAGAGCTTCCCGGCTCCCCGCTGGGGGCAGGTACTCGCTCCCCGGTGGCGCGTGGAGGATCGAGTCGGCCTGCCGAGCCAGCGCGCACAAGTCGCTGCGGCGGCGCATCGCCTCGGCCCGCCGGTCGGCCGACATGCGCTGCACCGACGCCAGCGTGACCCGGGCCGGGTCGGAGCCGGGGGCACGGACAAGACGCCCGGCGCGCAGGGCCTCGTATACGGCGACGTCGGAAATGCTCAGGCGCTGCGCCGCCTCTGCCACGGGAATGTGTTCCATGCTTTTCGCCCCTCATCTGCGGGCTCTGGTTTGTTAAGGAAAAAGGTACAGTGGGGATGGGCCCCCGCCTAATGCCGAATGGCAGCGGATTGATCTACGTCAGGCGGGGGCCCTTTATGTAAATCGAGCAGGCTGCGGGATCGGGGGATTAAACCGATCCATATAAATAGGAAGCTACAAACTTTGCCGTCCGGGCCAGAGGCGGGTTTGCCTCACTATTCAGCTAGGGCAGAATAGGAGTAGATCCGCACCGCTCGTAGGTGCGGCGGGACTGGGGCCCGTACCGGGCCGTGGAGCCGCCAAGCTCCGTCCCGTGATCCTCTCGCTCGCCGTGTGGAGGGGGCCCTGGCAGCCCTGAGCCACGAAGACATCGCGATCTTCGTGGAGCTGCAATGCCCCGGAAGTACACCATGAGCGACAAGGCCCGAGAAGCGCGCCGCAAGGGCGGAATGGCCGCCGGGCGGTCGCTGGACGCCTACATCACACGGATAGTCGACCGCGCACCCGAATTGACTGACGAGCACATCGCCCGACTGCGCAAGGTGCTGCGCCCGGTAAGCGGGGGGTCGGCGGAATGACGACAGCGAAAAGCCCCGGCCAGGCAACCGGGGCTATCACAGAAGACGTGGACGACGTCACGGACAAGAGTACCCGGTCCGGCGCCGGAATAAGCGGTTCGGGTAATTCGGGCTGGGCGGACGCGAGCCTGAACGGTCACCGGCCGAACGGCACCCCGGACGTCTTCTCGACACCCCGGCAGAACCAGGGCGGGGCGTTCGAGCGCGGCTGGATCGCAATGGCCGCCGCCGGGTACACCGGCATGACCCCGCTGCGGAAGTCGGACAAGCTCCCCGCCATGAAGGGGGTCACCGGGCGGCTCGGGGTACAGCTCCGGCCCGGGGAGTACGCGGGCAAGAAGTCGCTGGCCGAGTTCAAGCGGCACAACATCGGGTGGCGGCTGGAGGGCTACGTCGGTATCGACGTGGACCAGTACGGCAACAAACACGGGGCGGAGCAGATCGCGGCCCTGGAGGCGGAGCACGGACCACTGCCCGCCGGACCCAGCACCACGTCACGCGGGGACGGCCCCAGCCGCATCCGTCCCTTCCGGCTCCCGGACGGAGCCGACCCGAAGGAAGAGTTCCGGGACGGGCTCGGTCCGGACATCGACGTCATCCAGCGCCACCACAGGACCATCGTCGTGTGGCCGTCGGTGCACCCGAAGACGGGGGAGACGTACCGCTGGTACGACAAGCACGGCAACTTGATGCCGGAGGGACAGGTCCCGGCCCTGGACGACTTCCCCGTGCTGCCGGGGGCGTGGCTGGAGCTGCTGCGCAAGCCTCAACGGGAGCACCGCCCCGGCGCCGGGCTGAGGGTGAACGAGGCGATCGAGCGCTGGACTTCGGAGGCCGACCCCGACCTGATGGACCGTCTGCGGGAGAAGTTCACCACCCGGGACGGCAGCCGCCACGGCACCATGCTGGAGACCCTGGGGTGGGCTGCACGGATGGCCCAGAAGGGCAAGGTGAACATGGGGGCGAGCGTCGATGTCCTCGAAGACCTCTGGTATGAGGCATTCGACGTGCCGGGCTCGCGGGAGCCGAAGCCCGACGAGTTCAACGACCTGGTCGACAAGGCCGTGGGGGACGTCCCCCCGCCCGGAGCGGACGAGGATGCAGCCGAGGGCCAGGAGCAGGCGGACGAGGCCGCACGGAGCCGCCTGGACACCATGCGAGCCAAGCTCCTGGACCGCTCGGCCCTCAAGAAGCTCCCGCCGCCCGAGTACATGATCAAGGGCTGGCTCAACAAGCGGTCGTCGGCGCGGATGAACGGCGACCCCGGCTCGGGCAAGTCGCTACACCTGCTCGACATGGCCGGGTGTGTCGGCGCCGGGATCCCGTGGCACGGGTGCGAGACGAAACAGGGCCTGGTCGTCTACGTGATCGCCGAGGGCATCGAAGGCTTCACCAAGCGCGTGGCCGCATGGGAGAGGCAGTACGGCCGGGAGCTGGAGAACGTGATCTTCTACCCGGAGCCGGTCCAGATCCTGGAGAAGCTGTTCGGGGTGCTGGACGAGAGCGCGGAGTGGGGGGTCTTCCGGGAGCTGTGCAAGGAGCTGAACCCCTCTCTGGTCATCCTGGACACCCAGCGTCGGGTGACGCTCGCGGCTGAGGAGAACGGCAACAGTGACCTCCAGAAGGCGGTCGGCGCCCTGGACGCGCTGAAGCGCGACACCGGCTGCACGTGGCTGCTCGGTCACCACACCCCGAAGAACGGCAGTGGCGGGTCCGGGGGCGGGTCGATGTGGGGGTCGGTGGACACCGAGTGGGAGACGGCCAAGAAGGGGCGCGGGCTGGAGGCCCGGTTCCTGCTCACGGACACGAAGCAGAAGGACGGGGCCGACGGCATGAAGCTGGAGTTCCGGCTCGCCGTGCACGACGTCACAGCAGAGTTCCCCGGCATCGAGGGCGTCGACCCGTGGGCCGACCCGATCACGTCCGTGGCGCTGGTGCCGGACGAGCAGGAGGAGACCGACCGGTCGGCCGAGGTCGACCTGAGCCTTCCGGACGGGATCAACGCTCGGGAGAAGGTGCGCGTCCTCCTGCGCCGCACGTACGGGAACGGAGGTGTCTTCACAAGGGCCGAGGCCAAGGGACTCGTCGTCCGGGAGGCCAACGCCATGACCCCGGCGACGTTCTACAGCAAATGGACGGAGCTGCTGGAGGAGGACTTCATCAAGGCGGAGCTGTCCGAGAGCGGCCGGGAGCTGTCCCGCTTCAGGGTCGATACATCCTCCACCGGCTAGGGACGGACCCCGGATACACCCCCAAGGGTGTGTATCCGGGTGTATCCGCTTCCCGTGAATACAGACGGATACACCCCGGATACACCCCCTGACCTGCGAACGAATACAGACGAATACAACCGGATACAAGATCGAGAAGTGTATTCGCGGGTGTATCCGGACCAAGATCACGAATACACCTGAGAGGCCCCGAACGATCATGATCCACACCCCCAGCTCTGACGTCCTCACCGACGCCTGCGACGAGGCCCGGCGGAGGTTCGCCGCCCGGGTCCCTGAGCCCCGGCCGGAGGACTTCCCGTGCCGGTGGTGCCACGCTCCCGTCGGCCGTCCGTGCGTCATGCGCGTCTCCGGCCGTACGGGGCCTCACCGCCCCCGAGGCGACCGCTGGACCCGGGCGCACGATGCCTGGCACCTGGCCAGAGAACGGGCCTGCGACGACGCCGTGAACGTCCTGCACGACCTCGCCGACGTGCTTGCCTCATGAGCCCCATCCGTCCCACTGACCTGTTCACTGAGGAGTGATCATGGGAGCACCACCGCAGGCCCGCCGCCGCCGGGCCGCCACCGCCGAGCGTGACGAGAAGATCTTCCGGCTCAAGGTCCGTGGGCTGACAGAGCGGCAGATCGCCTCCGAGGTCGGCCTCAGCCAGTCCCGGGTCAACGCCATCATCGAGCAGCGCATCGCCGCCCACCTCGGCCCCGTGGTGGGCTCGATGGTCGCCGTTCGGGACGCAGAACTCTCTGACCTGTGGCTCAAGGCGCAGGCGCAATACGTCGCCGCCGACGACCCCGACACCAGGCTGAAGGCGATCAACACCCTCCGGGGGATCAACGAGTCACGCCGCCGTCTGCACGGGGCCGACGCCCCCGAGGCGATGACCGTCAGTCTGGAGCACCGCCTCAGCGAGGAGTCGGAGGAGGTGGTGGAGGCGATCCTGGCCGGGTTCGCGGCTGTCTCCCTGCCCGCTGACAGGCGGACGTACGGGCTGGAGGCCGCCGCAGCCCGGCTCAGAGCCCTGGAGGGCGGGCAGTTCACCCCTCCGGAGCCCCTGCCCCCGCTGGCCGTCGCTCCCACGCCGTACACCGAGGACGGAGTCATGTTCATCGACGGGCCCGACGGGCTGCGGTACCGCGTCGCGGCCGTGGAGCACCAGCCGCCGCCCACCGTGGCCCGGGCAGAGTTGATGCCGGGCACGTCCGCCGGGCGGCCTGCCGACGTGGACAGCGCGGATGAGGTGCTAGCTCAACTGCGGGATTTCGAGGATGAGTTCGGTTCCCTGGAGGACGACGATGAAGAGTGACCGGCGCCGGGAGATCAAGAGACGGCTGCGGGAGGTCAAGCGTGATCCGGCGTCGGCCGAGCCGGGTGAGGCGCAGCGCCTCACGGCCGAGTACCGGCGACTCCAGTCGGCCGACCGCGCCCCCGAGGCCGACGACCCCGAGCGCACCCTGTCCGACAGCCTGGTGACCGACGGCCTGTCCGAGGCGGACCGTGCCGCCGTGGAGACGTGGCCCCCGGAGCTGCGCGCCCGGCTCCACGACAGGGCCCTGACCCGGCAGATCCTGCCCTGGCGGGACGGCTACGGTTCGTAACCGGCTGCCGGACCCTTCCAAGCACCCACTCTGAGCTGGGGTTTCACCAGCTACAGGGAGTTGTTACAAACGACCCGTGCATTACCGAGGACTCAAGGCTTAGGACCGACTCCCGCCGCGGGACCCGGCGCTCGCCTCCCGGCTCCTCCGGCAGCACAGTGGACGTATGAGCGCGCACGCTCTCGACCAGGGAGACCAGGGACCCGACGACCTCGCCATGGCGGCGCGGGCGGCGCTGGTGCGTGAGATCGACAGAAGCGGGGCCTGGGACGCCGATCCGGTCTGGCGGGAGGCGTTCGAGGCGGTCCCGCGCCATCTCTTCGTGCCGTACTACTACGTCGGAGCCGTGGGCGGCTTCGAGCGCGTGTGGGGCGAGGATCCCGACCCGCGGAGCCGGGAGCGCTGGCTGCGTGGTGCGTACGCGGACGGCCCACTGGCCACCCGGGTGCGGGACGGTGAGCTGCTGTCGTCCAGCAGTCAGCCGTCGCTGATGGCGAAGATGCTGACCGAGCTGGAGGTGCGGGACGGGGACGCCGTTCTGGAGATCGGGGCCGGTACCGGGTACAACGCGGCTCTCCTCGCCCATCGCCTCGGCGACGCGCTGGTGACCACGGTCGACCTCGACCCGGAGATCACCGAGTCCGCGCGCCGCCACCTGGCCACCGCCGGTTACCACCCGACCGTCGTCACCGGTGACGGCGCCCGCGGAGTCCCCGAGCGCGCCCCCTTCGACCGGATCATCGCCACCTGCACGCTGACCACGGTCCCGCACGCCTGGCTGCCCCAGTGCACCCCCGGCGCCCGCATTCTCGCCCCGCTGGCCACGGGCCTGATCACGTTGCGGGTGCGGGACAGCGGGCACGCCGAGGGGCGTTTTCTGCACACGGCCGCCTACTTCGTGCCGTTGCGCGGCGGCAGTCGGCCCGAGCCGGAGCCGCCGCACCTGGGCGGGCTGCCGCCCCGGGCCAGGAGCGACGAGCTGTTCCGGTTCCTGCTGACCCTGACGGCGGGCAGCCTGGATCCGTACGAGGCGTACGCGCTGTGGGAACGTGCGGAGCGGCCTGTGCGTGAGCGGTACGGGGTCACGGTCAGCGGCGAGCGCGTGTGGGCGTGGCTGGACGACCCCGAGGGGCCGGACGCCTGGCCGCTGCCGTGACGCGCTTTGCCGGCCGTGCTGACGCCGGCCGTGCCGCTGTCAGCCTCGCCTGATGGTGATCGTCGTCCAGGCGCCCACGTGCACCCGGTCGCCGTCCTGGAGCGGTACCGGAACGAAGGGCTGGATGGGGTCCTCGCCGCCGTTGACCGTGGTCCCGTTCGTCGAGTTCTGGTCGACGACCGCCCAGCTGCCGTCCGGCTGCTGGACCAGGACCGCGTGCTGGTGCGAGACGCCCGGGTCCTCCGGGGGCACCGACAGGTCGATGTCGGGGGACTCGCCGGTGGAGTGCCGGCGGCGGCCGATCGTCAGCTGGTTGCCGGTGAGCGGGCGCTGCTGCTCCGGCGAGTACGCGGGCAGGTTCAGGCCCGCGGCCTCGGGGCCCGAGCGCTGCATCATCGCCATGAAGTACTCGCGGTCGGGGCCGATCGTCGCGGTCCAGGACAGCGGCTGCTGCTGTTGCTGGTAGGGCGGGCGGGTGCCGGGGCCGGGCGGTGCCTGGGTCGGGCCGGGCTGCGGGTAGCCGTAGCCGCCGCCCTGGGCCGGGGCGGGACCGTTCGGGCCGCCGGGGCCGGCCTGTGTGCCCGGTCCGCCGGGGCTGCCCGTCGACGGTGGGGAGATCACCCAGTCGTCGTCACCGCCGCCGAAGGGCGGGCCGGGGGGCCCGGGCTGGGTGGTCTGTGGGTACCCGGGCGCGGCCGGTTGCTGGGTGTAGGCCTGCCGGGCGTCCGGGGCGCCGGGCGTGGGCCCGGGGGGCGGCGGGACCGGACGTGACGGGTCGCCGAAGGGCGGGGGGCCGCCGCCGTACGGGGCGGGCGGACCCGACGGAATCGGTTCGGCGGGGCGGTTCACCTGCGAGGGCCGCGAGCCCTGGTACTCGTACGGGTCCTGACCGGGACCGGGACCGGCTCCGGTGGGCGGACCCTGCTGGAATCCCTGCTGGAACCTCTGTGCCGGATTCGGCCCGCCAGGGCCCCCGGGGCCTCCAGGCGGGCCTCCAGGCCCTCCAGGGCCGCCGGAACCGCCGGGAGCCCCGGGCAGGGGCGCCTGCGGGCGGGGCGCGGCAGGCGTGTACGAGGTCGCGGTGTTGGTGAGGAAGTTCCACCGGCACTGCTCGCAGAACGGCGCGGCGCCCTCACGGGGCGTACGGCACTGAGGGCAGAGCTCCGGAGCGGGGTCGGGCACGGCGGCGAGATGACCACGTCCGCCGGGGCCACCAGGGCCGGGCTGCGCCGGATAGCCGTAGCCGGCCGCGGGCGGCGGTGGCGGAGGGGGCGGGGGCACGGCACCGGCCATGCGGTGACCGCAGACCTCGCACCAGTCGTCGGAACCCGACTGGTGTCCGTTCGGGCAGGTCGGCATGTCGGCGCTTCCCCCTCTCCTTTTCCGGCCGGTGTGGCCGGGTTTGCTCCAGCTCCTGGGAGAGCCGGGCTCGCTTACTTCTTTACACGAACAGTCTTTGTGGACCGTGTCTCAAGGGTCATTTCGTCTGCTTCCTCGACCCTTGCCTTCAATCGCACAGTACCTGCAGCGGCATCGACCACGTCCACCACCTTCGCAAGCAGTTTCGCAGTATCGGCGTTGCCCGAAGCGCTCGCGAGCTGAACGGCACGTCCCAGCTTGGCCGTTGCTCCGTCGACATCTCCCACTTTGCGTGCGTCCAGGCCTTGTTGGATGACTTGTGCCAGTTCCGCCTGACCTGTGTAGTGCGCGACCTGTGGATTGATAGACGTGGAAGCCGCCATGTCGTCGGTCCACACGGCTCGTACGAGCCCCTGCGCGCCGAGGTTCTGCACGCTTCCGTCGCTCTGCGGGATCACCAGCGAGACCCGGGCCGCCAGCATCTCCTGGCCGATGCCGGCCGAGGGGACCTCCACGCACACGTGGTAGTCGCGGGACTCGTCGCCCCAAGAACCGGTCGGGTAGTCACCGGCTCGCGGGCCCGCCTCGGTGCGGCGGCCGGTCAGCTCCTCGACCGTCGGAGCGACCTGCTTGACGAACTTGATCTGCGTGCCTACGGGTGTCCACAGCCGCAGTGCGACGTCCGCGACCTCCTTGCCCATGGCCGTCTCCATCATGTACGTGAAGTCGGCGGCGAGGGCGGCCGGGTCGGCGACGATGTCCGAGGTGCCGAGCAGCGCCGAGGCTATGCCGGTGACCTCCTTGACCTCCCAGTCGGTACCGACACCGCGCGCGTCACAGGTGAAACGCCCGGCGCAGGAGTCGAGGGCGGCTTTGAGGTCCTGTGGCGACTCGTGTTCGTTGCGGCCGTCGGTGAGCAGGATGCCGTGGCGGATCGAGACGTCCGCCGAGGACAGCAGGCGGTCGGCGAGGCGCAGCCAGGTGCCGATCGCCGTACCGCCGCCGGCGGTCAGCTTGCGCAGCGCCTGCTTGGCCTGCTCGCGGGTCGCCGCGTCGGCGACCGCGAGCCGGCCGCCGCCCGGATAGACCTCCTTGGCGACGTGCGTGCCGCCGATCACCGCGAAGTGCACGCCGTCGCGCACGGTGTCGATCGCGGCGCCCGTCGCGTCCCGGGCATTGCGCATCTTGGTCGGCGGGTAGTCCATCGAGCCCGAACAGTCGACCATGATCGCCACGGCCGCGTCCGGGCCCTGCCCGGCGGTGTACAGGTGGGGCGCGGCGACCGCGCTTCCGATGGTGCCGCCGCCCGTCGAGCTCACCGTGACGATCGCGCTGACCTCGCGGGCGCCGTCGGGCAGGTATTCGTTCTGGTAGACGTCGACCGAGAACTGCGGCACGTTCGACTTCGAGAAATTGGCCATGCCTTCTTTGTCCCCCTCAAGGCCCCCGTAGTACGTACTACGGGGGTGATGACTGTGTTCGGACCGGTCCCCTCCGGTCCGAGGCCGCTCCCCGTTCGCGGCCTCAGGCCGATCCTGCCCCCTGCGCGGGGGCCGGGAACGGCAGGACCGCCACTGTTACGTTGTCGTGGCCCCCGCCGTCCAGGGCGTGGCCGACCAGGACCTGCGCGCTGTGCAGCGGACGCTCGGCGGCGTCGAGGGGTACGACCTCGGACAGGTGCTCGGCCGCCTCCGCGTAGTTCCACAGCCCGTCGGTGCACACCACCACTACACCTGGCCGGTCCGGCTTGAAGGAAGCGGTGTGCGGCTCCAGTTCGTACGCGTCCGCGCCGAGCCAGCCCGTGATGGCGTGGGCGCGCTCGTCGGCGTACGCCTCCGCCTCGTTCATCAGGCCCGCGGCGACCATCTGCGCGGCCCACGAGTCGTCCTCGGTGAGCCGGGCCGGGGGCGAGGCGCGGTCGACGGGGACCCAGTAGGCGCGGCTGTCGCCGACCCAGCCGATGATCAGCAGGGTGGGGGTGACGATGGCGCCGACGAGGGTGCAGGCGGGCGCGTTCACGTGCGGGGCGTGCTCGTCGTGCGAAGCGGGCGTGTCCGCGAGGGAGTTGACGGCCTCCGAGGCGGCGATGATCGCCTCGTGCATGGCCTGCTGCGGGTGCGTACCGAGCGGCAGGGCTGCCAGAAGCGCTTCGTTGGCCGCCCGGGACGCGGCGAGCGAGGCCTCGTCGGGGCGGGTCGCCGAGGAGACGCCGTCGCAGACGATCGCCACGACGGCGGGCGAGCCGTCGGGCAGCGCGGTCGAGGAGATCGCGAAGGCGTCCTCGTTGCGGTGGTGGCGCAGGCCCCGGTCACTGACCGCGGAGACCGCGCTCAACTCCTGCTCCATGTGGTCGCGTTCGCGTGGCTGTGCGTGTCCGCAGTTCTCGCAGTAGCCGTCGCTGTCGACACTGCCCGAGCGGCAGGCGACGCACAGCCTGGTGCCGCCCGCGGGGGGTGTCGCGAGGTCGGCGGTGCGCGGGTCGGCGAGGGGTACGGAGGGGGATTCGGCCGGCGGAGCCAAGGGGTACTCGTCAGGCTCCCGTGGCCTGTCGAACCGTACGCCCGCGGACTCGCCTGTCGGGTGCGGGAGTTCGGAGCCGCCGGAGTCGGTCCCCTGGATGTCCGCCGCCCGGTGCACCGGCGCCGGTGTGTTGGAGCTGTCCACCTCCGGCGCGATGGGCCAGTCCACGGACGGGACGGCCGAAGGAGGGTGTGGCGAGGTGCCGTTCATGGTGATCGTCGGCTCGTCCTGCGGCGGTGTGGGCACCGCTGACAGGTCGTACCCGCACGCACCGCAGAAGCGGTCACCCGTTTCCAGCGGCTCCTCGCAACTGGGGCACCGCGAAAGGGCCGTCGGCTGGGGCATCTGGGACATCAATCACACCCACGTCCGGGGGCGGTAACGGTTTGCACGTTCCACCAGATCGATCCTCTCCTCGCCGCCCTGAGCGAGGCGGGCCAGCGTGCGGTACGAGCGCTCCAGACCGAAGCGGAGGCCGCGCTCGTCCAGCTCGCTGCCGAGCAGCGCACGTCCGCCGCCGGAGGCCGGAGCGGACACCTGGCTACCGGAGAGTACCCAGTCCAGGGCGCAGCCCAGTACTTCTGTGGACAACTGCTCGCGTCGCACCGCGTCGAGACCGTATCCGTCCAGCGCCTCGACCTGCCCCGCGGCCGCCGTCAGGTCGTCGAGGATCGGCGCTGCGGGCGCCTCCTCGGCGAGTCGCTGCCGCAGCCGTGCCCGTACGGCCGCGACCCGTGCCGCCGTGTAGTGGATCGACGACTCCGGTACGGATTCCAGTGTGTGTACGGCGCCACGGCGGTCGCCCGAGGCGAGCTGCACGCGGGCCAGGCCGAACGCCGAACTCACATAGCTGGGGTCGGTCGTCCACACCAGGCGGTAGTACTCGGCCGCGTTGTCCAGCTGCCCGAGCACCTCCGCGCACACGCCGAGGGCCAGCTTGGGCGCCGGCTCGCCGGGGAACGCGTCGTAGATCGCGTCGAAGGACAGCGCCGCGGTCTCCTGCTCGCCGTTCGCGAGCGCCGCGACACCCCGGTACCAGACCACCCGCCAGTCGTCCGGGTGGTCCGCCTCCAGGGCCTCGAGTGCCGTGGCGGCGGCGGTCAGTTCGCCCATTTCCAGGCGGGCCCGCAGCTCGCGCAGGCGCAGCTCCAGGGAGCCGGTGGGCGCCGCGTGCAGTGCGGTGATCAGCTCCGCGGGCGCTGAGGCCATCAGTCCGGCGAGGAAACCGGCGTTGGGGTCCCCCGGGTCGACCCGGGGGACGGGCAGCGCGAGTGCGGTGGCGGCGGCCGGGACGGGCTTGACCAGATTGCCGGAGGTGGCAAGGGCCGTGGCGGCACCCGAAGTGATGGCGAGGCCGACGCCGTTGGCGGCGGGCAGCGCTCGCTGCCGGCGCCCCACCGGCACGACCCGCGCTCCAAGACGCGACACGTCACCGTCCAGCTTTCCGAACAACTCCGTGTCCGTGACCTTGAGCTCGGGCCCGAACAAGGTGGAGAGCGAGGGACGGGCGCGGCCGGTCTGGACGGAGACGACCTCGCGCAGCACGCCGGTCAGCTGTTCGGCCATCTCCTGCGCGGAGGCGAACCGGCGGGCCGGGTCGGGGTCGGTGGCCCGCACCAGGAGCCGGTAGAACGACTCGTACTGGCGGAAGACCTCGATGTTGTCCGGGTCGGGCAGGGAGTCCACGAACACGTTCGTGTAGCCCTGGAAGTCGAAGGTCATCACGGCCAGCGTGCGGGCCACCGTGTAAAGGTCGGAGGCGACCGACGGGCCGACCTCGGCCACCTCCGGCGCCTGGTAGCCCACCGTGCCGTAGATGGCCGACTCGTCGTCGTCCATCCTGCGCACCGCGCCCATGTCGATCAGCTTGAGCTGGTCCTCGGTCTGGATCGCGTTGTCGACCTTGAAGTCGCAGTACAGCAGGTTGCGGCTGTGCAGATGGCCGAGCGCCTCAAGCGCCTCGATGCCGTACGCGCACGCCTGCTCCACCGGCAGCGGGTCCCGCTTCCCGGCCGCCGTACGACGGTCGTTGGCGATCTCCTTCAGCGACTTGCCGCCGACGTACTCCATGACGATGTAGCCGTCGAGCGAGCCGGTGCGCTGGTCGAGGTGTTCGACGAAGTTGTAGATCCGCACGATGTTGGCGTGCTCGATCTCCGCGAGGAAGCGGCGCTCGGAGATCGCGGCCGCCATCGCGTCCTGGTCGCCCGTGTCGAGCAGGCCCTTGAGGACCACCCAGCGGTCGGACACCGCACGGTCGACGGCCAGATACACCCAGCCGAGCCCGCCGTGCGCCAGACAGCCCACGACCTCGTACTGGCCGTGCACGATGTCGCCCGTGCTCAGCTTCGGCACGAACGAGTACGGGTTGCCGCACTTGGTGCAGAAGCCCTCCGTTCGCCCGGCCACCTCACCGCGCGAACGCCCCACCGGCGCACCGCAGTCGGAGCGCGAGCAGAACCGCTTGCGCTCGGGCACCTCCGGGTTGTCCTGGACCATTCCGCGCGGGTCGGGCCGCGGCACGCCCGGTACCTCGACCAGGCCGACTCCGAGCCGGCCGCGCCCGGTGGAACCGGCGGCCGAACCGGAGCTGCGGACCGACACCGAGCGGCTCGCCGAGGTGCCGGACAGCGAGCGCGAGAGGCGCCCGGAGACCGAGCGCCGCGACTGCGAGGAGCGCGACGACGTACGCGAACTCGCCCGTGAACTGCGGCTGTTGGAACTGGCCGAGCCCCGCGAGCTCCTGCCGCCCGCCGTGATCCCGGTCGGCGGCGAACCCACCATGCCGCCCGCGGACACGACCGGCGCCAGACCGCAGGTGTCGCAGTACAGCTCACCGCCGCCCATGTCCTCGTACGACCCCGAGCAACCGGGCCGCTGGCACTTCTGCCGCTCACCCACAGGCTCAGACTGCTGACTCACGATTCCCCCCTCCGGTCCTGCGGCCCGTTGCCCGGCTCGGGCACCCGCGGGCTGAACAGGTCGGCCGCCGCGTGCTGGTAGCGCAGTACGGCGTCCTCAGCGACGCGCAGGTCGCAGGGCGCGCTCCACAGCATGCGGCGCGCCGCGTCGTAGCGCTCGATGAGGAACGGGTCCTCCGCGAGCCCGTGCCGGGCGACCTTCGCCTTGTAAGCGTCGAGGCGGCCGCGCAGCTCCGCGCGGACCGCCAGTGGCTGGGTGACCGCGGTCAACGACTCGCGGGCGCGCAGCAGTTCGTCCTCCGCCTTCTCCTCCAGCGCCTCCAGGAGCGGCGAGAGACGGTGCCACTGGGCGTGCCTGCGGTACTCCGCGGCCGTCTGCAACTGCTCCTGGAGCACGGTCGGCGGGCCGCTGACCGCGGGCACCTCGGACGCGGCGATCTTCGCGAGCACCTCACCGCGGGCGCTTCTGGCCTCGGCGAGGGTGCGGTCCGCGCGGCTGAGTACGTCCCGCAGCTTCACCAGGCGCGCCTCGGCGTCCTGCCGGACCGTGAGCACGGCGTCGATCTCCCGGCGCACGTCCTCCAGGGAGCGCGCCTCACGGTCGTACGTCGTCGTGTCCGGGCGTCCGCCGCCGGGCGCCGAACTCCCTTGCGTGGGAAGCCAGAAGGCCAGCGGGTCGGACACCACACGCTCGCGCAGCGTGGTGAGCGTTCGGGTGATCCGCTCCAGGTCGTCGCCCGAAGGGTGCTCACCGGGGCGTACGCCGACGGAGTGGGCGAGCCGGCGGGTGCGCTGGAGCTCCGCGGCCAGTAAATCGATCCGGGCGGGCAGCGCGGACCAGACCGCGTCCGAGGCGATGACCATGTCGAGCGAGGACGCGTACAGCTCGTTCATCCGCTCCACCAGCGCGACCAGCGAGAACCGCTCGCTGAGCTTGCCGGAGCCGGCGAGCGTCGGCGCGTTCGCCGTGGCCGTGGCGGAACCGGCGACCGTGATACTCGCGCCGCGCAGCAGCTCGGTCAGCTCCACCAGGTCCTCACGGCTGGACCAGCGTCTGCGGGAGCGGATCTCGCGGGCGGAACGCAACACGTCCGAGTAGGCGTCGAAATACGCCCACACCAAGGTGATCGACGCGTCGGCGGCCGACCAGCGTTCCTTGGTCGTACCGGTCAGCTCGGCGCCTTCGAGGAGTCTGCGGCCCGCGTGGTCCTGCAGGGCGAGGAGCGAGGACTCGATGGCCTCGTGCTCCGCGCCGAGCCGCGCCAGCGCACGGTCCACCTCGTCCCGGTCCATCACCGGCTCGGGGGGTCCCGTGACGCCCATCGATCACCTCTCGCTTTCGGTCGGTTCGGCTACTTGTACCGCTACCCGTACTGCCGTTGCTGCTGTACCGCTACTTGACCGCTACTTGTATTTCGGGGCGGGCGGATCCGAGGACGGGGAGTCCGCCCCGAGCGTCGGGGAGAGCCATTTGTCGTACGCCGTCCGCCAGCCGCTCTGGCGGTAGTTCGCCAGGACCTGGTTGACCCGGCGTACCAGATCGTCGGAGCCCTTCTTCATCGCCACGCCGTAGTACTCGGTGGTGAAGGCCTTGCCCTTGAGCTCGACCGTGGGGTCCTGCGCGGCCTGGCTCGCGGCCAGCGCGCCGTCCGTCACCACGGCGTCGACCTCGCCGAGCTGGAGCCTTACCAGGCAGTCGAGTTGGTTGGGAACCGTCGTCGAGATGTCGGCGGTGGAGACGAGCTTGCCCGCCTTCTTGTCGGCGTCCAGCTTCTCGTACGCCGTGGAGCCCGTCGCCGTGCAGATCTTCTGGTTCGCCAGCGACTTGTCGTACCCCGTGATGGTCGAGTCGATGGGGGCCAGGACCTGCTGGCCGGTTTCGAAGTAGGGCGCGGAGAAGGCGACATCCTCAAGCCGGGAGCAGGTGATCGTCATGGTGCGGACCACCATGTCGACCTCGCCGCTCTGGATGGCGGGGATGCGCTGGTTGGTGGGAATGGCGCGGAACTGCACGGCGGCCGGATCGCCCAGAATGTCACCGGCGATCGCGTGCACGAGGTCGATGTCGAAGCCTTCGAGGTCGCTGCCGCTCTCCGTGTTGTTCGGGTCGCGGTAGCCCCAGCGGAAGCTGTTCTGGTCGACTCCGACGATCAACCGCGGGTCCTTGCGGTTCTTGATGGCCTCGATCGTCGCGCCGCTCACGCCGGACGGCGTCAGGCTCTGGTCCTGCGGATCGGTGCACTCGTCGGCCTTCATCTGCTTGCCCTGGCCCACGCCTTGGCCGCCGATGCCGGTGCTGCCGTCACCGCGCGCGCTGCTCAGCGGCAACAACAGGGCGAACACCGCGGTGAGTGCGCAGGCGACGGCCATCGCACCCACGCCGCCCCAGCCCTTCAGGCTTGCCTTCAGACGTCGTGCGCTCATTGCCGCTGCCCCTCTCACCGCTCCTCCTCTCACCGGTACTCCGAAAGCCTGCGTCCGATGCCCAGCACCGCGCCCGCCGCGGCCAGCACCGCGAGGATCGCCGCACCCATCGGCAGACCGGTCATCGCGTCCAGGCCGTTGCCCGCCGACTGCTTGAACTCGTTCTCCTCGTGCGCCAGTGCCAGCTTCAGATTCGTGTCGACGCCGTCGAAGCACTCGCCCGTCGGCTTGTCGCTCTTGGAACCGATCACCTTGTCCAGCGCCGCCTGGTAGTTGCCGTTGTCGTCGGCCTCGCGGGCGTCCAGGTGGCGGAGCTTCCATTCCTTCATATTGCTGGTCGCCGCCGCTACGGGCTGCTCGCCCGTCTTGTCGTCCGCGAGGGCGGAGGCGGCGGCCAGCTTCTTGGTGAGGTCGTCCATCTCCTGCTGGAAGTCGTAGTCGAAGGCGTCCACGACCGTGCCGTCCTTCAACTCCTTGGTCTCCGCGCCCCGGCTGACCAGCGTCAGGTTCTCGTTGCCCCGCGCGTTCAGCGAGGCGAGCCGGGCGTCGTTCAGCACGTTCAGGGAGCGGACGCCGTGGTCGTAGGACTCGTTGAGTCCCGCCCGGGCCACGCTGTGCCCGACGACGAGCCAGAGCAGTACGACCGCGGAGGCGGCGGTGGCGGCGGCCATGCCCTGGTTCAACACCCGGTTCGTACGCCGGTAGTTGCGCCGTTGGGCCCAGGCGAGCCCGCCGAGCGCGAGCAGGCCGAGGCTGATCGCGGCCCACGGGTAGGGCGTGGCGTCGGCGTAGTCGGCCTCCAGGCGCTGGTTCTCCTTGGTGTAGAGATCCTTGGCCGCCGGGAGCATCTCGTCCTGCATCGTCGCGTTCGCGTACCGGAGGTAGGCGCCGCCCAGCGGGAAGCCCTGCCGGTTGTTGGCGCGGGCCCGCTCGATCAGGCCCTTGTACTCCGGCAGCAGTTTGTTGAGCTTGGCGATGGTGTCGGCCGAGGGGGAGCCCGGCTCCGAGTTCGACGCGGCCGTGACCAGCTTCTCAGCGGCCGTCTGGATGTCCGCCTCGTACCGGGTGCGGGACGCCTCGGTCTCCTGGCCACCCGCCAGGAAGCCGCTGGACGCCGCGGTGTTGGCGTCCGCGAGCGAGCGGTAGATGTCCGCCGCGCTGGCGCTCAGCGGCTGGCTGCTGTTCAGCACGTCGTCCGCGGCGGCCGAACGGTCCGTCATCTGCCAGGCGGTGACCGCGCCGAACGCGACGACCAGCAGGGCGAGTACGGCGCCGATGATCCGTAGACGGCCCGGTTCCGTCGTCGCCGCGGAGCGCAGGGCGTCCACGCCTTCCGCCCAGGCCGTGCGGCGTGGGGGAGCGGGTGGGGGCGTGTGCGCGGGCGTGTAGGGGGCGTTGGGCGTCGTGGGGCCGGCCGGCTGTGGTGCCGGAGGGCCGGATTGCGGTGGTAGGACCGGCATCGTGGGTGCGGCCGGGCGTGCCGGTGGGACCGGTGGCCCGGGTTGTCTCGGTGGCCCCGGTGGTGCTGCGCTGCCGTTCGGCGGGTGTGTCACTTGACCTCCCCCATGGTCATCCGTCGGGCACCTCTGTCCTGTGTGCGAGGAGCACGGACGAGGTGCACGGCCGCAAGTATCGTCGCAGGGACTGTCATCCGCACAGATCTTGACTCGATCTTGTTCGGATCACAGCGCAGCGCGAAGCTCCCCGCAACGCCCCCCTTCCCCTGAACACGCGCGCGGTATGTGTTCGGTTCCCGTTCGGGGTGGGTGGGGGCGAGGATGAGTTTTTTCGCCCCCTCCGCCCCTGCCCATTCCCGTCACTTGGGGGCTCCGCCCCCAAACCCCCGCTCCTCAAACGCCGGAGGGGCTAACCCCCGCGGAGCTCTCAGGAACGGGACGGGCAGGGGCGGCGGGGGCGAAGAAACCCCTCAGGCTCCCTCGTAGAACGCCCGCACGCGTGTGTGTGCCTCGGCCGGGGCCTGTACATGGTCCAGGCCCAGGAGGGCCGCGCCGAGGACCGGGCGGACCGTGACCACCTGGGGGACCGCCTTGGGGGCGCGGTCGGCCAGCAGGTCCCTTATGCGGGTGTCGAGTTGGGGGTGGCGGGCGGCGAGGATGCTGCCGCCGAGGAGGACCGGGGTGGGTTCCTCCAGGAGGGACAGGCGGGTCAGGGCGACCGTGGCCATGGCGACCACCTCTTCCGCGAGGCGGTCGATGATGGAGCGGGCGACCGGGTCGCCGTCGACCGCCGTGGCGAACAGGACCGGCGTCAGCTCATGGCGCCGCTCGTCCCCGAGATGTCCCAGATGGAGCGCCTCGATGAGGGCGTACATGGAGGGAAGCCCGAAGTGTGCGGGGAGGGTACGCGCGAGCGCGGTGGGACCGCCACGTCCGTCCTCGGCACGCGCCGCGTGCCACAGGGCCTCCTCGGCGAGCCCCCCACCACCGCCCCAGTCCCCGGAGATACGCCCGATCGCGGGGAAGCGGGCGGTGAGCCCGTCGGGCCGCATGCCGACGCAGTTGATACCCGCCCCGCACACCACCGCGACCCCGCGCGGCTCGGCGATCCCGGCCCGCAGGATCGCGAAGGTGTCGTTGCGCACCTCCACACTCGCCCCCCACGCGCGCGCGTGCAGCGCGGCCGCCAACCGCTCCTCCTCGACGGGGAGATCGGCGTTGGCGAGGCAGGCGGAGACATGGGCGACCGAGGTGACGCCCGCCTCGGCGAAGGCCCGGCCGACGGTCTCGGCCAGCGAGTTCACCGCCGTCTCCACGCCGACGACCGGCGGCCGGAAACCCCCGCCGCGGGCCGTCCCGGCCACCCGTCCGTCCGCGGCCAGCACGGCGGCGTCGGTCTTGCTGTTCCCCGCGTCGATGGCCAGGACCAGGGCCGCGGAGTCGGACCCGGCGGCCGTCCCGGCGCCGGATCCTGATGAGGTCATGCCCACGCGAGGTGCTCCCGGTTGTGCGCGATCAGTTGGTCGGTGAGGGCGTCGGCGTACGCGTGCTGGCCGATGAGGGGGTGGGCGAGGAGGGCGCGGAACACACGATCCCGGCCGCCGCGCAGGGCCGCTTCCAGGGCCAGGTCCTCGTACGCCGTGACGTTCGCCATCAGGCCCGCGTAGAGCGGGTCCACGGGCGGCACCGGCAGCGGTGTCGCTCCCTGGTGGCCGACCGCGGCCTGCACCTCGATCACGGCGTCGTCCGGCAGGAAGGGGAGCGTTCCGTTGTTGTACGTGTTCACCACCTGGTAGGGGCTGCCGCCGTCGCCCAGCAGCCCGGCCGCGAGGTCCACGGCGGCCTCCGAGTAGTAGGCGCCGCCGCGCTTGGCTAGCAGCTCCGGCTTCTCGTCCAGTGTCGGGTCGCCGTACATCTTCAGCAACTGCCGTTCCATCTCGGCCACTTCGGACGCCCGCGAGGGACTTTTCCGCAGTTCTCGTACGACCTCGTCGTGCGCGTAGTAGTAGCGCAGGTAGTACGACGGGACGACGCCGAGGCGGTCGACGACGGTGCGTGGCAGGTGCAGGTCGTCGGCGATGGTGTCGCCGTGTTCGGCGAGGAGCTTGGGGAGGACGTTTTCTCCCTCGGGGCCGCCCAGGCGCACACCGGTTTCCCAGCTGAGGTGGTTGAGCCCCACATGGTCCAGGTGCACCTCGGCGGGTGTGACCCCGAGCAGTGCGGCGAACTTCCGCTGGAAGCCGATCGCCACATTGCACAGTCCCACGGTCTTGTGGCCGGCCTGGAGCAGGGCACGGGTCACGATCCCGACCGGGTTCGTGAAGTCGATGATCCAGGCGTCCGGGTTCGTGCGGCGGACGCGTTCGGCGATGTCGAGGACCACGGGCACGGTGCGCAGCGCCTTGGCGAGGCCGCCCGCGCCCGTCGTCTCCTGCCCGACGCAGCCGCACTCCAGCGGCCAGGTCTCGTCCTCGTTGCGTGCCGCCTGCCCGCCGACGCGCAGTTGCAGCAGTACGGCGTCGGCGCCCTCGACACCCGCGTCCAGGTCGGCGGTCGTGACGATCTTGCCGGGGTGCCCCTGCCGCGCGAAGATCCGCCGGGCCAACCCGCCCACCAGCTCCAGGCGTTCCGCTGCCGGGTCGACGAGCACCAGCTCCTCGATGGGCAGGGTGTCCCTCAACCGGGCGAAGCCGTCGATGAGTTCGGGGGTGTAGGTCGACCCTCCCCCGACCACGGTGAGTTTCATACGTGTCAACCCTTCACTCCGGTGAGCGTGACACCCTCGACGAACGCCTTCTGCGCGAAGAAGAACACGAGGATCACGGGGGCCATGACCAGCACGGTCGCGGCCATGGTGAGGTTCCAGTCGGTGTGGTGCGCGCCCTTGAACGACTCCAGACCATAGGAAAGCGTCCAGGCGCCGGGGTTCTCCGAGGCGTAGATCTGGGGCCCGAAGTAGTCGTTCCACGCATAGAAGAACTGGAAGAGGGCGACCGCGGCAATACCCGGTTTGGCCATCGGTATGACGACCTTAAGGAGCACCCGCAGGTCTCCGCAGCCGTCGACCTTCGCCGCGTCCAGGTACTCGTTCGGGATCGTCATCAGGAACTGGCGCATCAGGAAGATCGAGAACGCGTCTCCGAACGCCATCGGGATGATCAGCGGCCACAGGGTGCCGGAGAGGTCCAGCTGCTTCGCCCAGAACAGATACATCGGGATGATGACGACCTGCGGCGGCAGCATCATCATCGAGATGACCAGCATCAGCGACAGATTCCGGCCACGGAAGCGGAACTTGGCGAGCGCGTAGGCGACCGGGATCGAGGAGACCACCGTCAGGACGGTGCCGGCACCGGCGTACAGAAGTGTGTTCTTCCACCAGGTCAGGAAACCCGGGGTGTCGAAGACCTTCTTGTAGTTGCCCCATTCCCAGGTGTGCGGGATCAGATCGCGGCTGAGTGCCTGGGTGTCGCTCATCAGCGAGGTCAGGAAGACGAACACGAAGGGGAGGACGAAGAAGAGGGCGACCGCGACGCCGAGGGCGTGCACGGCGACCCACTCCAACAGGGCCCGGCGGCGGGCGGTGCGCTCGGCGGGCGAGACGGGAGCCTTCAACTCTGCTGGTTTGTCGAGTACTTGAGTGGTCATGGTGTCATTCACCTGCCTGGATGAGACCGCCCCGGCGCCGCATCAGGAACGCGGTGAACACCATGGACAGGGCGAACAGCACCAGCGCGACCACACAGGCGGAGCCGTAGTCGAAGCGCTGGAAGCCGAGGTTGTAGACGAGTTGGGGGAGGGTGAGCGTCGACTTGTCGGGATAGCCGGGCACGAACTGCGTTCCGGCGCCCTGGATGACGCCCGAGGCGACCTTCCCGGCGATCAGCGGCTGTGTGTAGTACTGCATGGTCTGGATCACGCCGGTGACCACCGCGAACATCACGATCGGCGAGATGTTCGGCAGCGTCACGTACCGGAACCGCTGCCATGCCGACGTGCCGTCCAACTCGGCCGCCTCGTACTGCTCTTTGGGTACGTCGAGCAGTGCGGCCATGAAGATGACCATCAGGTCGCCGACGCCCCACAGGGCCAGCATGGTCAGGGCGGGCTTCGACCACGCCGGGTCGTTGAACCAGCCGGGCGCCGGGATCCCGATGTTCTCCAGGATCGAGTTGACCGGTCCCGTACCGGGGTTGAGGAGGAAGGCGAAGGCCATCGTGGCGGCGACGGGCGGGGCGAGGTAGGGCAGGTAGAAGAGGGTCCGGAAGACACCCGTGGCCGTCTTGATCTTCGTGATCAGCAGGCCGACGCCGAGCCCGAAGAGGACCCGAAGGCTGACCATGACGACGACCAGCCACAGGGTGTTTCTCAACGCGGGCCAGAACAGCGGGTAGTTCTGGAAGACGTAGACCCAGTTCTTCGTTCCGACCCACGTCGGCGGCTTGAAGCCGTCGTAGTGCATGAACGAGAAATAGACCGTCGAGAGCAGCGGATACGCGAAGAAGACCGCGAAACCGATCAGCCAGGGCGACATGAAGGCGGCCGTCTTCAGCGCCGCCCGGCGGCGCTTGGCGCGCAGTGTGTACGTGGCGCTCATGACGCTGCTACTTCGCCTGCGCGATGTCCGTGTCGATCTGCGCGGCGGCCTTCTTCAGGCCCGCCTTCAGATCGGATTCCTTGCCGCTCTCGTAGTCGTATCCGAACTCCTGGATCGTCACGAGATACGAACCGCCGTTGAGCGACGCGGGAGTTGTCGTCGAGTTCGGGTTCGCGGCGATGTCCAGGAAGGTCTTGAAACGCGGGTCGTACTTCAGGTCGGGCGACTTGAGGGCGGCGAGCGTCGAGGGCACGTTGTGGATGGCGTTGGCGAATCCGACCACGGCGGCGGTGTCGGTGGTCATGTACTTCACCAACTCCCAGGCCGCGTTCTGCTTCTTGCTGGTGGCGGCGATTCCCGCGATGGTGCCGGTGATGTAGCCCTTGCCGTACTGGTCCGCCTGGTCGTCGGGGACGGGCAGCGGCGCGACGCCGATCTCGAAGCCGGGCTTGGCCTCCTCGGCCATGCCGAGCCGCCACTCGCCGTCCAGCTGCATGGCGACCTGGCCGGTCTGGAAGGGATGCTTGGGGCCCCACTCGTCACCGAGCTTGGAGCGGTACTTCTCCAGCTTCTGATAGCCGCCGAGTTCGTCGACGAGCTTCTTCTGGAGCGTGAACCCGGCCTCGAAAGCAGGGTCCTTGGCGACGTTCGACTTGCCGGACGAGTCGAAGTACGTCGGCGAGAACTGCCCGAAGTAGTGCTCGGTCGTCGACTCCCAGCCGTGGTAGTTCGGCATGAAGCCGAGCTGGGAGTAGCTGTCGCCCTTGGAGATGGTCAACTTCTTGGCGTCGGCCTCGAATTCGGACCAGGTCTTCGGGGGACTGGTGATGCCCGCCTTCTCGAAGGCGGTCTTGTTGTAGTAGAGCCCGTACGCGTCACCGAGCAGCGGCACGGTGCAGCGATTGCCCTCGAACTGGGTGTACTCGTTCATGGCCTTCGGGAAGGTCTTCTCCGGGTCGATGCCCGCCTTCTCGAAGAAGGGGTTGAGATCGACGAAGGCGTCCGACGAGCAGAACTTGCCCACGTTGTTGGTGGTGAACGACGAGACGACATCGGGGGCCTTGTCCCCACCCGCGCGCAGCGCCTGGTTGACCTTGTCGTCCGTCATGTTGCCGACGATCTTCACGTGGATGTTGGGGTGCGCCTTCTCGAAGCCCGCGACCAGGGACTTCACGGCCGCGACCTCGGCCGGCGCGCTCCAGGCGTGCCAGAAGTTGATCGTCGTGTCCTTGGACGCGTCGTCGTTCGCGCCGGATTCGGTCTGGCCGGTACAGGCGGAGGTGAGGAGGGCTATGGAGGCGGTGGCGGCGAGCGCGACGGCCACCTGTCGGGACATTCCGGGCATGGCGGGGTCTCCCTAGGGCAGGGTGAAGGTGTTCGCGGAAGGGGTTTGTGGGTTCAGCGGAAGGGATCTACGGGTTCAGCGGGAGGTGTCGAACACCTCGTCGCGGGTGGCCGCCAGGGCGCTCTCCAACGCGCCGCGCAGCACTGGGTGTTCGTGTACGTCGCCGATCACGAGGCGCGGCCGGGACGCGGCCAGCTCCTCCAACTCGGCCTGGACCAGGGCGCGCAGCGGTTCGCCGCCCGCGGTGAGCGAGGTGCCGCTGAGCACGACGAGCTCGGGGTCGAGCACGGAGACGAGCGAGGCCAGACCGGTGGCGAGCCCGGTCGCGTACGTCTGAAGGAGCTGCCGGTAGGGGCCGGCGTCGTGGGAGGCGGCCTGCTGGACGAGGGCGGCGGCGACCTCGGCGTGCGGACCGCTGGGTACGGGCTGGATGTCCAGCTCGCGGGCCAGCTTGGGGATGGCCTGCGAACCGGCCAGTTCCTGGTAGCCACCGCTGTTGGCCTTGGTGACCTGTCGTACGAGCGGCGCCCCCGGCACCGGCAGGAACCCGACCTCGCCCGCGCCGCCGGTCCAGCCGCGGTGCAGCCGCCCGCCGAGCACGAGCGCGGCACCGAGTCCCTCTTCGTTCCACAGGAGTACGAAGTCCTCGTGTCCGCGCGCCGCACCGAGCCGCTGCTCGGCGATGGCGACGAGGTTGACGTCGTTCTCGTACTCGACGGGCATCGGCAGCGCGGCCGCCAGCTCGTCGAGGATGCCGGCGGAGTGCCAGCCGGGCAGGTGCGAGGCGTACCGCAGCCGCCCGGTGTTCGGGTCGAAGGCGCCGGGCGTCCCGATGACGAGCCGGCGGACGTCGTCCCTGGCGAGCCCCGCCGCCTTCACCGCACCGTCGAGGGCGTCGGTGACCTGGCGTACGACGGACTGGGCGGGGCGCCTGCCGGGCGTGGGCAGTTCGTACTCGCCCACCGTCCGCCCGGTCACGTCGGCGACGGCGGCGAGGATGCGCTCGGGAGTGACGTCCAGGCCCGCCGCGTAGGCCGCGCCCGGATTGACCACGTACAGCTGGGCGCTGGGGCCGGGGCGGCCCTCGATGGTCCCGGTGGCGAGCACGAGTCCGGCCGCCTCCAGACGCGCCAGGAGCTGGGAGGCGGTCGGCTTCGAGAGGCCGGTGAGCTTGCCGATCCTCGTCCGCGACAGCGGGCCGTGCGCGAGCAGCAGGTCCAGGGCGGCGCGGTCGTTCATGGCGCGCAGAACGCTCGGGGTGCCCGGCGTGCCGGCGGATCCTGCCATGTGTGCGCCACCTGCCTTGTCGCCGCTCACCTTCTCAGCGTGGCCGCCGGGAAGTCCACCGGAAGATCATTGTTAGGAATGTTTCCTATTGGTGGGAGGAAACTAAGCCGGAGCAGATGGGGGCGTCAATAGCGACCGCGGGTGGCAACGAAGTCGTTACCTGCGCGAAGAGCCCCACGCAGATCTGCGTGGGGCTTGCTTGGGGTGGCTGTGGCTACGGTTACGGCTGCGGCAGCCGGTCGCTCGCTCCGGTTACTTCGACACGTTCGGCGGCGCCAGCGGCGAAGCCGCCTGGGACTGCGGGGACGTGGCGGAAGCGTAGGCGGACGGGGCTGCCATGCCTGCTGTTGGGTCGTCGGGCTCGTCCTCCGGCTGGGCCGGGGGGCCGCCGACCATGCGGATGTCGGCGGCGTCGAAGGCGCGCTTGATGCGCCAGCGCAGCTCGCGTTCGACGCTCAGGGCCTTGCCGGGCATCGTCTTCGCCGAGACGCGGACGACCATCGAGTCGAGGAGGACGTTGTCGAGGCCGAGGACCTCGATCGGGCCCCAGAGGCGCTCGCTCCACGGCTCTTCCTTGCTCATGGCCTCGCCGACCTCGTTCAGGACGGCCTGGACGCGGTCCAGGTCCTCCGAGGGGCGGACCATGACGTCGACGCCGGCCGTGGCCCAGCCCTGGGAGAGGTTGCCGATGCGCTTGACCTCGCCGTTGCGGACGTACCAGATCTCGCCGTTGTCGCCGCGGAGCTTCGTCACGCGGAGGCCGACCTCGATGACCTCGCCGGAGGCGACGCCCGCGTCGATCGTGTCCCCGACGCCGTACTGGTCCTCCAGGATCATGAAGACGCCGGAGAGGAAGTCCGTGACGAGATTGCGGGCGCCGAAACCGATCGCCACGCCCGCGACACCCGCCGAGGCGAGCAGCGGCGCCAGGTTGATCTCGAACGTGCCGAGGACCATCAGCGAGGCCGTGCCCATGATCACGAAGGACGCGACCGAGCGGAGCACCGAGCCGATGGCCTGGGAGCGCTGGCGGCGGCGTTCGTTGTTCACCAGGAGGCCGCCGAGCGCGGTGCCGTCCACCGCCTGGGCGGTGGAGTTCATGTGCTCTATCAGCTTGCTGATCGCCCGCCGTACCGCCACTCTCAGCACGGCCGCGATCACCACGATCAGCAGGACCCGCAGTCCGATGCTGAGCCATGTCGACCAGTTCTGCTCGACCCAGCTCGCGGCGTTGGTCGCGCTTTCCTGGGCGTCCTGAAGTGTTGCTGCCGCTGGGTCCGTCGTCGACGGGGTGGGGGAGGGCGACGGCGTAACGGCGGCGAGTAGGACGTGCAAGGACACAGCAGGTACCTCCAGGCGTAGCTGTCCGCCCGCGGCAGGGACATATGAGGGGCACCGATCGGGCAGAACCACCACACTAACGGGGCATTGTGTGTCGATCGTTGCCATGTTCGGGGGAGAGGCCTTGCCCACCGGGGGATGGAGGGGGTGTGGTCGAAAACACTCCCAGCCCGTTACCGGCACATGGTGGCGCTTCCACCAGGCGTTCGGGGACACTGGCCACAGATCGTCCCGGCGCGAGCCACGCGCCGCCGGCGTAATAGGAGGCATCCGTGCCGCACGTCCTGGTCCTCAACGCGTCGTACGAGCCGCTCGGCGTCGTACCGCTCCGCCGCGCGCTCGTCCTCGTCCTGGAGAACAAGGCTGTCTCCCTCGAGGAATCCGGCGCCTTTATGCATAGCGCGACCGTTACTGTCCCCGCACCCAGCGTGGTCCGGCTGAAGAGGTTCGTACGGGTCCCTTATCGGGGGCCCGTTCCACTTACCCGTCGCGCGCTCTTCGCCCGCGACGGTGGCCGGTGCATGTACTGCGGTGGCGTCGCAACCAGCGTCGACCACGTCATCCCGCGCTCTCGCGGAGGTCAGCACGCCTGGGAGAACGTGGTGGCGTCCTGCCGCCGCTGCAACCACACCAAGGCCGACCGTCACCTGGTCGAGATCGGCTGGCGCCTGCGCCATAAACCCGCCCCGCCGACGGGGCTCGCTTGGCGCATCATCGGAACCGGACACAGGGACCCGCGTTGGCTGCCTTACCTGCAGCCGTACGGCGCGGAGGATGCGATGGCCCGGATCGACGGCATTTCCGCCTGAGATCCGGGCCTTCGTCTTGCCGTCGTACGGCACCCGTGGTGCGGCGCGTCTGTCTGTACGGCGTCACTGGCGCGGTACGTCATACGGCACCCTTTCGCCCCGTTCCGGCTCCCCAGGAGGACCCCTGTGCCTCCCGGGGAGCCGGTGGCCGTATCCGCACATGTCCGTATTCCAGAGATGTGCGAAATGTCACGTGTAGCGCAGTTCCGCCGGGTGTACCGAGCGGCGCAGCAGCGGCAGTGACGTGGCGGCGGCGAGCAGGCAGGCGGCGTACACGGCCACGGGGACCAGCAGGGGCAGCAGCGGCACCGGTCCGCCGTCGGCGGCGACCGCCGCGTACCAGGTGCTGATCACCATGCCCCCGGCGCCGGCCAGCGCTACCGCGGGGGCCAGTGGCAGGGCCGTCTCCAGAAGCAGCGCCCTGCCCAGTACGGCGTACGGCACCCCGGCGGCGGCCTGCGCGGCCAGCCCGCGGCGCCGGGTGGCCAGTGACTCGGCGGTGCCGACGGCGAGGCCGGAGAGGGTGATCGCGAGGGCGACGAGGATGGCGGCGCCGGTGAGGTCGACCCCGGTGGTGTAGAAGGACAGGTCCGCGCCCAGAGAGTCGGGATCACGTCCGTTCAGTTCGTCGAGCAGCACCTGCCGGATGCCGATGAAAGCGGTCCCCACGACGGTCACCAGCAGGACCGCCGCGTGGGTGCGGGCGGCCGCCCACGGGTCGTCGCGCAGGCGCTCGGCGGCGATGAGTGTCGCCGGGTTTCCCGTGCGGGCCGCGAGCAGCCGTCCGGTGCGGCGAGCGGCGGCGCCGCTGAGCCAGACGGCGCCCGTGCCGGTCGCGAGAATCACGCCGAAGACCCCCAGAGGGACCGAGTTGAAGGACGCGTTGGGCATGTCCACGTACAGGTTGACGAGGCCGACCGCGCCTGTTGCCAACACGAACAGCACTCCTATGAGGAACCCGGCCCCTGGCCCCCGCCCCGAGCGCGGCCGCACCCGGCGTACCCAGCCGAGCGGCGACGCCACCACGCGGCGCAGCGCGAGCACGCCGACCAGCGAGCCCAGCACCGGCGTACCCAGCGCGACCAGCGCGATCCCCGCCCAGGCCAGGGCGGTGGGGCTGCCCCACAGTCGCAGCAGGGACAGGATGGAGACGACCGTGGCGACCGCCGAGCCGACCAGGCAGGCCAGCCCCGTCTCCAGCGCGGCGATCCGCCGTACCTGCCGCGGAGTCGCTCCGGCGAGGCGCAGGGCGGCCAGGCGCCGGTCTCGGTGTACGGCACCGATCCGGGCGCACTGCCCGAGGAAGCCGAGCACCGGGACCAGCAGGAGGAGCAGCGTGAGGACCACACCGGAGCGCTCGCCGGGCTGGTCGAGCAGGCCGTTCCCGACGGGCACGTTGTACCGGCCCTGGAGCGAGGAGAGCGTGACAGCCGCCAACGCGAACCCCGTCGCGAGCAGGGCCCCGATCGCCGTGAGCGTCACACGCCACCACTCACGGCGATCGGACCCCCGCGTGAGCAGCCAGGCCAGCCGCAGTTCGGCCTTCATCGGGGCCCCTCCACCGAGTCGGACGCCTCGACCTCGGAGCCGACGGCCCCGTCGCCGACCACAACCCCGTCCCGCAGCGAGACCTCCCGGTCCGCGTACGCCGCCACCTGCGCGTCGTGCGTGATCAGCAGGACCGCCGTACCGGACTCGCGGGCCGTGTGGATCAGCGCGGTCATCACCTGCTCCCCGGCGAGGGAGTCCAGCGCGCCGGTCGGCTCGTCCGCGAAGACGACCTTCGGGCCGGTTACGAGGGCCCGCGCGAGCGACACCCGCTGGGCCTGCCCGCCGCTCATCTCTCCGGGCCGCAGAGCCTCCTGCCCGCGTACGCCGAACCGCTCCAGCCACTCGCCCGCCCGCTCCTGGGCCGCCGTACGCGCGGTACCCGCGAGCAGCAGCGGCAGCGCCACGTTGTCGAGGGCGGTCAGCTCGGGGATCAACTGCCCGAACTGGAACACCACCCCGAAGTCGGTACGCCGCAGCTCGCTGAGCCGTTTTTCGGGGAAGCGGTCGAGGCGCTCACCGCCGTAGTCCACCGTGCCCTCGTCCGGGCGGACGATGCCGGCCAGGCAGTGCAACAAGGTGGACTTGCCGCTGCCACTGGCACCGGTGACGGCCAGGATCTCGCCCGCGCGCAGGTCCACCGAGGCACCGCGCAGCGCCGGGGTGGAACCGTGCGACTTGAACAGGCTCCTGGCCGCCAGGAGTGGATTGCTCATGCTGCATCGACCTCCGCGGTCAAAGTGGTGAGCCGGGCTGCCGTCGTCGTCATCCAACGGAGGTCGGCGTCAAGGTGGTTGAGGGCGTAGTCGGCCGAGAGGACGGTCGCGAGATCGGAGCCCGGCGCGCTCTTCACCGCGGTGAGCTCGCGCATCCGCGCCATGTGTGCGGCGCGCTGTGCTCCCAGATAGCCGGCCGGGTCCGCCGAGGCGAGGATCGTGACGACGACCTTCGCGAAGATCTCGTTCGTCACGAAGGGCGCGGGAGGCGTGATCTCCTTTGCCCACTGCGCCAGTTCACGTGATCCGTCACCGGTGGAGCGGTACAGCGTCCGCTCCGGGCCGCCGTCCGAGCCGGTGCCGTCGACCTCGGCGAGACCGTCCCGGACCAGCCGCTGCAAGGTCGTGTAGACCTGCCCGTAGGCCAACGGGCGTGCCTGCGGGAAGCGTTCGTCGTGGCGTCGCTTGAGGTCGTACCCATGGCTTGGACCTCCGGCGAGCAGCCCCAACAGGATGTGGCGGGTACTCATGGCCCCCATTATGTACTCAGTATATGTAGCGAGTGAATAGCTGGAGAGCGGAGATTCCGGTGAGCTACGGCGCTGTGAGTGGCCGAGATGTCGCGTTTGCATCAATCTGGAGTGGTTTCTGGGGAACGGAACGTGACCACTACCACGTTGTTCGTCCGTGTACGTCTGCCGTCGCGCCCTCTGGGTAGGGCTGCGGTGAACCCGCACAGAGCCCGGGAGGTCCTGGGCCGCCGTACGACGACAAGGAGCCCTCGTGGCCGCTTCGGCACACCTTCTGCTCTCGGCCCTCTCCAAACGCGGGGCGGAGCCGTCCGCCGATCTTCGGGGTCCCTACCTGCGTGAGGACCCGCATCTGTGTGTCTTCAGCGCGGAGGGCACCTGCGCCGAGACGCCGCTGACCAGCGAACCCCCGCTCCCCGACGCCGAGCCGCTGACCAGCGAGCCGCCGCTGGCCGACGCGGCGCACCTGACGAGCGAGCCCACCTCCACCGGCGCCGCGTCGGGGATCTAGATGGCACGACCTGAGGACCCGCTCCCGACGCCCCTGTCCCGGCTCGCCGGACTTCATGGCGTCGCCGCCTTCTACAGCCCGTCCCCGGACCGTACGGTCGCGGCCTCGGACACCGCGGTCGTCGCGGCCCTTGCGGCGCTCGGCGTCGACGCGAGCACGCCGGAGGCCATCGCCGCCGCCCTCGCGTCCCAGGAGGCCCAGGTGCGGGACCGGCTGCTGCCGCCGACCGTGGTGTGCTGGGGCGGCCGAGTACCGGAGGAACTGGCCGGGCTGCCGGACGGCACGCGCGTCCGCATCGACACCGAACAGGGCGAGACCCGCGCGTCCGCCGAACAACTCCCGCTCGGCGTCCACGCGTTGCACGCCACCGCCCCCGACGGCCGCACCGCCGACGTCCACCTCGTGGTGGCCCCCGCCCGACTCCCCGCGCCGCCCGGACGCACGTACGGACTCCTTGTCCAGCTCTACTCGCTCCTCTCCCGCCGCTCCTGGGGCATGGGCGACCTGGGCGACCTCGCCGAGCTCACCGCCTGGGCGGGCCGCGCACTCGGCGCCGGATTCGTGCAGGTCAACCCGTTGCACGCGGCCGTACCCGGCGCCCCCACCGACCCCTCCCCGTACCGGCCATCCTCCCGCCGCTTTCCGGACCCGGTCCATCTGCGGGTCGAGGACATCCCGGAGTTCGCCTACGTCGACGACCGCGACCAGATCCGTACGCTGCTGGAACGCGCCGACCGACTCCGTGAATCCGTGCTGCACAAGGGCGCGTTGATCGACCGCGACGCCGTGTGGGAGCTCAAGCGCGAGGCGCTGGAACTGGTGCGCGAGGTGCCGCTCGGGCCCGGGCGACGGGCCGCGTACGTCGACTTCCTCGCCGAGGAGGGCGAGGCGCTGGAGGACCACGCCACCTGGTACGCGCTCGCCGAGGTGTACGGCTCCCGGTGGCAGCAGTGGCCCGCCGACCTGCGCGACCCGCGCTCGCCCGAAACCGCCCGCGCCCGCGGCGAGTTGATGGACCGCGTCGACTTCTACAGCCGCCTCGCCTGGCTCACCGACGCCCAACTCGCCACCGCCCAGCGGTCGGCACGCGACGCGGGCATGGCCGTCGGACTCGTCCACGACCTCGCCGTCGGGGTGCATCCGGACGGGGCCGACGCCTGGGCCCAGCAGGACTACTTCGCGGCGGGCATGTCGGTCGGCGCACCCCCGGACGCCTTCAACGCGCGCGGCCAGGACTGGGGCCTGCCGCCCTGGAGACCGGACCGCCTGGCCGAGTCCGGCTACGCCCCCTACCGCCGCCTCCTGCGCGCCCTCCTCCGCTACGCGGGCGCCCTGCGTATCGATCACGTCATGGGCCTGTTCCGGCTCTGGTGGGTCCCGCAGGGGCAGCCGCCCACGGAGGGGACGTACGTCCGCTACGACGCCGAGGCGATGCTCGCGATACTGACCCTGGAGGCCTCACGCGCCGGGACGCTGGTGATCGGCGAGGACCTCGGCACCGTCGAACCGGGGGTCCGCGAGACGCTGCACGAGCGCGGGGTGCTCGGCACGTCCGTGCTGTGGTTCGAACGGGACTGGGGCGGCGACGGGCTGCCGCTTCCCCCCGAACGCTGGCGCGCCGACTGCCTGGCCACCGCGACCACCCACGATCTCCCGTCCACCGCCGCCAGACTCACCGGCGAACACGTCGAACTCCGCGACCGGCTCGGCCTGTTGATGGGCACCTTGGAGGAGGAACGGGCCGCCGCGGCCGCCGATACGGCGGAGTGGCTGGCGCTGCTGGCCCGGCTCGGGCTGCTCCAGGGCGCGACCGGTGGGCTCTCCATGGTGTCGGAGGAGGCCGAGATCCAGGCCGTCCACCGGTTCCTGCTGCGTACCCCGGCCCGCATGATCGGCGTCTGGCTCCCGGACACGGTCGGCGACCGCCGCCCGCAGAACCTGCCGGGCACGTGGGACCAGTACCCCAACTGGCGGCTGCCCATCGCCGACGCGGAGGGGCGGCCGGTGACGCTGGAGGAGTTGGCCGCCTCGCCCCGGTTGCATGCGTTGATCGATGTGCTGCGGGGCCGAGCGGGAGATGCCGGGCACGCGGGCGGGAGTCGCTGAGACCTCGTACGGCACCCCGGGCGCGCGGCTCACCGGGGCGTTCGCTACGTTGGCACCGTGGACAAGAAGAACGCCCTGCGCGCCGGCGCCCTGGCTGCCGGTACGACGCTGATGATGCTGCTCATGACGTCTCCCGCGCTCGCGCTGACCCGCGACGACGGTGACGACCCCGGCACGGGCCTGAGCGTGATCGACACGCTGGGGCTCTTCGTCGCCGCTCCGCTCCTGCTGTTCGCGGTCATCGCCGGCCTGGTGATGGTTCTCGACAAGTCCGACAAGAACTTGGGCCAGAAGCGGAGCTAGAAGCAGGGCTGGACGCGGGGCTGGTCGCGGCCCGCTTTCTGCCGTCTCTGTCTCCATCTTCGTTTCCGTCGAGGGAGTTCGTGCACCCGTTGGGGTCCGCGGACTCCCTCGACGTGTTTCCCGGGCCCGGTGGCGGGCCCACCGATGCTCGCTACGGGTTCGGCGCCGTCAGATACCGCTGCACCGTCGGTCCCAGCCACACCACGATCTCCTCGCGGGACAGCGCGACGGTCGGCGGGAACCGCAGGACGTAACGGGTGAGCGCCAGTCCGAGCAGCTGTGAGGCGCAGAGCGCGGCCCGGGTCGGCGCCTGCTCGGGATCGGGGCAGGCGCGCAGGGCGATTGGCGCGATCTGGTCCCTGAAGACGCCCTGCATCCGCTCGGCCCCGGCCTCATTGGTGACGCCGACGCGGAGCATCGCGGTGAACACCTCGTTCCGCTCCCAGAGGTCGAGGAAGTGGCCGACCAGGACGCGGCCCACGTCGTGCGGATCCATTTCCTGCGGATCCGGCAGCCGCAGATCGACGTCGAGGACGGCGGCGAACAGCCCCTCCTTCGAGCCGTAGTAGCGCATCACCATGGACGGATCGATCCGCGCCTCCTTGGCGATGGCGCGGATCGTGGCGCGCTCGTAGCCGTCGGCCGCGAAGCGCTCGCGGGCGGCGGCGAGGATCGCGGTGCGGGTGGCGTCGGAGCGGCGGGGGGAGCCTGCGCTCGCGGGGGGTTCTTTTACGGCCATGCCAACAACCGTAGGCCAACAGCTGTTGACAGTCCAGTGAGGCCGCCTTATGTTTGCAAACGAGCGTTGGCCAACAAGTGTTGACCAGCAAGCGTTGGCATCAGGAGGTCGCCATGAACGGCAAGACCCGCTCCACCGAGTCTGCGGAATCTGCTGAGTTCGCTGAGCCCAGCGCCGTCATCGTCGTCGGCTCCGGTCCCACCGGCCTTCTGCTGGCCGGTGACCTCGCCACCGCCCACGTCCCCGTCACCCTCGTCGAGAAGCGCCCGCAGAAGATCAGCAACCTCTCCCGCGCCTTCGTTCTGCACGCCCGCACCCTGGAGCAGCTCGACGTCCGCGGCCTCGCCGACGGCCTGGAGTCCAAGGGGCAGACCCTCGACCGTATCCGGCTCTTCGGGCGGCTCAACGTCGCGCTCGACACCCTTCCGTCCCGTTTCAAGCACCTCCTCGTCATCCCGCAGTACGAGGTGGAGAAGGCGTTGCGGCGGCGGGCGGAGGAGGCCGGGGTGCGGTTCGTG
The DNA here is from genome assembly GCF_040683495.1 of Streptomyces sp. NPDC093544. Classification (NCBI taxonomy): domain Bacteria; kingdom Bacillati; phylum Actinomycetota; class Actinomycetes; order Kitasatosporales; family Streptomycetaceae; genus Streptomyces; species Streptomyces sp. NPDC093544. The sequence goes on along the minus strand of NZ_JBFBEA010000012.1, from coordinate 25,771 downwards.
TACGAGACCGAGGTGACCGGGCTGAGCCAGGACGCGGACGGGGTGAACCTCGAAGTCCGGGGCGCCGACGGGGAGCCGGCGGAGCTGCGGGCCGCGTACGTCGTGGGTACGGACGGGATTCGCAGTGCCGTCCGTGACGCGATCGGGCTGCCGTTCCCCGGTAAGTCGGTCATCCGGTCCGTCATCCTCGCGGACGTACGGCTCGACGAGCAGCCGGAGAACGTCCTGACCGCAGACGCCAACGGTGACGCCTTCGCCTTCATCGCACCCTTCGGCGACGGCTACCACCGCGTGATCGGCTGGCGTCGCGGACTCGACGTCCCCGACAGCGAGCCGGTCGAGCTCGAAGAGCTCAGGGAGATCGTCCGGCTCGCCCTCGGCCGCGACTACGGCATGCGCGACGCCCGCTGGATGTCCCGTTTCCACAGTGACGAGCGCCAGGCCCCGGCGTACCGGGTGGGCCGCGTGTTCCTCGCCGGCGACGCCGCCCACGTGCACACCCCGGCCGGTGGTCAGGGCATGAACACCGGCCTTCAGGACGCGGCGAACCTGAGCTGGAAACTCGCGTCGGTCATCAACGGCCATGCGGACAACGGCCTGTTGGACACCTACCAGGCCGAGCGCCACCCCGTCGGCAAGGCGGTGCTGCGCAGCAGCGGCGGCATCGTGCGGCTCGCGATGGCCAAGTACCCCTGGACGCTGGCGTTCCGTGCCGTCATCACCACGTTTCTGAACCACGTCGGCCCCGCCGGCCGCAAGGCCGCGGGCCAGATCACGGGCATCGGGTACCGGTACGAGGCGCCGCGCGGCTCACACTCCCTCGTCGGCACGCGCGTACCGGACGTCGCTCTGGAGAGCGGCCGTCTCTACGAGGCCCTGCACGGCGGCAGGTTCGTCCTCGTCGTGCCGGGGGCGACCGCGCCGTCGTACGAGGTCGGGGAGTACGAGGGCCGCAAGGACCGCCTCGCCGTGGAGAGTTGGGCGAGTGGTCGGCGTACGACCTTGCTGGTGCGGCCCGATGGGTATGTGGCCTGGGCCGCGGAGTCGCCGGACGCGGACACCGTCGAGGCGGCGCTCACCGCGGCGCTGGGCCGCCAGGTCCTGGCTGGTCGGGCCCGTCAGTAACTGGCGCGGCAGGCAGGGCGGGGCTGGATCGGTTACGTCCGGCCGCTGAGACTCTCCGCCGTTTCCAGAACGCCGAGCTCGCCCATACCGCCTGGTCGACGCCGTCCACTGAGCTCCGGCGGGCGCTTGCCTCCGACACAAGTACCGGAAGAGACCCGCGAAAACACCTGTCCCGGCCCTGGTGAACAGGGCCGGGACAGGGGGGTTCGCGCCGCTGCGGGGGTCAGGGCGCGAAGATCTCACCACCGTCGGTGGTCCGCAATGCGATGGCGGCCGCGGGGCAGTTCTCCGCCGCCTCCATCAGGTCGTCGGAGGCATCCACGGTGCCCTTGGGCCCCACCGCCCGGCCGGCCGTGTCCAGCGCGAAGACATGGGGCGCGGAGCCGGCGCACAGTCCGGAGCCGACACACACCGCCGACTCCACCTGCACGGTCCAACGGTCGCTCATACCGACTCACTCACCTTGGCCGACTCCGGTTCACGCTGTTCGCCCTCGCTGATGCCGAAGCGACCGTGCACACGGCGCAACGGGCCCGGCGCCCACCAGTTGGCGCGGCCGAGCAGCTGCATCACCGAGGGGACGAGGATGCCGCGGACCACGATCGCGTCCATCAGAACGGCGAGGGCGAGTCCGAGTCCGAGCATCTTGACGTTGGTGATCTGCGAGGTGCCGATGGCGATCAGCACGACGGACAGCACGGCCGCCGCCGCTGACACGACGCCACCGCTGCGCTGCAGGCCGAAGACGATCGCCTTGGTGGTGTTGCCCGTTCTGTCGTACTCCTCCTTGATCCGGGAGAGCACGAACACCTCGTAGTCCATGGACAGTCCGAAGGCCACACAGAACATCAGTACCGGCAGGGTGGCCGGGATGAAGCCGGTGACCGTGAAGTCCAGTGCGCCGCTGAAATGACCGTCCTGGAACACCCAGACCAGGGCGCCGAAGGTGGCGCTGAGGCTGAGGGTGTTGAGCACCACGGCCTTGATGGGGACGACGACACTGCCGGTCATCAGGAAGAGCAGCACCATGGTGACCCCGACCATCGCCGCCAGGGCGTAGGGCAGCCGGTCGGCGAGGGTGTCCTGGGTGTCGACCAGCTCCGCCGCGCCGCCCGCCACACTCACCGGGAAGGGGCTGTCCACGTCCCGGATCTCCCTCACCAGGTGCTGGCTCTCCGACGAGACGTCCTCGAGCGAGGGGATCACGTCGAGATAGGTGGCCGAGCCGTTCGCGGTGGTGAAACGCTCCTGGGCGGGACCGGCGGCCTGGGTCTGCTGCCCCTTCTCGTAGACGCCGGCCGCGGAGTCGACCCGGACCACGCCGTCGAGCTTCGACAAGGTCGCCGCGTAGCTGCCGATGGCGTCCGGCTCGGCGGCCGCGCCTGTGGTGACGACGTTGAGCACGCCGGTCGGACGGGAGTCGAACTGGTCCCGGATCACCTGGTGGACCTGGTGTGTCTCGGCGCTGCTGGGGAGCTGGCGGTCGTCGATATTGCCGAACGTGACGCCGAGGAACGGCAGTCCGAGGGCGATCAGCAGCGCCGAGGCCGTGACCGCGAAGACCACCGGGCGCTTGACGACGGCCTCACCGATCCGGCGCCACCGGCGGCCGGAAGCCTCCGCGGCCGGTGCGCTCCCGCCGCGGCGCGAGAAGAGCTTGGCGAGGTCGAGCGAGTCGATCCGCCGGCCCAGTAGGAACAGCATCGCGGGAAGCACCAGCAGGGCGGCCGTTGCGGCGATCAGGACCACCGAGATGCCGCCGTAGGCGAAGGACCGCAAGTAGTACATCGGGAAGAGGAGCATCGCGGAGAGCGCGACGGCCACGGTGAGCGCGGAGAACGCGACGGTACGGCCCGCCGTCGCCAACGTGGTGCGGATGGCGTCCGCGGGTCGGGCGCCGCCGTGCAGTTCCTCGCGGTAGCGGCGCACGATGAACAGCCCGTAGTCCACGGCGAGTCCGAGTCCGAGGGCCGTGGTCAGATTCAGTGCGAAGACCGATACGTCGGCGAAGCCGGTGATGACCCGCAGCGACAGGTTGGTACCGATGATGGCGATCAGGCCGATGACGACCGGGAGCAGGGCGGCGACCGCGCTGCGGAAGACCAGCACCAGAATGAGGAGGGTCAGCGGCAGGGCGATGAGTTCCGCCCTGGCCAGGTCCTTCTTGCTCTGCTCCTCCACCTCGGCACGGATCTGGGCGGCGCCGCCGATGGTGACGTCCAGCGCACCGGAGGAACCACGGAACTCCGGGGCGAGCGCCTCAAGGGTTTTGTCGGCCTGGGTGTCGGTGCCCGCGATATGGGCGACGATCAGGCCGTAGGTGCCGTCAGCGCTGCGCAGGGCGGGTGCCTTGCTCGGCCAGTACGAGTTGACGCCCTTGATCGAGTCCGTGGCCGCCAGCCGGTCGGTGAGCCGCTTGCCCTCGGCGGTCGCGGCTGCCGAGTCCACTCCTCCCTCGGCCTTGACGAGCAGCGCGAGGTTGGGGCGCCCGGCGGAGAAATCCCGGTCCAGGAGCTCGGCGGCCTGCGACGACTCCGCTCCGGGGTCGGTCGTGCCGCCGCTTTGCAGCCGGTCGGCCACCCCGCCGCCGAGCACCACGGCGGCAGCGGCGAAGAGCAGCGCCAATATCAGGATGAGGCGTGGGCGTGCGGTGGTCAGCCGGGCCAGACGCTCAAACATTACGGTCCCCTCTGGGTGATTGATGGGTGCGTCTCAGGCACGGTGTGCGGGCTCACGCCGTCCGATGGCGAAGCTGCCCTTGCTCAGGCCCAGGGTGCGCAGCAGCAGTCCGTCGCGGCGTCGGTCGGACAGGATCCGCAGGAACGAAAGTGCCCGGGCGTCCTGGCCGATGAGATACCTGGTGGCCGGGCGGCGGGCCGTGATCGCCTTGAACACGACGGCAGCGGCCTTGTCGATCGCGGTGGCCTTCTGCTTCGCGGAGGCGGCCTGGGCGTCCTTGAGGGCCTGGGCGTAGCGGCGCTGTGCCTCGGGGCTCCCGGCCCAGCCGTCCTCGGCCGCGGACTTGTCGGCCTTGTTGAAGATCTCCGTCTCCAGCTGACCGGGCTCCACGAGACTCACCTGCACACCCTGGAACCGCAGTTCCATGCGCAGGGCATCGTTGAGCGAGGCGAGCGCTGCCTTGGAGGCGGCGACCGGTCCGAAGAACGGCACAGCGGTACGAGCGGTGACCGCGCCGATGTTGACGACCCGGCCGCCGGCGCTGACCAGCGCGGGCAGGAACGCTTGCGTCACAGCGATCTGTCCGAAGACATTGATCTCGAACTGCCTGCGCAGGGCGTGCAGTTGTACGAGCTCCACCGGGCCCTGCACGATGATCCCGGCATTGTTGACCAGGGCGTCAAGGCCGCGGCCGTCGAGCGTGGGAGCGAGGCTGTCGACGGCGGCGGCGATGGATGCCGGGTCGGCGACGTCGAGCACCACGGGCGTTACGGAGCCGAGTCCCACGGGCAGCCGGGAGATCGCCTCCTGGGTGCGTACAGCGGCGATCACATGCCAGCCCGCTGTCGTGAGTTTCTTGATGGTCGCGGCGCCGAGGCCGCCGGAAGCGCCGGTGACCAAGGCGATGGGGGCGGAAGAGGTGGGGCTCACGGGGCTGTCTCCGTCTCGTACTGGGGTGGCGGTGGGGGGAGCTTGGACTTCACTCCTCCTCCACCAGATGCATGAGCCCGGCCGGGAACCGCAGCCCCGCGAAAGCGCCGGGCGGGGCGATGGTCTCGATGCGGGCCAGGTCCTCGGCGGTGAGTTCCAGGCTGAGTGCCGTCGCGTTCTCCTCGAAGTCGCGCCGGGTCTGGCTGCCGGGTATGGGGACGACGTCCTGGGCGACGAGCCAGGCCAGCGCGAGCTGCGCGGTGCTGCACCCCTTGCTCAGGGCGAGTTCGCCGAGCCTGGCGACGATGGCGCCGTTGACGGCGAGATTGTCCGGCTCGAACCGCGGCAGGAATCGCCGCAGATCGTCAGGCGCCAGATCCTCGTCGCTGATGATCTGTCCGCCGAGCAGTCCTCGGCTGAGCGGCGCCCACGCGACGAAGCCGATGCCCAGTTCCCGGCAGGTCGGCAGAATCTTGTCCTCGACCCCTCGGCTGGCCAGGGAGTACTCGGTCTGGAGCACGGAGACGGAGTGGACGGCGTGCGCACGGCGAATGGTCTGCGCGCCCGCCTCGGACAGACCGATGAAGCGGGCCTTGCCCGCCGCCACGATCTCCGACAGCGCGCCGATCGAGTCCTCGACCGGCACCCTGGGGTCGATGCGGTGCAGGTAGTACAGGTCGACGTGGTCGGTACCCAGCCGCTTGAGGCTGGCGTCGACGGCTTTGCGGATATGGGCCGGCGAACCATCGAGCTCGACCCCGGTGCTGGTCCTGATCATGCCGCACTTGGTGGCGAGGGTCACCAGGTCACGTCGGCCGCCGGCGAGGGCCTTGCCGACGATCTCCTCGGAGACGCCGTTGCCGTACATGTCGGCCGTATCGAGGAAGTCCACGCCCAGGTCGATCGCCCGGTGGATCGTGGCGATCGACTCCGCGTCGTCGCGGTCGCCGTAGAACTCGGCCATACCCATGCAGCCGAGTCCCATCGCGGAGACCGCGAAGCCGGCCGCCAGCTCAACGCGGGGTACACCCATAATTCGACTCCGATTTCCTGAAAGGGATTTTCGATTTCCCGGAAATGACTTTACGGACCTAACTGGAATGGGCGCAATGGTGGTAAAACCAATAGCATCGGAAGCACCCCCGGAGCGCCCGTGGAACGCTGCAGGTCAGCGGCTGCGCAGGTGGAATGCCCAGGCCAGGACAGCTGCCCCGGAAAGTCCCGCGCCGAGTGCGCACACCGCGGGCCACCCCGAAGCGGAATAGACCACGGCGGCCGCAGTGGCCCCGCATGCGCCACCGAGAAAATAGGCCGTCATGTATACGGAGGTGACTCGTCCGCGAATCTCGGGAGCGAGGCCGTATATCTCGCTCTGATTGGTGATGTGCGCGCCCTGCACCATGAAGTCCAGGACGAAGGTCGCGAGTACGAGCATCGCGAGGTGGTGTGTGCCGCCCCAGGCCGGCAGGAAGGAGAGCGAGGCTCCGGCGAGCATGATTCCGGTGGGCCACGGACCCAGCCCACGGCTCGCCGCCCGGCCGGCGAGCACGGCAGCTGCCACGCCGCCGATGCCGACCAGGCTGAGCAGCCCCACCGCCCCGGAACCGTACTCGTACGGTTCCTCGGCGAGCAGGAAGGGCAGGGGTGTCCAGAACGCGGTGAACGCGGCGAACGTCAGCGCGCCGTACAGCGAGCGGTGCCGCAGGACGGCGTGCGAGCGCAGCAGCTTCGGCAGCGAGCGCAGCAGCTCCCCGTAACGCAGACCGGTCGGCCGGGACGCCACGGCCCTACGCGGCAGCCGCCTGCGCAGGACCTGGACGAGGACCGCCGACACGGCTGCCGAGCCGAAGTACACCGGCCGCCACCCGGCCTGCTCCCCGATCACCCCGGACAGGAAGCGGATCAGCAGGGAGCCGATCAGCACGCCGCTCATCACCGCGGCGACCACCCGCCCGCGCGAGGACTCCTCGGCCAGCGACGCCGCGAACGGCACCATGACCATGACCACCACGGACGACATCCCGACCAGCGCGGCCGCCGCGCACAGCACCGCGAGACCGGGGGCGGCGCCGGCCAGCAGCAGCGCCCCGCTCTCCGCGGTGAGGAGCACCAGCATCAGCCGCCGCTGGTCGACCATGTCGCCGAGCGGTACGACGAGTACGAGGCCGAGGGCGTACGCCGCCTGGGTCGTCACCACGACCATGCTCGCCGCGACGTGCGAGACACCGAGCCCGGCGGAGAGGGCGTCGAGAAGCGGTAGGGCGAGATAGAGATTGCCGACGGTCAGGCCGCAAGCGATCGCGAGCAGCGGAACCAGACCGCGCACTGCCGCTGTCCGTCCGGGTGCCGGTCCGGTGGGTTCCACGGAGGAGACCATGGGGCGCCGCCGTCAGTCGACACTGATAGGCAGGGACTCCACGCCACGCAGGGTCAGCCGCGGCCGGAATTCGATGTCCGCGCCGTCCGCCACCCGGAGTCGGGGGAACCTGGTGAGCAGCGTGCTGAACGCGATCTGCGCCTCCAGGCGTGCCAGCGAGGCGCCGAGGCAGTAGTGGATGCCCGAGCTGAACGACAGCACGGGGGCGTCGTTGCGGGTGACGTCGAACCGTGCCGGGTCCGGGTAGCGTCGGGGATCGCGGTGTGCGGCGCCGACGAGGGCCACCACCGAGGAGCCGTCGGGGATTTCCACCCCGCCGATCCGCACCGGGCCGTCGGTGACGCGGTTGCCGAGTTGGGTGGGGCTGTCGTAGCGGAGCATCTCCTCGACCGCGCCGGGGACCAGAGTGGGGTCGTCGCGCAGCTTGGCCATCTGGTCGGGGTGGCGGAGCAGGGCGAGCATGCCGTTGCCCAGAAGGTTGGTCGTCGTCTCGAAACCCGCGCCGAAGAGCAGGTTGCACATGCCGATCAGCTCGCCCTGGCTCAGCTTGTCCTGGCCGTCCTTGGCGGCGATGAGCGCGGAGAGCAGATCCTCGCCCGGACTCCTGCGGCGGCTCTCGACCAGACCGGCGAAGTAGTCGTCGGTGAACTGGGCGCCCTCGTCGCAGGCGGCCAGGGCCTCGGGGGTGAGCCCGAGTTCGTAGATGTCCTGGAAGGCGCGCATCGGGCCCTGGAGCGAGGGGAGATCCTCGTCGGGAAGACCCAGCATGCGGCCGGTGGCCATCGCCGGCAGCGGGAAGGCGAAATCCTTCATGTAGTCGAACCCGCCCGCGGCGTCGAGCTTGTCCGCGAGGTTGTCCACCATCTGGGCGATCTGCGGCCGCATTGCCTGGACCGCCCGGTTGGTGAAGGCGAACCCCGCGAGCTTGCGCAACCGAGTGTGGTCCGGGGGGTTGGCCCACAGCATGATGTTGGGCAGCCGGCGGAGCGCCGCGTGGCTCTCCCACTCGTCCTTGCCCACCCAGGGGGCGAAGACGCGGTACGGATCCTTGAGTGCGTGCTGCTCGCGGAGGAGGGTGTTCACATCGTCGTAGCCGGTGACCATCCAGTGTCCGAGCGCGGTGTGGTGCACCGGCGTGAGCTCCTGGATACGCTCGTAGCGGGGGTACGGATCCCGCAGACCTTCCGGGGTGAGGAACAGCTCTGCCAGCAGGCCGTCCACCTCGTCCGACACCGAGACCTCAGGTGCGATATCTGCTTCCACTTGCTTGCCTTCCGTGGTCTGCCCAGCGAATAACTGGATTGGGCTTCGGGTGCTCCTGCGTCGCTGCTGATGGATATCGTGGTCCATGATTCGGCTTCACTTGACGTTGGGAAAGGGTGCGGTAAACACTAGTAGCGCTAGCACCACTCATCCGCTACGCGGAAATAGCTGCGGGGGGCACTGATGAGTTCTTCGAAAAGCGAGCTCAGTCGTAAGGAGCTCGGTGACTTCATTCGGTCGCGTCGCCGAAAGGCAGATCCATTGGAAGCAGGAATTCCGAACCTGGGTCCAGCGGTCGGTCGGCGGCGCATTCAGGGGCTGCGCAGGGAGGAAGTGGCGCAGCTCTCCGGGGTCAGCCTCACCTGGTACACATGGCTGGAACAAGGAAGAAACATTAATGTCTCGCGACAGGTTCTCAACGGAATTGCTCGTGCTCTTGCCCTGGATCCGGCGGAGCGCGCTCACTTGTTCGTTCTTGCCGGAGAGGCGCCGCAGACCTCGAGTTCGCTGCGCGTCGAAGACGGCGTCGACGCCGGACTCCAGGGTTTCATCGACTTACTCAGTCCCAACCCGGCGCGAGTGATCAACCGGTGCTTCGACGTCGTCGCCTGGAACCGGGCGGAGGACGCGCTGCTGGGGCCCGCGCTGGGCGGCGGGCTGGGGCGGATCCCCCGGGCCCGGCGGAATCTGCTCTACATGGTGTTCATCGAGCCCCTCGCGCGCGAGATGCTCCCCGACTGGGAGCGCGAAGCGCGCTGGCTGACGGGGCTGCTGCGCGCCGAATCGGCCCATGAGCTGGGCAGTCCGCGCTTCATCGAGGTGGTGAACACCCTCGAGAGGTCCAGCCCGGAGTTCCGCGAGTGGTGGACCTCGCACGACGTGCAGAAGTTCACTCCCTCGACCCGCCGTTTCAACCACCCCGCGGTGGGCGTGCTCTCGCTCAACTACGTACGGCTGGCGGTCGAGGGGGACGAGGGGCGCAGCATCATCGCGCACTTCGCTCTTCCCGGATCGTCCGAGGAGGAACTGCTCGGAAGGCTGCTGGCCGCGGCCCCGGATGATGTCGCGGCCTCGGTTGCCGCCGACCCGGAGCCGGAGGGGTCCGAGGCCTGAGACGCCGGCTCGGCCCGAGGCCGGATGGTGGACGTCCGGCCGGGACCCGGCCGGACGTCAGAGGGTGAGCAGCTCGGGCGGTACGGTGCCGGGGCGGTCCGCCACGCCGGACTGCCCCAGCGCCACTTGCCACAGCTTGCGGCGGCCTGCCAGATCGTGGGCGAAGCCGTTGGGCTCGATGGCCTGCTGTTCGTTGAAGTAGGAGCCGCTGGTCCCCTCGAAAGCCTGGTCGGCGGCGAGTCGGACGATGTTGGCCGAACCGTAGCGGGTGCGATGCGGTGCGAAGACGAAAGTGCTGCGCACCATTTTGGTCGAGCACATGCCCGGGTGCAGGCTGTTGGCGCGCACCTGGGCGCCGGCCAGCCGTAGGGCGTACTCGTTGGTGAACGCGGTCAGGGCCAACTTGGACTGCGCGTACGCGGCCATCCGGTCCCAGTCGCGTTCGAGTTGGAGATCGTCCCAGTGGATCTTGCCCCAGCCCTGGGCGACCGAGGAGACGTTCACCACGCGTGCGGGCGCGGAGGACGTCAGCAGGGGAGTCAGCCGCAAGGTCAGGGCGAAGGCCGCGAGAAAGTTCACCTGCCACTCCAACTGGAGGCCGTCCGCGCTGACCCTGCGGGTGCGGGCGCTGCGATTGGGGGTGGCCACGCCCGCGTTGTTGACCAGGACGTCCAGCCGTCCCTGCGTGTTCAGTACTTCGTCGGCGAGCCCGTGCACCTCGTCCAGCCGTGAGAGGTCGGCGGTGACCGAGCTGCCGCCGCCCGACGCCTTGCGTACGTCATCAAGGGCGGCGGCCACCTTCCGGGGATCGCGCCCGTGCACCACGACGTGCCAGCCCTGTTCGGCGAGCAGCTTCGCGACCCCTCGGCCGAGGCCGTCGGTGCTCCCGGTCACCAGCGCGACCCTTTCCGTGTCTGCCACTGCGGCCCTTCCTTAAAAGATCGCCATGCGAGCACTTAGATTCAGTGAGAACGCTTTTACTCCCCGATTATCCCGCCCTCGCGGGGCGGCTACAAGGTCACCGGCTGCACTATTGGTAACACCACCCCCAAGGCGTCCGAAAAAGGTTGACAAGGCGAGGGGCGATCATGCAACCGTAGGGTTCAACAGCCGAAATCAAACGTGATCAGAAAGCCGGGGGCAGCAAATGGGGGACGCTCATTCTTTGCATCCAGTGATAGTGGAAACCGTGGCGGGCGGAATTCCGGTTGATCAGCTCGGTGTGACCTTGATGCATGAGCACGTATTTGTGCTCAGCACCGAAATTCAGAAGAATAACCCACAGCTGTGGGACGAAGAAAAGCAAATCGACAACGCTGTCGCAAAGCTGACAGCCGCTGCCGAGCGGGGCGTCAGGACGATTGTCGATCTGACCGTTCTCGGACAGGGGCGCTATCTTCCGCGGATCAAGAAAGTGGCCGCGCGGGTACCCCTCAACATCGTTGTGGCGACCGGCGTCTACACCTACAACGACGAGCCGATGTACTTCGCCTTCCGCGGTCCGGGCCGGGTCTTCGAGGGCCCCGACCCGATGACCGAGCTCTTCGTCCGTGACATCACCGAAGGCATCGGTGACACCGGGGTCAGGGCCGCTGTGCTCAAGGTCGCCACCGAGACCGAGGACCTGCCCGAAGGGGTCGAGCGGGTGCTGCGGGCCACGGCCCAGGCCCACCGCGAGACCGGCGCGCCGATCCAGACCCACAGCAACGCCCTGGTGCGCAACGGCTTGTTGCAGCAGAAGGTGTTCGCGGAGGAAGGCGTCGACCTGACCCGGGTCGTCATCGGCCACTCCGGTGACACCGATGACATCGGCTACCTGCGCGAACTGCTCGAGGCCGGCTCGTACCTGGGCATGGACCGGTTCGGCATGGAGTTCATCGCCTCTCTGGAGCAGCGTGTGGAGACCGTGGCCGAGCTGGTCCGGCTGGGGTACACCGATCAGCTGGTGCTCTCCCACGACTGTCCGTGCTTCCTGGACTACCTCACCGAAGAGCAGCGCGAACTGGTTGCGCCGTCCTGGGACTACACCCACATCCACAACGATGTGCTCCCGGCGCTGAACAAGGCCGGAGTCGACAACGAGCGGATCCACACCATGCTCGTCGACAATCCGCGGCGCATCTTTTCCGGTAACGCTCCCTACTGACTGCTCAGGAGCCCCGTTCCATGTCGGAGCACACAGAGAACGCAGCCCTGCCCGCAGGCCCTTGGGAGGAACTCCTGACGCCGCTGTGTCTGGACACCCCCCTGGTGAAGGCCTGGGTCGAAAAGGTCCCGCCGGGCGGCAGCCGCCCGCTGCACACCCACCGCAAGCCGTGGACGACCGTGGTGCTCCATGGCGCCAAGGTCCGCTCCGTGGGCGCGGACGGCAAGGTGATCCGGGAGGGAGAACTCCCGGACGGCATCGTGCTGTACAACCCCGCGGACCAGCCGCTGTGCCACCAGATGTTCAACACCGGCGACACCGAACTCGTGATGATCGGTATCCAGCTCGAATTCGCCCCGCCCGCCCAGGAGTCGTCGTGACGATCAGGATCGTTGTCGTCGACTACGGGGGCGTACTCACCAATCCCCTCGTGGAGACCTTCACCGAGTTCGCGACGCTGGTCGGCCTGGGTGTCGAGGAGCTCTTCGGCGCCTTCGCGGCCGCCACTCAGCGGTACGGACAGACCCCGATGGCCGATCTGGAGACCGGTGCCATCACCGAGCACCAGATGGTGCTGCGGATCCTCGCCGAACTGCCCAGGGGTCACGGCGGCGCGCTGGACGGCCGGCCCTTCGGCGAACTGTGGTTCCGCGGCCGCCGCCCCAACGAACCGTTCGTCTCCTTCCTTCGCACGCTGAAGGGCGAGGGATACGAGCTCGCCATGCTCACCAACAACGTCCGCGAATGGGAGCCGCGCTGGCGCGCCCAGCTTCCCGTGGACGAGCTGTTCCGCCTGGTCGTGGACTCGCACAAGGAAGGCGTACGCAAGCCCTCCCCGGAGATCTACCAGATCCTGCTGTCCCGGCTCGGCGCCGAGCCGGCGGAATGCCTGTTCGTCGACGACACCGAGGAGAACGTCGAGGCGGCCCGTGCCCTCGGCATCCCCTCGGTGCTCTTCACCGACACCGACTCAGGCGTTCACGAGATACGCCTCGCCCTCAAGTCCGATGGAGGTACCGCACGATGACGCCGGACATCCTGATCGTCGGCGCCGGACCGACCGGCCTGACCACCGCCTGCACTCTGCTCGGCCTCGGTGTGCCCTGCCGCGTCGTGGACAAGCGCGAGGGACCGGGCGAGGCCCCCAAGGCGCTGATCCTGTGGAGCGGCGCACTGGAGTGCCTGCACCGGATCGGAGTCGCCGAGGAGCTGGCGGCAAAAGCGCTGCCGCTTGCCGGAGCCGCGTACTTCTCACGTAAGAAGCGCATCGGCGGCATGCGGTTCGGAGGAATCGAGGGCACCGCCTTCCCCAACCCGCTGTGCGCACCGCAGCCGCTCACCGAGAACGCGCTCTACGCCCGGCTGTTGGAGCTCGGCGGCTCCGTGGAGTGGGAGACCGAGGCGATCGGCGTCACCAACGGTGACGACTCCGCACGGGTGGCCCTGCGGCTCCCGAGCGGATCGGTGGAGCGGGTCAAGCACTCCTGGGTGGTGGCGGCGGACGGCACACACAGCAAGGTGCGCGACAGTGTCGGAATCGCCGTCGAGGGCCACACCTACGACCGGGTGTTCCTGCTCGGCGACGGCTATGTGGACGGCCCCGCCCCGAAGGACGAGGCGCAGTACCACATCACTCCCGAGGGCGTACTGGTGCTTGTACCGCTGCCGGGCGGCGGACACCGGGTCTTCTTCGACATCCCCGCCGACGGGGAGACCGAGCCGCCCTCGGACGCACAGCTTCAGTTCCTCCTCGACGAGCGTGGCCCCGGCGACCTGCGGCTGCGCGCCACCTGGTGGTCCAACCGCTTCCAGGTGCACGCCAAGGTCGCTCCGCGATTCCGCGAGGGCCGGGTGTTCCTCGCCGGCGACGCGGCCCACGCGCACAGCCCTGCCGGCGGCCAGGGCCTCAACACCGGCGTCCAGGACGGCTATGCCCTGGGCTGGAAACTCGCGGCGGTGCGGCGCGGTGTCGACCCCGCTCTCCTCGACAGCTACGAGGCCGAGCGCCGGCCCGCGTCCGTGCAGGCGGTGAAGAACGCGGACCAGCAGACCCGTATGTGGCTGCTGCGCAACCCGATGGCCAGGGCCATGCGCGACGCGACCATGCAGTCCATGTCCCGGCGGGGTCTGATGGAGAAGCAGTTGCTGCCGCAGCTCGCCCAGCTGGACCTGGACCACTCCGGGAGCCCGGCCGTCGCCGACCTGCCCGGCTCGGGCGCCGTACCCCGCGCGATCCGGCTCGGCCGGCGAATGCCCGACACCCCCTTCACATCGGCGCACGGTGCGAAGACGGACTCGTTGCACGGGTACCTCAGCGCGGGACGCCACACCCTGCTCGCGTACGGGGACCGTTCGGCCGGTGAGATCGCCGCCCGGGCGCTGTCCGCGCTGCGCAGTCGCGACGTACGGGATGCCGTCGACGTGCTCTGGATCCGGCCCGCCGACGAGCCGGCGGAAGCCGGGGACGACGCTGCCGAAGCCTGGTGCGACACCGCGCGCGCCGAAGGGCCCGGTTTCGGTCCGGCCCAGGCGGCGCCCTGGCTCGTATACATCCGTCCCGATGGCACCGTCGGCGCGCGGTCCGGTATCGCCGGAGTCATGGAGCTGTTGGAGCGCCTGCCGTCCAGGCCCGGCGCGCGCCTCGCCTCGTGATCCGTCCCCGTCCCGTAACCGACGTGAGCACCGTGAAGGGATAGAACCGCTATGTCCATACCTGAGGCAACTCCGGCCGAAGTGACGTCGACCGAGGACTCGACGGCCCTGGTGGCCGAAGCTCTGCGCTACGACTCGACGGTGTCCCGCTTCCTTGTCCACCGCACGTCCGTCGCCGAGGTGTTCGTGACCGATTCCGCCGCGGTCGGCGACGACACCTTCCTGGTCGCCGCGCAGCTCCCGCGCGGTCACCTCATCGGCGAGAACGCCCCGCTCTACGACTTCACCCTGCTCGTGGAGGTCGTGCGCCAGGCCGGAGTCCTCGTCGCCCACCGTCACCTGGACATCGATCTGGGCTCGGCGTTCATCTTCCGCAGCCTCAACCTGCACACGGTCGGCCTGGCCAACTTGATGATCGGCTCGAATCCGGCCGAGGTGCTGGTGAAGATGCGGGTCGACGCCCGGCGCAACAGGGCGGGCCGCATCCAGGGCTTCACCTTCTCCGGAGACGTGTCGCTGGACGGCGAGGTCGCCATGGCCGGTGACGGCACCCTGCTGATCCTCTCCCAGCGGGCGTACCGCACGATGCGGACCGCCCGTCCGACGGAACCGGACCCCTCGCTGCCGCGATTCACCCCGGCGGCGCCCGCCACGGTCGGCCGGCAGGAGGCCCGCAATGTCGTCATCACCGACCCTGTACTGACCATGCCGGGGAAGGTGTTCGCACTGATCGCGATGGACCCCAGCCACCCGCACATGTTTGATCACCCGCTGGATCATGTGCCCGGACATCTGCAGATGGAGGCGGCCAGGCAGCTCGCCATCTCCTCGGTCGCCCGGCTCCACGGAGTCTCCCCGGCGACGCTCACCGTCGCCTCGATCGCCACCGAGTTCACCGCCTTCGCCGAGCTGGACCAGGTGACCGAACTGCGGGCCTCGGTGGAAGGCTTCCGCCGCCATGACGAACTGCCCACGCTCACCGTGCCGGTGGCCGTCGACGTCCTCCAGGGCGGCACGGTGACCACGGCGATACGCCTGGACGTGGTGCAGTGGACCTGAGCTCCGACCGGCCGCAGCGCGTCCTGGTCACCGGCGCGACCGGTCTGCTCGGGAGCAACACGGTCAGGAGGCTGCTCGACCTCGGCGGTGAAGTGACCGCCGTGGTCCGTGACCGGGAGCGGGCCCGCACCCTGCTCCCGGAGCACGAGCGGCTGGTCCTGTGGCAGGGAGACGTGCTCGACATGGCTGCTCTGGAGCCGGCGCTGAGGGGGCACGACGCGGTGATCCACACCGCGGCGTACTTCCGCGAGTACTACGCGCCGGGCGGCCGGGACGACGACCTGCTCACCGCGACCAATGTCGACGCGGTGCGGCGGCTGTTGCGCGCGGCCTCGGAAGCGGGCGTCCCCACGGTGGTGCATACCAGCTCCATCGGTACCCTCGCCGCTCGGTCCGACGGGCGGCCCTCCGACGAGCACACGGCGGAGGGCCGCACGACCCGGCAGAACGGCTACTACGCGAGCAAACTGCGGTCCGAGGAAGTGGTCCGCTCCCTGCCCGTCGGGTACGGGGTGCGGGTTCCGATCGTCCTGCCCGGCTGGATGTGGGGTCCCGGCGACGCGGGCCCCACCTCCGCGGGACGGCTGTTCCTGGCCGTGGCCTCGGGCACGCTCGCCGCCGCGCCACGGGCCGGCAACCATGTGGTCGACGCCCGCGATGTCGCCGACGCGTGCGTGCGCGCGGCCGTGGCGGGCGGGCACGCGCGCAGGTACATCGTCGCGGGGAGCTGGGTGCCGCTGCCCGAGGTGTGCCGGCTCGCCGCCCGTGCCATGGGGGTCCGGCCGCCGCGCGAGATCCCCGCCCGGCTGGCGTTGGCCGTCGCCACGGTGTCCGAGATAGCGGCCCGGCTCACCGGCCGTACCCCGGCGGCGACCCGGGAAGGAGTGCGGGCCCTGCTGGAGGGCGACCGGAGGC
This sequence comes from Streptomyces sp. NPDC093544, assembly GCF_040683495.1. NCBI lineage: Bacteria > Bacillati > Actinomycetota > Actinomycetes > Kitasatosporales > Streptomycetaceae > Streptomyces > Streptomyces sp. NPDC093544. The sequence continues at coordinate 9,512 of NZ_JBFBEA010000012.1, read as the reverse complement.
TGGTGTCATCCGGCCGGGCTGTCCACGAACTCGGCGTCACCTTCCGGCCCCTGTCCCGCACGCTGCATGACCAGGCGACCTGGCATCGCGAGCACGGTCTCGCCCCGGTCGGCGACACGACCGGGACGACGTCCGAATCCTGAGTCGGCACCTCGGCTCTTTTCAGGTTCATTCGGTTTCTACGGGTCTATTTCGGCCGCACATCAGAGTGATCCATCTCATTTGAGTACGGGGGAGAGACAGTCATGCCCAAGGTCAGTAGACGGAATCTGATCACCGGGGCCGCGGCGGTCGCGGCCGGAGCCGTCGCCGTACCGACCCTGCCGCCGCCCACGGCCGTCGCCCAGCCGCTCGCCGACACCGGTACGGCGGTCTGCGATCCGGCCGCCGCAGCCGTGGTCGTCCGGCCCGCGGACGCGAGATATGCCGAGCTGTCCACCGGGGTCAACAAGCGATGGACGGCCTCGCCCGAATCCATCCGCCTGGTCGGCTCGACCGATCACGTGGTGCGCGTGGTCCAGGAGGCGGTACGGGCCGGCAAACGGGTCTCGGTACGAAGCGGCGGTCATTGCTACGCCGACTTCGTCAGCAACGCCGACATCGACATCATCATCGACACCGCCGGCCTGAAGCAGATCTCCTACGACGCCGAGCGCCGGGCCTTCTGCGTGGGGGCCGGAGCCCAACTCGGCCAGATCTACGAGGCCTTGTACAAGGGCTGGGGCACCACCATTCCCGGCGGCGCCTGTCTGACGGTCGGCATCGGCGGCCATGCCAGCGGCGGCGGCTTTGGCCTGCTGACCCGTAAGTACGGCCTGGTGGCCGACCATATCGAGGCCGTCGAGATGGTCGTCGTCGACAGCGCGGGCACCGCCCGCAGCGTGATCGTCTCACGCGGTTCCACCGGCGCCGCAGCCGATCTGTGGTGGGCCACCACCGGTGGGGGCGGCGGCAGTTTCGGTGTCATCACCCGGTACTGGTTCCGTTCCGCGGGAGCCACCGGCACCGACCCCGCCCGTCAGCTCCCCGCTCCACCCAAGGACGTGCTCGTCGCACTGACGAACGTGCCCTGGAGTGCGGTCGACCGGCCGGCCCTCACCCGGCTGGTCACCAACTTCGGTGACTGGCACGTGCGGAACGGCTCCGTCGACTCCCCCTTTGTCTCTCTCTCCGGCTACCTCCTCATGCGGCAGGGCACCGGCCCCGGTGCCGGCGTCGGGCTGTTCACCCAGGTCGACGGGACGGACCCGCGGGCCGAACAGCTCCTCGCGGATTACGGTGCGGCCGTCACCCGGGACACCGGCATATCACCGTCCTTTCCGTTCCGGCGAGTTGGCTGGCTGGCCTCCACCAAACTGGTCGGAACCGCCAGTCCGCCGCTGCTCTACGACCACACACTGCGCAGCTCGGTCAAGACCGCATACCTGCGCAAGAGTTTCACCGAGGATCAGATCGGGGCCATACACCGGAACATGACCCGCACCGACTACGCGAATGTCAACGCCGCCATTTCGCTGAACGGTGGCGGCGGACAGCACAACGCCGTGCCGCCCGCCGCCACCGCCTCCTCCCATCGCGCCACCGCGTTCTTCGCCCTCTACGAGAGCTTCTGGACCGAACAGAGCGAGGATCCGCTGCATCTCGGATGGCAGCGCGATATCTATGGCGAGACCTTTGCGAATACCGGGGGCTATCCGGTGCCCAATGATCTGACCGACGGCTGCTATATCAACAATCCCGACCCCGACATCATGGATCCCGCCTACAACAAGTCCCAAGTGCCGTGGCACACGCTGTACTTCAAGGACAACTACGCACGCCTTCAGCGGGCGAAGGCGCAGTGGGACCCGACCGACTTCTTCCGTCACTCGCAGTCGATCAGGCTCCCTGGACAGCCGTAGACCCGGTCACCGGCGGGATTTTCCCCGGCCGGCCCTTCGGCCGCGCCACCAGGTGCGGGCCCAGAGCAGGTGGATTCCGCCGAGGGTGACGACGACGGTTGTGGCGTCCAGGAGTTCGGCGGTGGTGTGGCCGGGGCCCAGGCGGGCCGTCGCGCGGGCGAAGAGCGTGATGTCCGCGGGCAGGGTGACGGTGGCGAGGAACGCGAGACACAGCGTGGTGCCCACGACGATCACCACGCTGTACGCACGGACGGATCGCCTTTCGTGGGCGGGGAGTTCGCGGCTGGGATCGCGGCCGGTCGTACGACGGAACAGGCGCCGGGCCGCGTACCTCGCGTACGCCAGCCCGTCCCCGTACAGATCGCGGCAGCGCGTCACATCCTGGAGGACGAAGTACAGGTCCGTGCGCATGAAGACCATGAGCTGGAAGGGGAGCGGGAGCAGGGCGAGGAGGGTGAGGGCGGCGAGGACGCGTCGCGGTGTGCCGTGCGTGGCGCCCGCGGCGAGGGCGGCCAGTGCGGAGACCGTCAGATTGGTCGCGATCCCGGCGAGATACGCGGTCAACCGGTGGCGGCGCGGGGCGAGTTCGATTCCGCTGATGTCCGTCTGCATGACCAGGAACTGGAGCCGGGTGCCGAGGCGCATCCGGCCGGCCACGCCGGTGGCCCGGGCCGCGACGAGATGGGCGCACTCGTGGAGCAGCAACAGGGTCCAGCCCGCTCCGGCGCCCAGTGCGATCACCGCGCTGCCGTGCGGGCTCCAGAGGAGAGTGTGGTAACTGAGGGGCACGGGCGGGCGGCTGAGCAGGGCGGCCGCGATCAGCAGGCCGAGCAGTACGGGGAGGACGGGACTCAGCACCCAGCGCACATGCCGGGGCCGTATCCAGCAGAACGTCGGCTTCGGCGGCGCGGGCTGCGGTACCTCGCGTCCGTCCAGCTCGGCGACGAACCCGAGGGCGAGCAGTGCCGCCACGAAATCCGGTACGTCGATGTCGTCGCCGGTCGCCTCCCGCAACCGTTCCCCCACCTCGGCGGAGCTCAGCCCCTGCCCGAGCAGGTCCAGCGCCTGCTTCCCGACCTCGGGCAGCGCGACGAACTCGCCCGTCGCCATTCGGCCCACGATCCATTCCGCGCCGTCGGGGCGGGAGGCGAGGTCGTGCAGGCGTACGCGGGTGGTGGCGCCCGGGGAGTCTGGGGACGGTGGGCGTTCCGCCGTATCGGTGGGTGCGGGGCGCTCCGGCCCGGCCCCGGCGGTCACTCGCGCTCCTCGGTCCGCTGTTCCTCGGTCTTCCGCTCCCCGCACGCCGGGCAGTCCAGGAGCCGCGGGGTTCTCTGGAGCACCGGATCGCCGGGGAGCATCAGGTTGATTCCGAAGCGGACGCCGGGATCCAGGGCCGGGACGCCGGTCAGCAGGGCGAGGGCCGCGTGGGCGAGGAGGCCGCCGGAAAGACCGGCGGTGACCGCGGTCGCCGGGTTCCAGGGCATTCGGGGGGACGCGATCTCCGGGTCCTCTCCGGGAGCGAGACGCAGGTCGCGCCGGGCGGCCTCACCGGCCCGCAGACACTCCCAGCAGGCGCCCCGGCCGGGCACGTACACGCCCGCGGTCACCAGGGGACCGCGATACCCCGCGTCGACCCAGGGGAGACCCGCGGCCAGACAGACCCGGTTCGCCCAGCGCCGGATGTCGTCGGGGTGGTCGGCGGCGAGGACGAGGAGGTCGTAGGCAGGGGGACCGGGATCCCTGTCCAAGTCGGCTGCTCCCTCGGCGACTTGGCGCCCACCACGCACAAGCTCCGCCAGGTCCGCCGGCCTCCGCACCTCCCGCCGCTCTCCGGTGACCACCACATCCGAGTTCAGCGCCCGCAGCGTGGCCACCGCCGCTGCCACCTTCGGGCGGCCGATGTCGGACTCGCGGAAGAGCGGCTGGCGGTTCAGGTTGGACAGTTCCACCGAGTCGGGGTCCACGCAGTGGAGGTGGCCGACCCCGGAGGCGACGAGGCTCTGCGCGGCGTAGCCTCCCGTGCCGCCGACGCCGATCAGCAGTACGCGGGCCTCGCGCAGCCGGAGCTGGGCGTCCCACGGGCTGGTCCGGGGGCCCAGGTCCATCCAGCGCAGCAGGGGCACGCCTCGGCTGTAGCGGACCTGCTCCCGCTCGGGCACCGGCACGGGTGCGCCCGCGTCGTCCACGAAACCGGCGGCGAGCAGGTCCGCCATCGCCTGACGGGCGTCCTCGCCGGGGAGGCCGGGGTGCGCCCGCAGCACCTCGTCGACCACTGCGGAGGGTCCGCGGGTGCCGTCCATCGCCTCGACCAGGGTCCAGACCCAGCCCTGCGGATCGGCGATCTCGGCGCCTATACCGTGGATGACGCTGCCGATACGGACGTTGCCGTCGACGGTCCGGTAGGCCCGGTGCTCGGGCTTGATCCGGGGCCGGCTGAGCGTCTCGACCGTCGGCATCGTCACCGTGACCCCATCCCTTTACAGGAGCGTGTTCCCTTTACGGGAGCATGCCTTGACACTCTGGTCCCCCGAGTCGAGTCTTGACAAGACGCCATCAGTGATCGCGTCCTGACGCTCAACACCCTTATGTGGGAGAGGAGTTGGCGTGCCTACCAAGATCGTTATCCGTCCGTTGGACAAGAAGGAAACCACGGGCGACAGCAGTGGCGGCAACGGCGGCTGACCGGCCGCGAACAGCTCACCGCGTGCCTGTCCGCTGCCAGGAGCAACGGCCCGTTCCTGGAGCACGGCCTGCTCCAGGCGCAGGCTGTGCTCCAGGCGCAACGGCTTGCTCCAGGCGTAATGAGAGGAGTCCGCATGGCTGCCAAGATCGTGATTCGCCCGTTGGACAAGAAGGAAACCACTGGGGACAGTAACTCCCAGGGCGCTTGATCGGAGGACCAGCGTGCGGACACCGCTCCACCCGGCCGTCCATCCCGCCGGCTACCCGGCAGTCGACGACCTGGAGCGGCAGGCCCGCACGCTGGTCGCCGCGGCGCCCGAGGTGCTGCGGCTGCGCTCCGTCGGGGAGAGCCGTGCCGGGCGTCCGCTGTGGCTGCTGTCCGCCGGGCGCGGCGACCGGCAGATCCTCACCGTCGCCGGTGCGCACGCCAACGAACCCGTGGGCGGGGCCTCCGCGCTCCGCCTCGCCCGGCTGTTCGCGCGCCGGCCGGAGGAGCTCGAACGCCTCGGCTGCACCTGGCACTTCCTGCTCTGCCTCGACCCGGACGGGGCGCACCTGGCACACGGCTGGACACCGGAGGTACCGGAACCATCCCTGATGGAGTGTCACCGGTACTTCTACCGGCCCGCGTTCGCCAGCCAGCCCGAGTCGCTGCCCGCGCCGGGCGAGGGACGGGAGCCGCTCCCCGAGTCGCGGGCGCTGGTGAGGCTGCTCGACGAGCTGCGGCCGGTGGCCCAGTTCACGCTGCACGGCATCGAAGTCGGAGGCGCCTTCCTGATGTTGACGCGGGAGGTGCCCGGCGTCGCCCGCGCCTTTCGGGAGACGGCGACGCGGCTGCGTATCCCCCTCGACCGCCACCCCGTCGACGGCCCCGACTGGCAACTGGACCCGCCAGGTGTCCTGTTGCTGCCCGGTGACCGCAGCGAGCGGGAACGCGACCCGAGCGGCTTCGTCGCCGAGAGCACCTGGCTGTACCCCCGTCGCTACGGCACCCTGACCGCCCTCATCGAGGCACCCGCCTGGTGCTCGCCCGCGGTGAGCGACGCGCGGCCCGCCACTGCCCCGGACCGGGAGATCGCGCGGGTGAGCGAGGTGCTGGCCGGGCAGACCCGGGAGCTCACGGCCGTGCTCGGTGAGCGGGCGGTGGCGGCCGACGTACCCGAGGGTCTGGTGCCCCTGCACGACGCCGCGCGCGAACTCATCGACGTGGCACCATCGCTCGTCGACACCTGGGCCGCGGAGGAACACAGCACGCACCAGGGCCACTTCGCGGCCATCGGCATCTCCGCACGGCGTATCCCGCTGCGCGCGGCGGCCATGATGTGCCGGGCCCTGGCCCGCACCGCCCCCGAGACCTCCGACGCGCTCGCGAACCTGGTGCGCGAGTGGTGCCGGCAACTGGAGAAGTCGTACGACCTCCGGTGGGTTCCGGTCTCCGCACAGACCGGACTGCACGTCCGGACGATGATCGACACGGCCCGGCTGGTGTGCGCGACGGGCGGGTGACCGCCCCCCGAAAAGAGCGCCCTATGAAAAGAGGGGGAGCACCCGGCACAACACCGGGCGCCCCCCTTCACGTACAACCGACTACGACTACGACTACGACGCCGCGGCGTCCGCAGCCTGTGCCCGCAGCGCCCGCTCGACACCCGAGCGGGACTCCGAGATCAGCCGCCGCAGGGCCGCGCTGGGCTCGGCGGAGGCCAGCCACGCGTCCGTCTTGGCGATGGTCTCCTCGGAGACCTGGATCGACGGGTAGAGGCCGACCGCGATCTGCTGGGCGATCTCGTGCGAGCGGGCCTCCCAGATGTCCTTGACCACGGCGAAGAACTTGTCCGTGTACGGGGCGAGCAGCTCACGCTGACCGGTCTGCACGAAGCCGCCGATCACCGCTTCCTGCACGGCGTTCGGGAGCTTGTCGGACTCGACGACCTGGGCCCAGGCCTCCGCCTTCGCCTCCTGGGTGGGACGCGCGGCACGGGCGGTGGCCGCGTGCCGCTCACCCGCCGCCGTCTTGTCCCGCTCGTACTCGGCGGTGATCTCCGCCTCGTCGTAGCGTCCGACCGCCGCGAGGCAGCCCACGAACGCCCAGCGCAGCTCGGTGTCGACGGCGAGGCCTTCGATGCTCTCGCGGTCTTCGAGGAGCCCCTCCAGGAGGTCCAGCTGCTCCGGCGTACGGGCGGTCGCCGCGAAGGCGCGAGCCCAGGCCAGCTGGTGGTCGCTGCCGGCCTCGGCCGCCCGCAGATGGGCCAGCGTCGCGTCCGTCCAGCGGGTCAGCAGGGCCTCGCGGGCGATCGGGTCGGCGTACAGCTCGATCGCCAGCTTCACCTGGCGGTGCAGCGACTGCACGACACCGATGTCGGACTCCTTGCCGATGCCCGACAGGACGAGGGACAGGTAGTCGCGGGTCGCGAGCTCCGCGTCACGCGTCATGTCCCAGGCCGAGGCCCAGCACAGGGCGCGCGGCAGGGAGGACTCGAAGTCGCCCAGGTGCTCGGTGACGAAGGCGAGGGAGCCCTCGTCGAGGCGGACCTTGGCGTACGACAGGTCGTCGTCGTTGAGCAGGAAGACGTCCGGGCGGCGCTTGCCGATCAGCTCCGGTACGGCCGTCAGGTCGCCGTCGACGTCCAGCTCGACGCGCTCGTCGCGCAGCAGCTTGCCGCTGTTCACGTCCAGGCTGTAGAGGCCGATGGCGATGCGGTGCGGGCGGAGCGTCGGCTCGCCCTTGGCACCGGTGGGCAGGGCCGGGGCCTCCTGGCGGATCGCGAACGACGTGATGACACCGTTCGCGTCCGTCTCGATCTCCGGACGCAGGATGTTGATGCCCGCGGTCTGCAGCCACTTCTGCGACCAGGTCTTCAGATCACGCCCGCTGGTCTCCTCCAGCTTGCCCAGCAGGTCGCTGAGCCGCGTGTTGCCGTACGCGTGCGCCTTGAAGTACGCCTGCACACCGCTGAAGAACTCGTCCTCGCCGACGTACGCGACGAGCTGCTTCAGCACGCTCGCGCCCTTGGCGTAGGTGATCCCGTCGAAGTTGACGAGCACGTCGTCCAGGTCGCGGATCTCCGCCATGATCGGGTGCGTCGACGGGAGCTGGTCCTGCCGGTACGCCCACGTCTTCATGGAGTTGGCGAAGGTGGTCCAGGACTGCGGCCAGCGTGAGCCCGGGGCGTACGCCTGGCAGGCGATGGAGGTGTAGGTGGCGAACGACTCGTTCAGCCACAGGTCGTTCCACCACTCCATGGTCACGAGGTCGCCGAACCACATGTGCGCCAGCTCGTGCAGGATCGTCTCCGCACGCACCTCGTACGCGGCGTCGGTCACCTTGGACCGGAACACGTACTGGTCCCGGATCGTCACCGCGCCCGCGTTCTCCATCGCGCCCGCGTTGAACTCCGGCACAAAGAGCTGGTCGTACTTCTTGAACGGGTACGCGTAGGCGAACTTCTCCTGGAACCAGTCGAAGCCCTGCCGGGTGACCTCGAAGATCGCGTCCGAGTCGAGGAACTCGGCGAGCGAGGGACGGCAGTAGATACCGAGCGGAACGGACTGCCCGTCCTTCTCGTACACGCTGTGGACGCTGTGGTACGGGCCCACGATCAGGGCCGTGATGTACGTCGAGATCCGCGGCGTCGGCTCGAAGACCCAGATGTCGTCCTTGGGCTCGGGCGTCGGCGAGTTGGAAATGACGGTCCAGCCGGAGGGCGCCTTCACGGTGAACTGGAAGGTGGCCTTCAGGTCGGGCTGCTCGAACGACGCGAAGACACGGCGGGCGTCCGGGACCTCGAACTGGGTGTAGAGGTAGGCCTGTTGGTCGACGGGGTCGACGAACCGGTGCAGCCCCTCGCCGGTGTTGGTGTAGGCGCAGTCCGCGACCACGCGGAGCACATTGCGCCCCGCCAGCAGACCCGCGAGCGCGATCCGCGAGTCCTTGAAGACCGCGGCCACGTCCAGCGGGTCGCCGTTCAGGGTGATCTCGTGGACCGCGGGGGCCACGAGGTCGATGAAGGACTCGGCGCTGCCTTCGGTGACGTCGAATCGCACCGTGGTCACGGACCGGTAGGTGCCGCCCTCCTGCGCGCCCGAGAGGTCGAGATCGATCTCGTACGAGTCAACGGTGAGCAGCTGCGCCCGCTGCTGCGCCTCTTCGCGGGTCAGGTTTGTGCCAGGCACGCGGTCATCTCCTCGTTATGGGTGGGTTGCGCCATCCTTCCACGGGAGCCGCGCGGAACGCGATGTCCGTTTCCCGCCGGAGAACCGGGCGGACGCGCGTGACGCTGGAGCCATGACGACCTATACCGCACAACCCATCGCCCCCGTGATCCTCAAGGAGCTGCGCCTCGCCGACGACGCGGGACGCGGGATGAATGCCGTGACCGACGAGGAAGGCGGGGCTCCGCTGCGCTGCTGTCTGCGCCGTAGCGAGCCGGGGGAGCTGATCGCCCTGGTCTCGTACGCCCCGCTGCGCCGCTGGGCCGCGGAAACCGGCGCCGACCCGGGCGCGTACGACGAGCAGGGGCCGGTCTTCATCCACGCGCAGGAGTGCCCGGAACCGGTCGCGGCGGGCTACCCCTTCGACAACGATCACCGCACGGTCCGCCGCTACTCCGCCGAGGGGAACATCCTGGGCGGACAGCTGGTCGACGCCCCCGATGACGCGGCCTTCCGGAACGCGTTCGACGACCCGGCTGTGGCGCTGGTGCATGTGCGGGCGGTGGAGTACGGGTGCTTCCTGTACGAGGTGCGCAGGGGGGAGTGATTTCGCCCCCTCCGCCCCTGCCCGTCCTGTACCTGGGGGCTGCCGGGGAGATTCAGCCCCTCCGGCGTTTGAGGAGCGGGGGCCCAGGGGGCAGAGCCCCCTGGGGACGGGAATGGGCAGGGGCGGAGGGGGCGAAAAAACCCACCCCCGCCCCCCGCACCACATCGGAA